>NZ_JZDQ02000012.1 GCF_000960475.2 Nocardioides luteus | reverse complement strand
AAGAACACAGCACCCGACAGGCCGGAAACCCGCCCTAGCGCCGAGTCAACACCCGCTGCGCGACGACGAAGACCAGCACCAGAACCCCGATCGAAATCCTGGTCCACCACGACGACAGCGTCCCGTCGAACGAGATGAACGTCTGGATCGTCCCGAGCACGAGCACCCCGAGCAGCGACCCGATCACGAACCCGCGGCCGCCGGTGAGCAGCGTGCCGCCGATGACGACGGCGGCGATCGCGTCGAGCTCCATCCCGACCGCGTGCAAGGAGTAGCCCGAGAGCGTGTAGAGCGCGAACAGCAGTCCGCCCAGCGCCGCGCACAGCCCGCTGATCGCGTACACCCCGACCTTGGTCGCCGCCACCGGCAACCCCATCAGCAGCGCCGACGGCTCGCTGCCGCCGAGCGCGTAGACGGTGCGGCCGAAGCGTGTCGAGGAGAGGACGTACGCAGCGATCGCGACGATCACCAGAGCGAAGACGGCCGTCCAGCCGAGGTAGTAGCCACCAGGCAGGGTGATCGAGCCGAACGCGATGGCCGAGAAGGTCTCGTCCTTGATCGGGATCGAGTCGACGCTGATCAGGTAGCAGAGCCCGCGGGCCAGGAACATGCCGGCCAGGGTCGCGATGAACGGCTGGATGTCGAAGTAGTGGATCAGCAGCCCCATCGCGGTGCCGAGCAGGGACCCGGCCACGAGCACGACCGCGATCACCGCGACCACCGGCCAGCCGAGCTCGAGCGTCCTCGCCGCGATCAGCGTCGAGAGCGCCACGTTGGAGCCGACCGAGAGATCGATCCCGCCGGTGAGGATCACGAACGTCATCCCCACCGCGAGCACGATCAGGAACGCGTTGTCGAGCAGCAGGGTCAGGAAGACCTGCGGGTCGGCGAATCCTTCGTAGCGGAGCCCGCCGACCCCGAACATGCCGATGAACAGGGCGAACGTACCGAGCACCGGAAGATAGCGCCGCGGCGGGCTGAACCGCCCGACCCGGGCCAGGAGCCCTTCCTCAGCAACCGTGACACTCATGCGACCGCCTCCTCGCGGCTCGGGGTGCTCGGGCCGGTCGGCGTGCGGTCACCACGCCGCTGCAGCACCGCCCGCGCCTTCGGCGACTGCAGCAGGCACACGATCACCACTACCAGCGCCTTGAACAGATAGTTGGCCTCGGCCGGGATGCCGATGTTCGGGATGGTCCGGGTGAGGGTGGCGATCAGCATCGCCCCGACCAGGGTGCCGGTCAGCGAGAAGCGGCCGCCGGCCAGCGACGTGCCTCCGATGACGACGGCCAGGATCGCGTCCAGCTCGATCCACAGCCCGAGGCTGTTGGCGTTCACCGAGTGGGTGTTGGCGGCGATGATCAGGCCGGCCGTCCCGGCACACAGCGCCGCGAAGACGTACACGGTCCAGATGATCGTCCTCGACCTCACCCCCACCAGCCGGCTCGCCTCCGGGTTGATCCCGACCGACTCGATGAGCAGGCCGAGTGCGGTGCGGCGTACGACGACCTGGGTGGCCGCGAAGACGCCGAGCGCGATCAGCGCGGCGACCGGGAGGGTGAGCAGGTGACCCGAGGCCAGCGCGGCGAACGTGTCGTTGTTGACCGTGGTGATCTGGCCACCGGTCACCAGCATCGCGATCCCGCGGCCGGCGACCATCAGGACCAGCGTGGCGATGATCGGCTGGATACCGACCACCGAGACCAGGAAGCCGTTCCACAGCCCCAGCGCGACGGAGACCGCGAGCCCCATCGTGATCGCCACGACGGCCGTGGCCGCGGCGCCGTCGGCCGGGCTCTTGACGATGTAGACGCAGGCGACCGCACCCGCGATCGCCGCGACCGCCCCTACGGAGAGGTCGATCCCGCGCGTCGCGATGACCAGCGTCATCCCGATCGCAACCAGCAGCACCGGGGCACCGTTGCGCACGATGTCGACGAGGCTGCCGAAGAGGTGACCGTCCTGGATGCGTACGTTGAAGAACGTCGGGGTCGCGATCAGGTTGACCACCAGCAGCGCGCCGAGCGCGACCAGCGGCCAGAAGAGGTGGTGGGCCATCGCGCGGGCCCCGAGCGCCTTGCCCTTGCTGACTGTCTCAGGCATCTGCCCGCTCCTTCTCGGCCAGGCCACCGCGTTCGCCGGTGATGATCTCGAGTACGTCGTTGACGTCGATGCCCCGGTTGGGCCGCTCGGCGATCTTGCGACGGTCCTTGAGGACCACCAGCCGGTGGCTCAGCCGCAGCACCTCCTCGAGCTCGGCGGAGATGAACACCACGCTCATCCCCTTCTCGGCGAGGTCGGCGACGAGCTGCTGGATCTGGGTCTTGGCACCGATGTCGATGCCACGGGTGGGCTCGTCGAGAAGGAGTACGTCCGGCTCCGTGATCAGCCAGCGCGCCAGCAGGACCTTCTGCTGATTGCCACCGGACAGGCTTCGCATCGGCAGACTAGGGTCGGCGGGCCGGATGTCGAGAGCGGTCATGAACTCCCCGACCAGCTTGTCGCGAGTCGAGGTCGGGATCGGCCGGAGCCACCCTCGGCTGGCCTGCAGCCCGAGCAGCATGTTGTCGGCCACGGAGAGCTCCTCGAAGACTCCCTCGGCCTTGCGGTCCTCGCTGCAGAAGGCGAGCTTGCGGTCGATCGCGTGCCGGGGGCTCCGGAGCCTGCGGCGGCTCGAACCCCTGACCGTGAGCTCCCCGGTGTCGGGGGCGTCGGCGCCGAAGAGCAGCCGAGCCAGCTCCGTACGCCCCGAGCCGAGCAGGCCGGCGATGCCGACGACCTCCCCGGCGTACAGGTTCAGGTCGGTGGCCTCGAGGCTCCCCTTCCGCCCCAACCCGACCGCGCTCAGCACCGGGAGACGCTGCTCGGCGGGCGCGTCGTCCGCGGCCTCCTGCACGGCATGGTCGAGCCGGTCGAGGACCTGGAGATCGCGGCCGATCATCAGCTGCACCAGCTCGAGCTGCGTGGTCTCCGCGACCAGCCGCTCGCCCACCACGCGACCGTTGCGCAGGATCGTCATCCGGTCGGAGATCTCGAAGACCTGGTCGAGGAAATGGGAGACGAAGACGATGGCCGTGCCCTGGTCACGCAGCCTGTGCATCACCTCGAAGAGCCTGGCCACCTCGTCGGCGTCGAGGCTGGAGGTGGGCTCGTCGAGGATCAGCACCCGGGCATCGGTGTCGACGGCGCGCGCGATCGCGACCAGCTGCTGCACGGCGATCGGATGGCCGCCGAGCTCGGAGCCCGGATCGATGTCGATGCCCAGGGCCAGGAGCGAGGTCGCCGCTCGCCGGTTCATCTCACGCCGGTCGATCCGCCCGAGCCGGCGCGGCTCGCGGCCGAGGAGCATGTTCTCGGCCACGGTGAGGTTGGGCACCAGGTTGACCTCCTGGTAGACCGTGCTGATCCCGGCGTGCTGCGCCGCCGCCGGGGTGGCGAACTGCGTCTCGACCCCGGCGATCTCCACCCGGCCGGAGTCGATCGTGTAGACGCCCGTCAGCGCCTTGATCAGCGTCGACTTCCCCGCCCCGTTCTCCCCCATGAGCGCGTGCACCTCCCCCGGGAGGAGACGAAGCGAGACGCCGTCGAGCGCTCGCACCGCCCCGAACGTGATGGAGACGTCGAGCATCTCCACCACCGGTTCGGGTGACTTCACTTCTGCCTGACTCATGTCGTGCTGGCTCCTGGGGGCGGCTGCGGCTGGTCGGATGCTCACCGAGGTCACTCGGTGGGCGCGCGCTTCCTTCGCGGAGTTCCGCGAGGGAAGCGGCGCCTCGCCGAGGTACCTCGGTCAGCGGGCGTCAGTACTTCCGGTCGGGCAGCGCCTCAGCGGCCTGCTCCGGGGTGAAGGTGGTCTCCTCGGTGACGATGCGGTCGGGGACCTCCTCGCCGGCAGCGACCTTCTTGGCGACGTCCATCAGCTGCGGTCCGAGCAGCGGGCTGCACTCGACGATGTAGTTGATCTCGCCGGCGGCGAGTGCGGTCATGCCGTCCTTGACCGCGTCGACGGTGATGATCTTGATGTCGGTGCCGGGCTTCTTGCCGGCTGCCTTGATCGCCTCGATCGCGCCCAGGCCCATGTCGTCGTTGTGCGCGTAGACGACGTCGATCTTCGGGTTGGACTGCAGGAAGGCCTCCATGACCTGCTTGCCGCCGTCACGAGTGAAGTCACCGGTCTGGGAGGCCGTGATCTTGATCTTGGAGTCCGCGGAGATCTTGTCCTCGAACCCCTTCTTGCGGTCGATCGCCGGAGCCGATCCGGTGGTGCCCTGGAGCTCGACGACGTTGATCGCGCCGTCCTTGTCGACGTCGGAGGCGTCGGCGTTGTCGACCAGCCACTGCCCTGCCTTCTCACCCTCCTCGACGAAGTCGGAGCCGATGAAGGTGACGTAGAGCGAGGTGTCCTCGGTGTCCACGGCCCGGTCGGTCAGCACCACGGGGATCTTGGCGCGCTTGGCCTCCTGGAGCACCGCGTCCCAGCCGGTCTCGACGACCGGGCTGAACGCGATCACGTCCACCTTCTGCTGGATGTAGGACCGGATCGACTTGATCTGGTTCTCCTGCTTCTGCTGCGCATCCGAGAACTTCAGGTCGATCCCGGCCTCCTTGGCCGACTCCTGGATCGAGGTGGTGTTGGCGGTGCGCCAGCCGCTCTCCGCCCCGACCTGGGCGAAGCCCATCGTGATCGAGCCGTCGTCGGCGCCTTCGCTGCTACCGCACGCGCTGAGCGACATCCCGCCGACGGCGAGCGCACACAGGGCGATGAGGGTCTTCTTCACGGTCGTCCTCCAGGGGTTCCACTGCTGCGGCGGCCAGTGTGACCGTCGTCACGATGCGCTCAAGTGTGAGCGTTAACATTCGCGCGGTCAAGCGGAATCGGAAGATCGGTTCGAATCGGCAGCAGGTCGTCCGGAACTCCCCCTAATGTGGCGACCATGACGCTCACCCTGGCCCCGGAACAGGCCCGCCGGATCGCGGTCCGCGCCCAGCTCCTCGACGCGCGCCGGCCCGTCTCGCTGGTGGCGACCGTCGACCAGCTGACGCTTCTGCAGATCGACCCGACCAGGGCGATCGCGCCGAGCGCCGATCTGGTGGCGTGGTCACGGTTGGGGGATGCGTACGACCATTCGGATCTCACCTTCGCGCTCGAGCAGGAGCGTTCGCTGGTGGAGTTCTCCAGCTTCATCTTTCCCATGGACGAGATCGAGACCGTCCTCGCCCTCTCCCCCGGCCGGATCCACCCCGGCCGTCGAGTGGGTCGAGGCCAACAAGCGATTCCGTACGCAGATCCTCGATCGTCTGCGAGCCGACGGCCCGCTCGTGGCCGGCGAGATCGAGGACGCCTCGGAGGTGCCCTGGGCGTCGTCCGGCTGGACCAACGACAAGAACGTCCTGCGCATGATCGAGCTGCTCAACCGGATGGGCGAGGTCGCCGTCGCGGGGCGGCGCGGCAAGCTGCGCACCTGGGACCTGGCCGAGCGCGTCTACCCACCCGACCTGCGACTGCCCTCGCCCGCGGAGGCGCTGAAGGTCGAGACGGTGCGCCGGCTGGCGTCGCTCGGGATCGCCCGTCCGGGACGGAAGGACTCCTCGGGCGGTGAGGTGCTCGGCGCCGGGGACGCCGGCGTCCCGTGCACCGTGACGGGCGTCGACGGCGAGTGGCGGGTCGACCCCGAGGCGCTGGCCGCCCTCGAGGACGAGTTCGCCCCGCGTACGGCCCTGCTCTCCCCCTTCGACCGTCTCGTCTACGACCGCGACCGGGCGCTGGACCTGTTCGGGTTCGACTACGTGCTGGAGATGTACAAGCCGGCGGCCAAGCGACGATGGGGCTACTTCGCGCTGCCGATCCTGCACGGGGAGCGGCTGGTCGGGAAGCTCGACGCCAAGGTCGACCACAAGTCGGGGCTTCTGAACGTCTTCGCCGTCCACGAGGACTTCCCCTGGACGGCGGAGATCGGCGACGCGGTGGAGGCCGAGATCGAGGCGCTGGCCGGCTGGCTGGGCGTCGAGATCGTCCGTCCCTGACCGAGCCGCGGACCAGACCCGAAATCTGGGCAACGACCCGAATCGCTCTTCTCCGGCCCTTCCTGCGCGCTTACTGTGTGGGCGAAGGGGTCGGAAATCGATCAGAGGAGACGATCCGGATGGCAACGCTCAACCCCTACATCAGCTTCAGGACCGAGGCCGCCGAGGCGCTCGAGTTCTACCGGTCGGTGCTCGGCGGCACCGTGGAGACGATGACCTTCGAATCCATGGGTGACGCGATGGGTCCGGTGCCGCCCGAGGCGAAGGATCTGGTCATGCACGGCTCGCTCACCCTCGACGACGGCCTCGTCCTGATGGCGGCCGACACACCTCCGGGGATGGACTACGTCGCCCCCACGGCCGGCGTCACCGTCGCGATGACCAGCACCGACCCGGCCGACCAGCCGCGCTTCGCGGACTACTACGCCAAGCTCTCCGAGGGTGGCACCGCCGGGATGCCGTTCGCGCAGGCGCCGTGGGGAGACTACTTCGGCCAGTTCGACGACAAGTACGGCGTGAGCTGGATGTTCGACGTCGCCGGGCCCGAGTCGGAGAACGCCTGACCAGACCAAGGTCGGGTGAAGTTGGTCCTTTCGTAGGAGGTGCGGACGGCCGCGCCGCCGTAACGTCGAGGGCATGCTCATCGCCGAAGACCTGCTGCTGCTCGTGCTCGACGACGAGAAGGGCACGCTCGCCTCGTCGTGGGTCCAGCAGGCGCTTGGCGGCGCGATCCTGACCGAGCTCGTCATGACGGGCTCGGCCCAGGTGATACCCAAGTCGGGACTCACACCGGCCACGGCCGTGGCGGTGCCGGGCCGGCGGCCGGACGAGCCGGTCCTGGCTGCTGCGTACGACTCGTTGGCGGCCAAGCCGCTGACGGCCAAGAACGCCGTGACCGGCCTCGGCAAGGGCCTGCACGAGGCGCTGGCGGCCCGGCTGTGCGACCGCAACATCCTCAAGCGTCGCGACGAGAAGATCCTCGGCCTCTTCCCGCGCACCACCTGGCCGGCCCGCGACTCGACCCACGAGAACGCCGTACGCGGGCAGCTGGCCGCCGTCCTCGTCCAGGGCGCCACCCCCGACGCCCGGACCGGGCCGCTGATCGCGCTCCTCTCCTCGATCGACCTCGCCCACAAGGTGGTCGACGCCCGCGCGGTCGGCGCCGGAGCGGTCAAGAAGCGGGCGAAGGAGATCGCCCGGGGCGACTGGGCGGCCAAGGGCGTCAAGGATGCGATCGACGAGGTCACCGCGGTCATGACGGCGGTGATGGTCGCCACCACCGTCACCACGACGGCCACCTGAAAACGTGCTCGAGGATCGCAGCCGTGGGGGGACTGCGATCCTCGAGCTACACCCCAGCTCTCAGGCGAAGAAGGCCTTCAGGTCCGTGACGATGTCGCCGGGGCGCTCCAGGGCGGCGAAGTGGCCGCCCTCGGGGAACTCCGACCAGTGCTGGATGTTGGCGTTGTCCCGCTCGGCCAGCGACCGGATGGTCTGGAAGTCGTCCTTGAAGACCGCGACCCCGATCCGCCCCTGGGAGACCTCCGGCTCGCGCTCGGCGTGCCCCTCCTCGTAGTGGTAGCGCGCCGCCGAGGCGTAGGAGTTGGTGAGCCAGTAGTAGGTCGCCTGCTCGATCACCTGCTCGGGGGTGACCAGCGAGGTGCCGTTGCCGAAGGACTCGAAGAGCTCGCTGTAGGCCAGCGTCCCGACGGGTGAGTCGGCCAGCGCCGCCCCGACCGTCTGCGGGCGGGAGCCGTTCATGGCGTTGTAGCCGCCGACCGACTGGAACCACTGCATGTGCGCCAGGGCTGCGTACTCCTTCGGCCCGAAGCCCTCGAACTCGCTCGGGTCACCGGACGGGAACGAGAACAGCTGCAGGACGTGGGCGCCCAGGAATCCCTCCGGGTTCAGGATCGCCAGCTCGCGGCCGACCATCGCCCCGCCGTCGCTGCCGTGCACCCCGTAGGAGTCGTAGCCGAGCCGGCGCATGAGGACGTCGTACGCCTCGGCGACCCGCTTCATCGTCCAGCCGGTGTCGACGACTGGCGTCGAGAGCCCGAAGCCCGGCATCTCCGGGATCACCAGGTGGAACTCGTCGGTCAGGGAGTCGATCATCGGGAGGAACTCCAGGAACGAGCCCGGGTAGGTGTGGGCGAGCAGGAGCGCCTTGGCGTCCGGGTTCGAGGAGGGTACGTGGACGAAGTGGATGACCTGGCCGTCGATCTCGGTCAGGTGGTTGGGGACCGCGTTGATGCGCTCCTCGACCGCCCGCCAGTCGAAGCTCTTCCAGCGCTCGACCATGTCGGCGAGGTAGGCAGTCGGGGTGCCGTAGTCCCAGGAGTCACCGGGCACGCTCGGGGCGAACCGGGTGCGGTCCAGGCGGGCGCGGAGGTCGTCGAGATCGGCCTGCGGGAACTCGACGGTGACGGTGCTGATCTTGTTGCTGATCTCGGTGCTGACCTGCGTGTTCATGACTTCTCCTTGGTGGTTTCCGACCTTGTGAGACCCACGTTAGGAAGGGTTCCGGCAAGCCTGATTCCGCAATTTCGCTGGCCCGAGAATCTTTTTTGAAGCACGCTGAGCCCGTGCTGGAAACCTCCGCGCGACTCCTGGCGCTGCTCGGCCTGCTGCAGTCCTCGGCCGGCTGGACCGGCGCCGACCTGGCCACCCGGCTCGACGTCTCCGAGCGCACCGTGCGCAACGACATGACCAAGCTCCGCGACCTCGGCTACCCGGTGGAGTCGGTGCGCGGCCCCGGCGGGCGCTACCGGCTCGGCACCGGTGGCAACCTCCCGCCTCTCCTCCTCGACGACGAGGAGGCGGTCGCGGTGGCCGTCGGGCTCCGGGCCGCCACCGGCATCGCCGGTGTGGCCGAGACCAGCGCCCGGGCGCTCGCCAAGCTCGACCAGGTGCTCCCCGACCACCTGCGCCGCAAGCTGGCCGCGGTGGTCGACGCCATGGAGGCCGGTCCGGTCAACACCGACAGCAACGTCCCCGACCCGGACGTCGACGCCGGCACACTGCAGGCTCTGGCCACCGCGATCCGCGACGGTCAGGGCGTACGCGCCGACTACCGCGACGAGCCGATCGAGGTCGAGCCCTACCGGCTGGTCTCCTGGCAGCGCCGCTGGTATCTCGTCGCCCGTGACCCGCGCACCGACACCTGGACGCCGCTGCGGGTCGACTGGCTGCGGCTCAAGGTCCCCGGCGGCCGCCCGTTCCGTCCGGCTGCCCCGGGGTTCGACCTCACCGAGTTCGTCGTACGCGAGGTCGCCCGCACCGGCTGGGCCGTCCACGCCCGCCTGGTCATCGCCGCCTCCGCCGAGGAGGTCATCTCCCGCATCAACCCCGCCGTCGGCACCGTCGAGCCGATCGCTCCCGACCGCAGCGTCCTGGTCACCGGCGGCGACAGCCTCGAGGTCGTGGCCGTCTGGATCGGCATGCTCGGCCTCGACTTCACCGTCGAGTCACCCCCGGAGCTCCGCGACCACCTCGAGATCCTCGCGAAGCGCTACGCCGCCGCCGTGGACCTTCCGAACCTCGCCAGGTAGTGCCAGACCCGCTTGACGGACTGCGGGTCATGGTCGCCCGACCGCGCGGCGTCCCCGAGAACATCGGGCGTGAGTACGTCACCCAGCGACCGTGCCAGGTCGACGTACTCCTGACCGCGGTAGCTCGGATCGAGGCCATCGGTGGCGACCCGGAACCCGGGATGCCACTCCACCGCGCAGCCGAGGTCGGCGGCCGCGGCCTCGACCGACGTGTTCCGGAAGCAGGGGTCGAGCACGACCGCCTCGACGTCCCGCTCGATGACGACGCCGCCGTGCACGTGCGCCTCGACGCACTCGTCGAGGGCGTCGAAACCGGAGGCGTCGGCCATCGCGGACAGGTGCGGCAGCATCTCCTGACCGCCGAAGTCCGTCGGCTCGAGGACCGAGTCGGGGAAGCAGAAGGTGCACCGCTCCAGCACCTCGGCACGAAGCCGGAGGTGGGCCGACCCGAACCGGATCGCGCCGCCGTACGGATCCCGACGGCGGTTCCAGGCTCCGTAGACCGGGCGGTCGGCGGCCGGCGCCTCGTCGTAGCGCCCGCCGAAGAGTCGGCTCTCCCACCACCACCGGTCCCCGCCCGGATGCGCGGTCAAGCCGCCGTTCGACGTCCCGGTCTCGAACTGCGAGCGGTACGTTCCGTCTCGTGCCAGCGACTCGATCACCAGCCCGCCCGCGTACGGCCAGTCGGGGTGGAACTGGAGCGTGACGCTCATCGTCGTGCGGCGACCGCGCTCACGAACGCGCGCACGAGCGGGTGGACCGGGGCGCCGGCGAGGGCACCGATGTGGGGCTGGAACATGCTGGTGACGTAGAACGGGTGGTCCGGGAACTCCAGGACCTCCGCGCCGGCGTCGTCCGCGGTGGCGCCGATCACGACGCCGGCCTTCTCCAGCGCGGCGATCGCCTCGGCGGTCGGGGCGTAGTTGCAGAAGTGCATCCCGACGAACGGCTCCGGCTGCCAACCGTCGAACCGCGTGCCGGGCACGGGCGTCACCAGCCGCTCCTCGCCGTAGAGCGAGCAGGCGAGCGCGGCGACCGCGTTGTCGTCGCCGGCGCCGTCGGACTCGGCGTGGGTCGCCGCGGAGCCGAGTACGTTGCGGGTCCACTCCAGCACCGCGTACTGCATCCCGCCGCACACCCCGAGGAACGGGATCCCCCGCTCCCGCACCACGGTGAGGGCAGCCATCACCGCGGCGTCGGAGGCGTAGGGCGAGCCGGGAACCAGCCAGACCCCGTCGTAGGTCGAGATCTCGAACCCGGAGTCGGTCGGCACCCACTCCGTCTCGACCCCGAGCTCGGCCAGCTGCGGCCGCAGCGCGTTGAGCTCCTGATGGCTGCGGTGTCCTCGGTCGTCGCCGAGGAGCGCAACGACCCGGGTCACGGCTCGATGCCGAGGCGGTCGAGCTCCTCGTCGACGATCGCGGTGTCCAGCTTCTGGAAGACCGGCGTGGGCTTCGAGACCGGGGTGCCGACGACGATCGGGTGGCGCTGCCACGAGGGCGCGCCGGAGTAGTCGCCGGTGATGATCGGGTAGGCCTTGCCGGTGTCGAGGTCCTCGACCTCTTCGATGTGGGGCATCGGGGCCACCTCACCCTTGCCGCCGAGGGCCTTGTCGATCTCGTTGGCGGAGAACGGCAGGAACGGCGACAGGATCAGGTTGAGGTCGGCGACGCACTGCGCCATCACGTGCAGCACGGTGCCGAGCCGCTCGCGGTCCTCGGGAGCCTTGGCGAGCTTCCACGGCTCGAGGTCGGTGACGTACTTGTTGACCTCGCCGACGGCCCGCATCGCCTCGCCGATCGCCTGCTTCTGCCGGTGGCGGCCGATCAGGTCACCGACCGTGGCGAACGCGCCACCGACGGTGTCCAGGATCGCCTGGTCCGCCTCGGTCAGCGTCCCGGCAGCGGGCAGCTCGCCGAAGTTCTTCGCGATCAGGGTGGCGGTGCGGTTGACCAGGTTGCCCCAGCCGGCGACGAGCTCGTCGTTCGTACGCCGCACGAACTCGGCCCAGGTGAAGTCGGAGTCGTTCGACTCGGGGCCGGCGGCGGCCACGAAGTAGCGGAACGCGTCGGGCTGGTAGCGCGAGAGCAGGTCGCGCACGTAGATCACGATCTTCTTCGAGGAGGAGAACTTCTTGCCCTCCATCGTCAGGAACTCGCTGGAGACGACCTCGGTCGGCAGGTTGAGGGTGTCGTACGCCCCCGGCTGGCCGCCCTTCGAACCCTGACCGTTGTAGGCGAGCAGCTCGGCCGGCCAGATCTGGGCGTGGAAGACGATGTTGTCCTTGCCCATGAAGTAGTAGGACAGCGCCTCCGGGTCGTTCCACCAGGCTCGCCAGGCCTCGGGGTTCCCGGAGCGCCGGGCCCACTCGATCGAGGCGGACAGGTAGCCGATGACCGCGTCGAACCAGACGTACATCCGCTTGGTCGGGTTCTCGCGCCACCCGTCGAGCGGGATCCGGATGCCCCAGTCGATGTCGCGCGTCATCGCGCGCGGGCGGATCTCCTTGAGGATGTTCTGGCTGAACCGGATGACGTTGGGACGCCACAGACCGGTCTGCTCGCGCTCGTCGAGGTAGGCGTGCAGCGCCTCGGCGAGTGCCGGCAGGTCGAGGAAGTAGTGCTGGGTCTCGATGAACTCCGGGGTCTCGCCGTTGATCTTGGAGACGGGGTTGATCAGCTGGTCCGGGTCGAGCTGGTTGCCGCAGTTGTCGCACTGGTCACCGCGGGCACCGTCGTACCCACAGATCGGGCAGGTGCCCTCGATGTAGCGGTCCGGCAGGGTCCGGCCGGTCGACGGCGAGATCGCGCCCTTGGAGGTCTGCTCGACGAAGTAGCCGTTGTTGTAGACCCCGAGGAACAGCTCCTGCACCACCGAGTGGTGGTTGGCCGAGGTGGTGCGGGTGTAGAGGTCGTAGGTCAGGCCGAGCGAGGTCAGGTCCTCGACGATGATCCGGTGGTTCTTGTCGACGAGCTCCTGGGGGGTCACGCCGGCCTCGTCGGCGGCGATCAGGATCGGGGTGCCGTGCTCGTCGGAGCCGGAGACCATGAGCACGTCGTGACCCGCCATCCGCATGTACCGACTGAAGACGTCGGAGGGCACGCCGAAACCGGCCACGTGGCCGATGTGGCGCGGGCCGTTTGCGTACGGCCAGGCGACTGCGGACAGAACATTGCTCATGGGCAGCATCCTAGTGAGCAGGTGCCACTTGTTTTATTCGCCGCCGCCTCAGTTGAACATCTGGTCGCGCTTGTAGGCGTACTTCCGGATCCACGGCAGCCACTTGGCGAGCTGGGCGCCCGGGCAGGAGGTCTCGTTGGTGTGGAAGTGGCCGTCGATGACCCAGACCCGCACCCGCCGCCCCGACGGGAACCGGTCGCTGCCCTGGGAGATCGTCTCGAGCGTGCCGCGCTCGTCGCGGCCGGCCATGTCGAGCTTCCAGGCCGCCATCCGCTCGGTCTTGATGAGGGCGTCGTCGGTGGGACGTACGTGCTCGAAGTTGCCGATCAGGGCGATGCCCATCGACTGGTGGTTGAAGCCGCGCGTGTGGGCACCCTTGACCAGCCGGTCGATGCCGCCGGAGCGGCCCTCCCAGGCGCGGCCGTACTTGTCGATGAGGAAGTTGTAGGCGATGTCGAACCACCCCAGTGACCTGGTGTGATAGCTGTAGATGCCGCGGATGATCCCCGGCACGTCGCCCTTGGAGTAGTTGTTGCTCGTGGCGGTGTGGTGGATGTGGACCTGCTTGAGCGAGGAGTTGTACTCCGGGCGGCCGTTGCGCCAGGAGTTGTTGGCGCCCCACTGCGCCCGGGTGAAGATCGTCGGCTTGGGCGCCCACCGCGGTCGCGATCGCGCGACCCGGCCGTTCGCGGCACTGCCGTCGGACGCGCTGCCGTAGCCCGGGTCCTCGTCGGCGTTCTTCGGAGCCTTGACGTCCTCCTGCGGCCCGGTGTTGATCAGGGTCAGCTTCAGGTCCTTGGGCTGCGCGCCCGCGACCCGCACCTGGACACCGCTGGCCCGGCCGGTCCACACCGGCTGGGTGCCCCGGCGCTCGACCTTGCCGCGCGCGGCGAAGGTCTCCTCGGCTCCGTCGGGGAGGTCCTCCTGCAGCGGCAGCTCCTGCCAGTCGCGCCACGTGTCGGACTTGCTCACCCGCATCTCGACCGTGGGCGTCTCCGCCCCGGACCAGGACACCCCGACCATCGAGAAGGTCGTGGTCCGCAGCTTCTCCGTCGCAGCCGCGCCGGCCGACCGCTCGGTCAGCCTCGGCGGCAGCTTCACGTCACGGGTGGCGATGCCGTCCTCGAGACGCGGCAGCTTGATCAGCTGGTCGTCGTTCTGGGCGGCCGCAGGATCCATCGACGACCCGATGGCAGGGACGAGCATCGACGCGCCGAGAACGACAGCGGTCAGGGTCACGGTGATGACGCGGGGGAAGCGGGCCATACCCTTGATTTTGGAGAATCAACGGCCCGACATGCCGCAAACCCCTGTGTTCGGTGTGTCGTCTGGGACCTCTGTGACTACTGAGGCCGCGCCCGTTCAGGAGCTCACGACGAACGGCACCGGCCGTCCGGCGTACGCAGCCAGGTGCTCGTACGCACCCGCCCCCTCCGGGGCCGAGAGCGCGTTGACGAAGGCCCGCCCCTTGCGCTCCGGCCCGAGGATGCGGTCCATCGCGACGACCGCCCGCTGGGCGACCGCCTCGTCGAGGCCGTCGGTCGGCCGGTCGAGCGCGGCGCACAGGTCCCAGGTGTGGACCGCGATCTCGGCCGACTGCCAGTCGGGGTCGACCATCACCATGTCGTCAGGGCCCACCTCGCGCCACAGGTTGATCAGCGCGTTGCCCCGGGTGCGCAGCTCCTCGCCGAGGTTGACCGCATAGTCCTCACGCCCGTCCCATCCGGGCGGGGAGCCCTGGAGCATCGTCACGAAGACGCGCGGCTGGGCGATCATGTGGTTGGCGAGCTTGCGCAGATCCCACTCCGGACACGGTGTCGGCCGGGTCAGGTCGTCCGCCGTGACGGTGTCGAGAAGCTCTGCTGCCTGCGTCAGTGCCCGCTGCAGCGCGAACACTCCCATCTGGTCAACCACACGACCATGGTCTCAGGCGGGCCTGCGTCCCGCGAAAGCAGCCAGCCGCTCGTAGGCCCCGGCGCCCTCGGGCGCAGCCACCTCGGGCTGGAAGGCGCCCGTGCGCATCTCCGGCTTCAGGGTCGCCTTCATGAAGTCCAGCGCGACCTCGGCCAGCTCCGGATCGAGCTCGGTGGACGGGACGCCGAGCGCCGTGGCGAGGTCCCAGGAGTGGGTGGCGTACTCGGCGACGAGCAGGCCGACCGGCACCGCCGGGCCGCCCTCCCCGTCGGTCGCGCCGGGCCCCTGGTCCCAGGCGTGGAGCACGTCGTCGGCGCCGACCCGGAACCTCGGCCCCCAGCTCTCGCTGACGTGCGGTGACGGCGCGCCCCAGTCGGGCTCCCCACCGTGCAGCATCGTGACGAAATTGGTCGCGTCGGCGATCACGTGGTCCGCCAGCGCGCCGACGTCCCACTGCTCGCACGGCGTCGGCCGCGAGACGCTCTCGGCGTGCACCCGGTCGAGCAGGTCGCCGGTCTGGTCGAGCGCCCTCGAGAGGATTCCTGCCTCGTCAGTCGCCATGAAGCCAACGTACGTCTTCGGCTGCCGACCCGTCACCACCCGATCCCCGACTACTCCATGTTGTCGAAGTCGATCTGCTGACGGGGCTTCGGCGCGACGATCTCGGTGGGCTCGTCGAAGGCGCTGAAGACCACGTCGGCGGCGTCCTTGCCGGTGTTGGACACCTTGACGACGTAGTGGGGCTCCTCGGCCCGGACATAGATCGTGCCCTGCTCGCTGCTGCGGTCCTCGAGCTTGATCACCGGCTGCCCGTCGACCTGGTCCTTCGACTTCTTGATCGTCAGGCCCTCGATGGTGCTCGGGACCAGCAGCTCGAGGAACTCGTCGGAGAGCTCGTCCCAGTCGCACAGCCCGGTGAGGTCGCCGAGGTCGTCGCCACCGACGACCCACTTCTTCCCCACCATCGCGAGGACGGCATCGGCGTCGCTACCGGCGTTGGCCTTCCAGAACGCCCGGTCGGCCTTGAACCAGGCCTTGCCTCCGACGACGAGCAGCGTCATCTCCCCGTCGGGCGTACCGATGGTGCCGGTGCAGTCGCCCGCCGTGGAGACGGTCATGTCGATCGTCATCTCGGCGCCGTCGTCGAGGCCGGTCCCCGAGAGATGGACCGACTCCAGCGAGCTCATCGACGCCTTCGCGTCGGCGAGGATCTTCTTGGGGGACTCGTCGGCGTACGACGTGTCCTTGCCCGAGGATGCAGTGCCGCCGCAGGCGGCCGAGCCGGCCACGAGGGCGGCCAGCGACAGAGTCAGCGCCAGCGGGCGACGCAATACGGTCAGGGTCATATGCGATGGTCCCACCGCCCGAACCCGCCGGCGACCTCAAATCGAGCGTCCTCGGTAGGCAGCGTCCTCAGCTGAAGTCGAGGTCGTGGACCCGGGCGCGCTTGAGCTCGTAGACGTAGGGGTAGGCGGTGATCAGCTGGAACCCGTCCCAGAGCTTCCCGGCCTCCTCGCCCTTCGGCGCCTTGGAGATGACCGGGCCGAAGAAGGCCGAGCCGTTCATCGCGATCGTCGGGGTGCCGACGTCGTTGCCGACCTGGTCCATGCCCTCGTGGTGGGACTTCGCGATCGCCTCGTCGTAGCCGGAGTCGTCCATCGCGTCGGCCAGCTCGATCGGCAGCCCGACCGAGGCCAGCGCCTCCTCGATCAGCGCGCGGTCGAAGTCGCGGCCCTCGACGTGACGACGGGTGCCCAGCGCGGTGTAGATCTCGGCCAGCTTCTCCTGGCCGTACTCGTTCTGCACCGCCATGCAGACCCGCACCGGGCCCCACGCGGTGGAGAGGAAGTCGCGGTACTCCTGCGGGATGTCCTTGTCCTGGTTGAGGTACGCCAGGCTCATGATGTGCCAGGTCACCTCGACATCACGCACCTTCTCGACCTCGAGGATCCAGCGCGAGGTGATCCAGGCGAACGGACAGGCGGGGTCGAACCAGAAGTCGGCGGCGGTCTTCTCGGAGGTCTTCTCGGACGGCGCAGCGGGGGTGGTCTGTGTCATATCCACACTGAACCACCCCCGCCGTGAATCTGTTCCTGCCGTCACCTGACGGTGGTGAAGTCACCCCCGCTGGCCCAGTAGGCGACCTCGTCGCCGCCGTAGGCGGCGGTGACGGCGTACTCCCCCTCGGGGAGCTTGACGAACGTGACCCCGGCCGCTCCACCGCTGAGCGTCTTGGTGACCGTACGTCCGCCGTTGGTCGTGATCTTGACCGTCCCGGTCGGCAGGTAGCCGGGGGCGGTGACCTTGACGGCGACCTCCGCCTGCCCGTCGCCTCCGGTCGCGGTGACCTGGACGTTCGGCTTGACCCGGACGCGGCCGCTGGGGCCGTACGTCTTGGTCAGCGTCTCGCCGCTGCCGGACCGGGCCACCACGGTGACGCTGAGGCGGTGGCCGACGTCGGCCTCCGTCGGATGGTACTTCTCGGTCGTCGCCCCGGAGATCGGCGTGTCCTCACGGGTCCACTGGTAGGAGAGGTCGACGTCCTCGCTGAAGCTGCCCGGGTCGACCTGCATCAGGCCGCCGAGACGGGTGCCGCCCTTCACGAAGCCGGCTGCCGTCTGAGCGAGCGTGCCGCCGGGCGGCGGCTCGGCCGGCTGCTCCGGAGCCTTGCCGCCACCGACGAGGGTGTCGGCGAAGGCGTAGGACCCCTTCGAGCGGTAGCCCTCCTGGACACCGACGACGACCGCGCCGATCCTCTTCCCCGAGGCCGATGCGGGCACCTTCAGGAAGCGGGACTTGGTGCGCGTGATCAGGGTCTTGTCGGCGTACCACCTGACCTCGCCGATCTTGGCCGACGGCTCGTAGTCCGCTCCGCCGACGGAGATCGTGGCGCCGACCTTCTGGGTGCCGCTGATCGTCGGTTGCTTCAGCACCTTGAACGTGCCCTGCTTGATCGGCGGCAGGATCTCGCTCATCGTCTTGGCCTGGCTGTAGTCGCGGCGGGTGCCGGTGAGCACGGCCGCGATCTGCTTGCCGGCGAGGTTGCCGGGGATGCGGAAGGTCTTGTTGGTCGCACCCGGGATCGGCTTCTTGTCGACGATCCACTGGTAGCGGATCTTGTTCGGGTTCGGGCTCCACGAGCCGGTGTTGACGGTGACCGCCTTGCCGACCTGCGCGGTCCCTTCGACCGTGGGCCGCTCGGTGACCGAGAGGCGCTTGTCGTTGAAGTGGATGAACCCGGTCGGGTAGTTCACCGAGCCCTTGCCGATCCGGCGCCAGCTGATGTCGCTGCCGTAGTTGGACTCCGAGATGGTGATCGAGTCCGAGTCGACCCGCTCGACGATCGCGACGTGCCCGAAACGGCTCGCGCTCGGGTGCGAGGAGTGCCACCAGGCGACGGAGCCGACCGTGGGCGTCCGGTTCGTCAGGTTGCTCAGCGCCACGCCCCAGTTGGTCGCGTTGCCCTCGCCCGACCAGGGGCGGGAGTTCGGCAGGCCGGTCTGGATCAGCCGGTACGCGACGTAGTTGGTGCAGTTCCGGCCGGCGTACATCCGCCAGTACATGCTTCCCCACGCACTCTCGTAGCCACCGGTGGAATAGCCCTTGCTGCGGCAGTCCGAGAAGCCGGAGCAGAGCGTGATCGAGCCCGCGTGCGCCGGTGATGCCAACTTAGGGATGACTTGTACACCGAGGCCGACGAGCAGCAGAACCGCGCCGGTGACCAAGGTCCGGCGCAGCGCCCCGCCAGGCTTCCCCACCCGGCGCGACTCCTGTGAATACTGGTGTTTCTGTGACTTGAGGGGCACAAGAGCACCCTAGAGAAAGTTGTCAACCATTGATACCGGTGTGTCGGAATTACAACACTGTATTTTTACTTTCCACGCTCAACGACTCCCAAGAACGGGCAACAAGCGCGATATAAATGTCTCGAAATCCGGGCAGAATGAGAGGATCCAGGCATGCCTGGAACCAATCTGACGCGCGCCGAAGCCACCGCTAGGGCCGCACTGCTCGACGTCCTCTCGTACGACATCGATCTCGACCTCACCACGGGCCCCGAGACCTTCGCCTCGACGACGACGATCACCTTCACCTCCACCGAGGCCGGCGCCTCGACCTTCGCCGATCTCGTCGACGCGACCGTCCACGAGATCACCCTCAACGGCGTCGCGCTCGACCCCGCGGTTGCGTACCAGGACTCCCGGATCCAGCTCGACGGCCTCGCCGCCGAGAACGTGCTGGTCGTCAAGGCCGACTGCACCTACTCCCACACCGGCGAGGGCCTGCACCGCTTCGTCGACCCCGCCGACGACCGCGTCTACCTCTACTCCCAGTTCGAGGTCCCCGACGCCCGCCGTGTCTACACCACCTTCGAGCAGCCCGACCTCAAGTCCGTCTTCACCTTCCACGTGACCGCCCCCGAGGGCTGGAAGGTCGTCTCCAACGCCGCCACCCCCGAGCCGAAGCCGCTGGGCGACGGCCGCGCGACCTGGGACTTCGAGCCCACCAAGAAGATGTCGACCTACATCACCGCGCTGATCGCCGGTGAGTACCACGAGGTCCAGGACGTCTACGAGGGCAAGTTCGGCACGATCCCGCTGGGCCACTACTGCCGCCAGTCGCTGGTCCCCTACCTCGACCGCGACGAGGTCGTGAAGATCACCAAGCAGGGCTTCGAGTTCTTCGAGGACGCCTTCGACTTCCCCTACCCGTTCGGGAAGTACGACCAGCTCTACGTGCCGGAATACAACATGGGCGCGATGGAGAACGCCGGCGCCATCACGCTGCGCGACGAATACCTGCCGCGCTCCAAGCAGCCGCGCTCCTTCTACGACTTCCGCGCCTCGGTGATCCTCCACGAGATGGCGCACATGTGGTTCGGCGACCTGGTCACCATGAAGTGGTGGGACGACCTGTGGCTCAACGAGTCCTTCGCCGAGTGGGCCTGCTACCACGCCCAGGCCAACGCGACCGAGTTCACCGACGCCTGGACCGGCTTCACCAACGCGCGCAAGCAGACCGGCTACCGCCAGGACCAGCTGCCCACCACCCACCCGATCGCCGCGGACAACTACGACCTGCAGGCCGTCGAGGTCAACTTCGACATGATCACCTACGCCAAGGGCGCCTCCGTCCTGAAGCAGCTGGTGGCGTGGGTCGGGCTGGAGCCGTTCCTGGAGGGCCTGAAGGCCTACTTCAAGGAGTTCGCCTACGGGAACTCCGAGTTCAAGGACCTGCTGCGCCACCTCGAGGCCGCCTCCGGCCGTGAGCTGCAGGGCTGGGCCCAGGAGTGGCTGCAGACCGCCGGCGTCAACACCCTCGCCCCCGAGTTCACGCTCGCCGAGGACGGCTCCTACGCCGCCTTCGCGGTCAAGCAGAGCGCTGCCGCCGACTATCCGACGCTCCGCCGCCACCGCATCGGCCTCGGCCTCTACGACCTGGTCGACGGCTCGCTCGTCCGCCGGGACGCGTTCGAGATCGACGTCACCGGTGAGCTGACCGAGGTCCCGCAGCTGGCCGGCGTCAAGCAGCCCGACCTGCTGCTGCTGAACGAGGGCGACCTGACGTACGCCAAGATCCGGCTCGACGAGCGCTCGCTGGCCACCGCGCTGTCCTCGCTGTCGGTGCTGGACGACTCGCTCTCGCGCGCGCTGATCTGGGGCGCGGCCTGGGACATGACCCGCGACGCGGAGATGCGGGCCAGCGACTTCGTCGAGCTCGTGCTCGCCAACATCGGCCAGGAGACCGACGCCTGGGGCGTCACCCGGATCCCGGTCTTCGCCGCCCAGGCGGTCAACTCGTTCTCGGCCCCGGCCAACCGCGACGCCCTCAAGGCGCGCTGGGAGAGCGGGCTCAAGAGCCTGCTGGAGGGCGCCGCCCCGGGCAGCGACCACCAGCTGACCTTCGCCCGGACGTACGCCGCGGCTGCCCGCTCCGAGGCCGCGATCGCCGACCTCCAGGCGCTGCTCTCCGGCGACCTGGCCTACGACGGTCTCGAGATCGACCAGGACCTGCGCTGGGCGCTGGTCACCGGCCTGGCCGCCTCGGGCACCTTCGGTGAGGCCGAGATCGACGCCGAGCTCGAGCGCGACAACACCATCTCCGGCCAGGAGAAGGCGGCTGCGGCCCGCGCCGCGCAGCCCACCGCCGAGGCCAAGGCGGCGGCCTGGGACGCGGTCGTCGTCCGCACCGACGTCGCCAACGAGACCGCCCGCTCGATCGTGCTCTCGTTCCAGCGCAGCGGACAGGACGAGGTGCTGGCGCCCTACGTCGACCGCTACTTCGAGGCCGCCGACACCCTCTGGGACCACCTCGGCACCCACCGCGCCTCGACGGTGCTGGAGTTCATCTTCCCGAAGCCGGCCGCCTCCCCCGAGCTCCTGGAGAAGGCCGACAAGTGGCTGGAGACCTCCCCCGCCGAGCCCGCCGCCAAGCGGTTCGTGCGCGAGGGACGTGACGAGGTCGCCCGCGCCCTCGCCGCTCAGGAGCGCGACGCGCAGTAGGCCTGCCGCCGAGTCGGCTCGTCCTGACCACAATCCCCGCCGAGTCGGCGCGTTCGAACGCGCCGACTCGGCGGGGTTTTGCGTCAAGATGCGCCGGCTCGGCGCCTGAAAACGACGAATGGAAGGGAGAAACTCTCCCTTCCACTAACAACTTTATAGCGCACCCAGGGGCTTGAAACAAGCCCCCCGGATGGGGGCAGAATCTCCTCCTCGAACAGGTAAAGCGCCTGTTCAGACAGGGGATTCAACGTTGCAAGCATTCGATCTCGCGGGCCGTCACGATGCGAAGGCGGACCCGGCACTGATCGCCGATGACGAGCGGCACTTCGCCGCCATCGGGCAGAGCCTCGAGGAGCAGATCGCCGAGCTCAACGAGCGGCTGGACGACGTACGCCGCCGGCCGGGCGGTCACGGGCAGGAGGCGATGGACCGCGATCTGGAGGTGCACCGGATCGGTGGGCAGCTACGGATGTTGCGCAGGTTCAGCCTGGACCTGTGTCTGGGCCGGATCGTCACCGAGTCGGGCGACACGATCTACATCGGGCGCCTCGGGCTGACCGCCAGCGACGGAAGGCGGCTGCTGGTCGACTGGCGCTCGCCGGCCGCGGCGCCGTTCTTCGCCGCGACGCACGCCGACCCGCGCGGGCTGCTGAGCCGGCGTCGCTACCGCTGGACCAACGGGCGGGTCACCGACTACTGGGACGAGGTCTTCACCGCCGAGGGGCTCGAGGGGCATGCGGCGCTGGATGACCAGTCGGCCTTCATCGCCACCCTCGGCAGCAGCCGCTCCCCGCGGATGCGCGACGTGCTCGGCACGATCCAGTCCGACCAGGACGCGATCATCCGTGCGTCCTCGCGAGGCGCCCTGGTCGTCGACGGCGGCCCGGGGACGGGGAAGACCGTGGTGGCGCTGCACCGCACGGCGTACCTCCTCTACTCCGACCCGCGGCTGGGCGAGGGCAAGGGCGGGGTGCTGTTCGTGGGACCGCACGAGCCCTATCTCTCCTACGTCGCGGACGTGCTGCCGAGCCTGGGTGAGGAGGGCGTACGCACCACCACGCTGCGGCGGATGATCCCGGAGGGTGCCTCGCTGCTGCCGGAGACCGACCAGGAGGTCGCCCGGCTCAAGGCCGACGCCCGGATGGTCGCGGCGATCGAGCCGGCGGTCGCGCTCTACGAGAAGCCGCCGTCGAAGCCGACGCTGGTCGAGACGCCCTACGGTGACGCGGTGATCAGCGTCGGCGACTGGGCCGAGGCGATCGCGGCGGCGGAGCAGGGTACGCCGCACAACGACGCCCGCGACCAGGTCTGGGACGCGCTGCTGAGGATCGTGACCGACAAGATCCAGGCGAACGGCGCCGGCGACCCGGACCGCGACTACGACGCCGACGTCGATCTCGACGACTGGGGCGACTCCGACCAGGAGGAGGACGAGTTCGACGCGTACGGGCTCGTCGACGAGGACGCGGTCGACGCCCTTCGCGCCTCGCTGGAGACCAACGCAGGCCTCCTCGACGTCTTCGGCGAGGTCTGGCCGCGGCTGCGGCCGGCCGACATCGTCGGGGACCTCTGGGAGGTGCCGGCGTTCCTGCGGATGTGCGCGCCGTGGCTCACGCCCGAGGAGGTGAAGCACCTGCAGCGCGACCAGGTTGTTCAGGCCGGGCAGGCGTGGACCGAGGCGGACCTGCCGCTGCTCGACGCCGCCCACCGCCGGCTCGGCGACCCGGACGCGTCGCGGCGCCGGAGCGCCAAGAAGGCGGCCGCGGCGGCCGACCGCAAGGCGAAGGCCGAGGTCGTCTCGGACCTGATCAGCCACGACGACTCCGAGATGAAGGTGATGTCGATGCTGCGCGGCCAGGACGTGCGCACCGCGCTCCTGGACGACTCGGTCCGCGAGCCCGACGAGCTCGACCCGTACGCCGGACCGTTCGCGCACATCGTCGTCGACGAGGCCCAGGAGCTGACCGACGCCGAGTGGCAGATGCTGATCAGCCGCTGCCCCTCGCGCAGCTTCACGATCGTCGGTGACCGGGCCCAGGCGAGGCACGGGTTCACCGAGTCGTGGCAGGAGCGGCTCGAGCGGGTCGGTCTGGACCGGATCGAGATGGCCGGCCTGAGCATCAACTACCGCACGCCCGAGGAGGTGATGGCCGAGGCCGAGCCGGTCATCCGGGCCGCGCTCCCCGACGCCAACGTGCCCACGTCGATCCGTGCCTCCGGCATCCCGGTCCTCCACGGTCCCGTGGCGGATCTCGACGAGATCCTCGACACCTGGCTCGCCGAGAACGCGGAAGGCATCGCCTGCGTCATCGCCGCGGGCTCACCCGACACCGACGAGGGCCGGGTACGCCGCCTGAGCCCCGAGCACGCCAAGGGGCTCGAGTTCGACCTGGTCGTGCTGATCGAGCCCGAGACGTACGGGACCGGGATCGAGGGTGCGGTGGACCGCTACGTCGCGATGACGCGGGCGACCCAGAAGCTCGCCATCCTCAGGTGAACAGTCTCAGCTGAGCGACCCGAGGGTCAGTGCGTCGCGGCGGGGAGGTTGTCGTCCTCGGCCTTGTGGGGCTTGGGGAGCAGCCCCTCGCCGCGGAGCACGCCGGGCAGGAGCACCAGGAGCGAGATGACCACCATCAGGATCACCGGGATGAGCAGGATGAGCAGGAGCAGACCGGAGGCGGTCATGTCCTCGGCGATCGGCCAGCCGTTGGGAACCTCGGCGCTGGCGGGGCCGGCGGTAGCAACAGAGGCGACGACGGCGGCGGTGGCGGAGGCGCCGAGCAGGCCGGCGCGGCGCAGGATCTGGTTGCTCACGGGCAGATACTAACCGGCGTACCTGTGTGCCCCCATCCCCACCCAGAGATTCGCACCTGCCCTTGACCGCGTTGGATACTGGAGCGCATGTCCATTCCCCCGAACCCTCCATTGCTCTCGGTCTCCTGGTCGAAGCTCGGCGAGTGGGTGATCGGCATCCCGCTGCGCATCCTCGGCCTGATCGTGCTGGCCATCGTGCTCCGCTGGGTGCTTCACCGGGTGATCGACAAGGTCGTCCACCGCGCGGTCGAGGCACCGGCGCTGGCCGGGAAGATCACCAGGATGCACGAGGCGGGCGAGGAGATCCACGCGAGCTCCCGCCGCAGCCAGCGCGCCCAGGCGATCGGCTCGCTCTTCAAGAGCGTCGTCACCGGCGTCCTGGTCGCGGTCTTCGCCACCATGATCCTGTCCGAGCTCGGCATCAACATCGCCCCGATCATCGCCTCCGCCGGGATCGTCGGTCTGGCGCTCGGCTTCGGCGCCCAGTCGCTGGTGCGGGACTACCTGTCCGGCATCTTCATGATCATCGAGGACCAGTACGGCGTCGGCGACAGCATCGAGGTCAACAACATCAGCGGCACGGTCGAGGCCGTGACCCTGCGGATCACCCGGCTGCGCTCGCTCGACGGCACCGTCTGGTACATCCCCAACGGCGAGATCCTCACCGTCGGCAACCACAGCCAGAACTGGGCCCGCGCCGTCATCGACGTCGGTGTCGGCTACAACGAGGACCTCAACAAGGTCCAGCGCGTCCTCCGCGAGGTCTCCCACGACCTGTGGATCGACGAGGAGTTCAAGGGCCAGATCATCGAGGAGCCCGAGGTCACCGGTGTCGAGGCGCTCGCCGCCGATGCGATCACCGTGCGGGTGCTCGTCAAGACCCTGCCGCTCAAGCAGTGGGCGATCGCCCGCGAGATGCGGCAGCGGATCAAGGCCCGTCTCGACTACGAGGGCATCGAGATCCCCTTCCCGCAGCGGGTCATCTGGCACCGCGAGGAGAAGGACGCCGCTGCCCAGGAGCAGAAGGCCAACGCCTGACGTACGAGATGGTTGATGCCCGGCCGAGGCCGGGCATCAACCATCTTTCGTCAGAGTCGTCGCGGGCTCAGGCGAGCGCGGCGTCCAGGGTGATCGTGGTGCCGGCGAGGGCCTGGCTGACCGGGCAGCCGGCCTTGGCGGCCTCGGCGAGGCTGACGAAGGTCTCGTTGTCGAGGCCGTCGACCACACCGCGGGTGGTGAGCTTGATGCCAGTGATGCCCTTGCCGGGGGTGAACTCGACCTCGGCGCTGGTCTCCAGGCTGGTCGGCGGGGTGCCGTTCTCGGCGAGACCGTTCGAGAAGGCCATCGAGAAGCAGGACGAGTGAGCGGCGGCGATGAGCTCCTCCGGGCTGGTCTTGCCGCTGGGCTCCTGCGAGCGGGCCACCCAGGTGACGTCGTACGTCCCCAGGCCCGAGGAGTCCAGCGTCACCTTGCCGGCGCCCTCGAAGAGGGAGCCCTCCCAGACGGTGGTGGCGGTGCGGGTGGTGGCCATCTTCATCTCCCAAAGATCGTGTGTGTGCGTACGCCCCCGATCCTGCCACGGCCCCACGGAGGACGCAGCGTGGAAGGCCGCGTGGAACAATGGTTCAAGTGACGTTCTATGAGGAGATCGGCGGGATGGACACCATCCGCACGATCGTGGCGAAGTTCTACGAGGGCGTGGCGACCGACGAGCTGATGCGGCCGATGTATCCCGAGGAGGACCTCGGCCCGGCCCAGGAGCGGCTGACGCTCTTCCTGGCCCAGTACTGGGGCGGCCCGACGACCTACTCCGAGCAGCGCGGCCACCCGCGGCTGAGGATGCGCCACGCCCCGTTCGAGGTCACCTCGGAGGCCCGCGACCGCTGGCTCCAGCACTTCCGCGAGGGCCTCGACGCCGCCGGGCTCACCCCCGAGCAGGACGCACAGTTCTGGGCGTACGCCGAGCATGCGGCGAACTTCATGATCAACACCCCGAGCTGAGCCCGGACCGACCACTCAGCCCACGTGCACGTGCGGCCGCCGGGTCCGGTCCGGCTCGGCGCGCCGCAGGATCTCCCGGGTGGTCGGGGCGACCTCGCCGACCCCGATGAACAGGAACCGCAGCAGGTTGGTGACCGGGTTGCCCTCGGTCCACTCGAAGTAGATGTGCGGCACCACACCGGTGACGTCGCGAACGTGGAGCAGCGTCGCGGCCAGCGCGTTGGGCACGGACGGCGCCTCCAGGCGCAGCACGCGGCGGCGTCCGATCACCTCGCCGCGTACCGTCAGGGTGCCTTCGAAGTCGGACGGGTCGGTCACGAGCACCTCGACGAAGATGAGGTCGGTCTCGTCGGCGAGGTCGTTGTCGGCGACGATCTGGGTCAGCTTGTCCTCGTACTCCTCCGGCCCCTCGGTGCCCTCGTGCTCGTTGGCGATCAGCCGGATCTGGCGGCGAGCGCACTCGCGCAGGAACGTCTTGGCCTTCTTGTCCAGCTCGACGCCGGTCACGCGCAGCTCGAAGGAGCGCATGATCCGGGAGATCAGCGAGACCGCGATGATCGCGGCGATGAAGCAGGCGGCGATCTTGACGCCGTCGGGCCGCTCGATCACGTTGGAGACCGTGGTGTAGGCGAACACTGCCGCGATCAGGCCGAACAGGACCGCCCGGACCCGCTGGCCGGCCTTGCGCGCGGCCAGGGTCACGGCCACCGCGGCCGACAGCATCAGCACGAGCACACCCGTCGCGTACGCCCCGCCCTGGGCGTCCACGTCGGCGTCGAAGATCCAGGTGATCAGGAACGCTGCCGCCGAGATCGTGACGACCAGCGGCCGGGTCGCGGCGGCCCACTCCGGCGACATCCCGTAGCGCGGCAGGTAGCGCGGGATCAGGTTGAGCAGACCGGCCATCGCCGAGGCTCCGGCGAACCACAGGATGAGGATCGTCGAGATGTCGTACGCCGTCCCGAACGCGCTGCCCAGAAAGTCGTGCGCGAGGTAGGCCAGCGCCCGGCCGTTGGCCTCGCCGCCCTCCTCGAACTTCTCGGCCGGGATGAGCAGCGTGGTCACCCAGGAGGAGGAGATGAGGAACACGCTCATCGTCAGGGCGGCGGTGGTGAGCAGCTTCCTCGTGCCCCGGATCCGGCCGGCGGGGTCCTCCTCGGTGTCACCCGCGTCGCCCTTGACCTGCGGCATCACCGCGACGCCGGTCTCGAAACCGCTCATCCCGAGGGCGAGCTTGGGGAAGACCAGCAGCGAGACGGCGATCATCGTGGTGATGTCGCCGTGCTCGACGAAGAGCGCGTCGTTCCAGCGGGCGAAGACGCTCGGGTCGCTGAGCACGTGCACGAGGCCGACGACGATCACGATGGCGTTGAGGGTCAGGTAGATGACCACCAGGGCGACCGCGATGCCGATCGCCTCCCTGAAGCCCTTCAGGAAGACCGCGGCCAGGGCGGCCAGCAGCACCAGGGTGATCACCATGTTGTGCCCGTCCCAGGTGGACGGGAAGAGCGGGTTCTCCACCACGTGCGCCGCGCCGTCGGCGGCCGAGAGGGTCATGGTGATGATGAAGTCGGTCGCGGCGAAGCCGAGCAGGGCGAGCACGAATGCCTTGCCGCCCCAGCGGGACAGCAGCCGTTCCAGCATCGCGATCGAGCCCTGGCCGTGCGGGCTCTCCTCCGCGACGCGTCGGTAGACCGGAAGCGCGCCGAACAGGGTCAGCGCGACCAGGACCAGGGTCGCGATCGGGGAGAGTAGCCCGGCGGCGAGCGCCGCGATGCCCGGCTGGTAGCCCAGCGTCGAGAAGTAGTCGACCCCGGTCAGGCACATCACCCGCCACCACGGGTGCTTCTTCTCGTGGGTCTCGGCGGGTTCGGCAGCGCCCGGGAGGCTGCTCGCCGTGGTCACTGCGGTCACGCTTCAATTCTTCAGCCCGATCGACCCCGATGCGTCATCCGAGCCCCGCGGGAAGGCGTAAGGATTCCGTCAAGATTCCGCGGGCCGGGTGTCAGGGAAGCGTGCGGACGCCCGCCGGAGCCTGATGACGAGCGCAGGCTGGCGGTATGGAGCTGCTGGAGAAGGTCACGGCGGTACGCGCCGCAGCGGCAGCCGCCGTCCTGCTGGTCGCCACTGCGGTCCTCACCGTCGTCGGCGTCGGCTCCTCGGCCTGGCTGATCACCATGGTCGCGCTGAGCACCGGTGCCGCGCTGACCCTGACCGTGCCGTACGCCCTGCTGCTGGCGTTGACCGGCTGGGGCCTGGTCACCGGGTTCGCGGTCAACACCGGCGGTCAGCTGACCTTCGCCGCCAGCGACCTGCGCCACCTGGCGCTGCTCCTGGCCCTGGGGATCGTGGCCTCGCTCTACTCCCCCGGATCCAGGGTGTAACCCACCCCCGGGGTGGTGACCAGGTAGCGCGGGTGCGAGGGGTCGTCCTCGAGCTTGCGGCGCAGCTGGGCGGCATAGACGCGCAGGTAGTGGGTCTCCTTCGCGTAGGCGGGGCCCCAGACCTCCTTGAGGATCTGGTCGCGTGGGACCAGCCGGCCGACGTTGCGGGCGAGCAGCTCCAGGAAGGACCACTCGGTCGGCGTCAGTCGTACGTCCGAGCCCGCCTTGTGCACCCGCTTGCGGGCGAAGTCGATCTCCAGGTCACCGACGGTCAGGGTGGTCGCGGCCGGCGGCGCGGACTCCTGGGAGCGCCTGACCGCCGCCCGCAGACGCGCCATCAGCTCGTTCATCGCGAACGGCTTGGTGACGTAGTCGTCGGCGCCCAGGTCGAGCGCCTCGACCTTGTCGTCACCGTGCTGGCGCGCGGAGAGCACGACCACCGGCACCTGGGTCCAGCCCCGCAGCCCCTCGATCACCTCGGTGCCGTCCAGGTCGGGGAGCCCGAGGTCGAGAAGCACGACATCGGGATGGGTTGCCGCCACGGCGGCGAGCGCCGAGCGCCCGTCGGTCGCGGTCTCGACCTCCCAGCCGGCGGCACGAAGGTTGATGGCGAGCGCCCGCAGCAGAGCAGGCTCGTCATCGACGACGAGTACGCGGCTCATCGGGCGCTCCTCGCCCGCGGCACCGCGACGACCATGGTCAGTCCCCCACCCGGGGTGTCCTCGGCCGTGAGCCTGATCCCGAGCGCCTCGCTGAGTCCGCGGGCGACCGCCAGGCCGAGTCCCAGCCCGCCGGCCGAGGTGTCGTCGAGCCGCTGGAACGGCTCGAACATCCGCTCCCGCTGCTCCTCGGGCACGCCCGGTCCACGATCGACGATCATCACCTCCACAGTCTCCGGGGTCTCGTGCGCCAGGACCCGCACCGGCTCGCCGGTCGACACCCGGACGGCGTTGCTCACCAGGTTGGCGACGATGCGCTCCAGGAGGCCGGAGTCGGTGCGTACGAGCGGGGTGTCCTCGCCGACCTCGAAGGCGATCGAGCCCGGGGGCAGGCCGGCGACGGCCATCGGCAGCGACTCCTCCAGGCTGACGTCCCGCATCGCGGGGTGGACCAGCCCCGCTTCGACCCGGGAGAGGTCGAGGAGGTTGTCGATCAGCGACTCCAGCTGGTCGGCGGAGGAGGCGGCCGACTCGACGAGCTCCTTGCGGTCCTCCTCCGGCACCCGGCCCACGAGCAGGCCGTCGAGGGCGGCGCGCATCGTCGCCAGCGGCGTACGCAGGTCGTGGGAGACCGCTCGGAGGAGCGCCGTCGAGGTCTGCTCCGCACGCTCCAGGGCGAGCGCGCGATCGGCCTGGTCACGCAGCCGCCGATGCTCCAGGACCAGCGACGTCTGGAGCGCGAAGGCCTCCAGGACGCGTCGGTCGCGTGCCCGCAGCGGGGTGCCACGCAGGACGATCACGTGGGTCTCGTCGACCGCGACCTGGGCGTCGCCCTGGTCCGGTTCCGCGGGATAGCCGATCCCGGCACCCGCCATCCGCACCCACCCCTGCGGGGTCTCCTCCAGCAGCACCACCGCCTGCTGGGCGAACGTCTCGCGCACCCGGCTCACGATCGCCTCGGCGGTGTCCTGGCCGGTGAGCACGGAGCGCGACAGCGCCCCCATGGTCGCCGCCTCTCCCCTGGCCTGGCGGGCCTCGTCCGCGCGCCGCGAGGCGCGGTCGACGACCGTGGCGACGCCGACCGCGACCGCCACGAAGATCACCAGCATCACCAGGTTGCGCGGCTCGGCGATGGTGACCTTGTGCACCGGCGGGGTGAACCACCAGTTCAGATGTCCGAACCCGGCGAGCGCGGCGACCACCGCCGGCCACCTCCCACCGATCATGGCGACCAGGACCGTCGCGGCCAGCAGCAGCATGCTGGCCAGCGGAAGCTGGCCGGAGATCGGGCCCTCGATGCCGTCGTGGTGGAGCAGCCACACCAGGCCGAGCGGCACCAGCACGGCGCACAGCCAGCCCAGGACCTGCCGGGTGCGGCTGAGCGGTGAGCCGAGGCCACCACGGACCCGCGACCCACGGGCGATCTCGTCGTGGGTGACGAGGTGTACGTCGATCGACCCGGCCGCGGCCGCGATCCGGTCTCCGGTGGTGCCGGTGAAGAGCCGGCGCAGCCGCCCGTGACGGGAGACGCCGACGATGATCATGGTGGCGTTGGCGCCGGTGGCGAAGTCGACGACGGCGGCGGCCGCGTCCTCGCCGACGACGCTGTGGAAGGTGCCGCCGAGCGACGCGGTCAGCGCCTGGACGCGCTCGATCGACCCGGCCTCCGGACGGGCCAGTCCGTCGGCGGTGACCACATGCACCGCCAGCAGCTCGGACCCCTTCGCGCGCTGGCAGAGCCGGGCCGCCCGCCGCAGCAGCGTCTCCGACTCCGGTCCACCGGTGACCGCCACCACGATCCGCTCCTTGGTCGGCCACGGGTGCTCGATCCGGTGCTCGCGCCGGTAGTCGCCGAGAGCGTCGTCGACCCGGTCGGCCAGCCACAGCAGCGCCAGCTCGCGCAGCGCGGTCAGGTTGCCGACCCGGAAGTAGGAGGTCAGGCTCGCGTCGATGTTGTCGGGCTTGTAGATGTTGCCGTGCGCCATCCGCCGCCGCAGCGCGTCGGGCGCCATGTCGACGAGCTGGATCTGGTCGGCGGTGCGGACCACCTCGTCCGGCACGGTCTCCCGCTGACGTACGCCGGTGATCCGCTCGACCTCGTCGTTGAGCGACTCCAGGTGCTGGATGTTGACGGTGGTGATCACGTCGATGCCGGCCGCCCGGATCTGCTCGACGTCCTGGGCCCGTTTGGTGTGGCGGCTGCCGGGCACGTTGGTGTGCGCGAGCTCGTCGATGCAGACCACCTTCGGGTCGCGGGCGATCACAGCCTCGACGTCGAGTTCGGTGAACGTCGTCCCGCGGTAGCCGATCTCCCGGCGCGGGATCACCTCGAGTCCCTCCAGCATCTCGGTGGTGTGCACGCGGTCGTGGGTCTCCACGTACCCGATGACCACGTCCGTCCCGCGTGCCGCTCGCCGTCTCGCCTCGCCCAGCATCGCGTACGTCTTTCCCACCCCCGGCGCCGCGCCGAGGTAGACGGTGAGCCGGCCGCGCCTGGGCGCGGCCGGCGTCTCCGCCCTGCGACTGATGCTCACGAGGATCAGTGTGCCGCCTGCTTCACAGCGATGTTGAGCAGGAGCACGTTGACGCGCGCCTCTCCGAGCACTCCCGCCGTACGTCCCTCGGTGCTCTCCTCGACCAGCTCACGCACCTTCGCCTCCGGGAGGCCGTTGGCCTCGGCCACCCGAGCGACCTGGAGCGAGGCGTAGGCCGGGGAGATGTGCGGGTCGAGGCCGGAGGCGGAGGCGGTGACCGCGTCGGCGGGCACCTCGTCGGCCGTGACGCCCTCGCGGGCGGCGACCTCGGCCTTGCGCTCCTTGATCGCCTTGATCAGCGCCGGCTCCTCGGGACCGAGGTTGGAGCCGTAGGTGGACATCGTGTCGTAGCCGTCACCGGCGGCGGAGGGCCGCGGGTAGAACAGCGCAGAGTCGTCGCTGACCTGCCCGAGTAGGACGGACCCCGCGGCCTCGGACGGGTCGGTGGTGCGGCTCCCGTCGGCCGTCACCAGCGAGCCGTTGGCCTGCCAGGGGAAGGCGACCTGGGCGACGCCGGTGACGAGGAGCGGATAGCCGAGACCGAGCAGGAGGGTGGCGGCGATGAGCACCCGGAGCCCTGCCCAGGAGTGCCGCATGAGGGCGTAGATGTCGTTCATGGCAGTGATCACAGTCCTGGGATGAGAGAGATGACGAGGTCGAGGAGCTTGATGCCCACGAAGGGAGCGATCAGGCCGCCGACGCCGTAGAGGAGGATGTTGCGGCGCAGCAGCTCGACGGCCGAGGCGGGCCGGTAGCGCACGCCGCGGAGCGCCAGCGGGATCAGCGCGACGATGATCAGCGCGTTGAAGACGACCGCCGAGACGATGGCGGACTCCGGCGTCGAGAGCCGCATGATGTTGAGCACCTCGAGCTGCGGGAAGGCGACCACGAACATCGCCGGCAGGATCGCGAAGTACTTCGCGATGTCGTTGGCCACCGAGAAGGTGGTCAGGGCACCACGGGTGATGAGCAGCTGCTTGCCGATCTCGACCACGTCGATGAGCTTGGTCGGGTCGGAGTCGAGGTCCACCATGTTGCCGGCCTCCTTGGCCGCGGTGGTGCCGGTGTTCATCGCCACCCCGACGTCGGCCTGGGCCAGCGCGGGAGCGTCGTTGGTGCCGTCGCCGCACATCGCGACCATCCGGCCACCACGCTGCTCCTTCCGGATCAGCGCCAGCTTGTCCTCCGGTGTCGCCTCGGCGAGGAAGTCGTCGACCCCTGCCTCCTTGGCGATGGCCGCGGCCGTGACGGCGTTGTCGCCGGTGATCATCACCGTACGGATGCCCATGGCGCGCATCTCGTCGAACCGCTCCCGGATGCCGTCCTTGACGACGTCCTTGAGGTGCACGACGCCCAGCACCCGCGCGCGCTCGCGGTCTCGCTGCTCGGCGACGACGAGCGGCGTACCGCCCTCGGCGCTGATGTCCCCGGCGATCACGTACGTCTCGGGCGGAACGGTGCCGCCGTTCTCCTCCACCCAGGCGGCCACCGCGGACGCAGCGCCCTTGCGGATCATCAGGTCGGGCGCGTCCAGGCCGCTCATCCTGGTCGTCGCGGAGAACTCGACCATGGTCGCACCGGACGGGCCGGCGGCGCTGCGTCCGACGAGGTGCAGGATGCTGCGTCCCTCCGGCGTCAGGTCGGCCAGGCTCGCCTGCACCGCGGCGTTCTCGACCGCGGTCAGGGTGACTCCGGTGACCGGGATGATCTCGGTGGCCTGCCGGTTGCCGTAGGTGATCGTGCCCGTCTTGTCGAGCAGGAGCACGTCGACGTCACCGGCCGCCTCGACCGCCCTTCCCGACATCGCCAGGACGTTGCGGCGTACGAGCCGGTCCATGCCGGCGATGCCGATCGCACTCAGCAGAGCGCCGATGGTGGTCGGGATCAGGCAGACCAGCAGTGCGATGAGCACCAGCCACGACTGGTGGGCGCCGGAGTGGTCGGCGAGGAAGTAGAGCGTCCCGCAGACGACCACGAAGATGACCGTCAGGGTCGAGAGCAGCACGTTGAGGGCCATCTCGTTGGGCGTACGCTGCCGCTCGGACCCCTCGACCAGCGCGATCATCCGGTCGACGAAGGAGTGGCCGGGATCGGAGGTGATCCGCACCACGATCCGGTCGGAGAGCACCGTCGTGCCTCCGGTAACCGCGGACCGGTCACCGCCCGACTCCCGGATCACGGGTGCGCTCTCGCCGGTGACCGCCGACTCGTCGACCGAGGCGACGCCCTCGATGATGTCACCGTCGCCGGGGATCCGCTCCCCCGCGGTGACCACCACCGTGTCACCCGCCCGCAGCGACGTGGAGGCGACCGCCTCCTCGCTGCCGTCCGGGCGCAGCCGCCGGGCGGAGGTCTCGGTCTGCAGCGCGCGCAGGCTGGCCGCCTGGGCCTTGCCTCGGCCCTCCGCGACCGACTCGGCCAGGTTGCCGAAGATCACGGTCAGCCACAGCCAGGCCGTGACCAGCCAGCCCATCACGCTCGGGTCGAGGATCGACAGCACGGTGGTCACCACCGCGCCGGCCTCGACCACCAGCATGACCGGGGTGGCGACCAACAGCCGCGGGTCGAGCTTGCGGAAGGCGCCCGGTAGGGCCTCCCGGATCTGGGCGAGCGAGAGCACGCCGCTCGCCGCCGGCACCGGGTGCCGCTCGTGGTGGTGCTCCTGGGCCGCGTCGGTGTCAGGAGTGGGGGAAAGGACGTTGAACTGGGTCATGACAGCGACTCCACGATCGGACCGAGGGCAAGAGCAGGGACGTACGTCAGGCCGACCACGACCAGCGCGACGCCGGTGAGCAGCACGACGAAGAGCGGCCGATGGGTGGGCAGGGTGCCGGCGCCGGCGGGCAGGTGCTGCGTCGTCGCGAAACGACCGGCCAGGCCGAGCACGAAGACGATCGGCAGGAACCGCCCGAAGAGCATGAGCACACCGAGCAGGGTGTTCCAGAACGGAGTGCCCGCGGTCAGCCCGCCGAAGGCGGAGCCGTTGTTGTTGGCGGCCGACGTCACGGCGTACAACGCCTCGGAGAAGCCGTGGGCGCCCGAGTTGAGCATCCCTGCCGGTCCGGCCGGGAAGCTCACCGCGACCGCGGCACCGACCAGCACCAGGATCGGCGTGGCCAGGATGTAGAGGGCGACCAGGACGATCTCGCGCTGGCCGATCTTCTTGCCCAGGTACTCCGGCGTACGCCCCACCATCAGGCCGCACAGGAAGACCGTGACGATGGCCAGCATGAGCATCCCGTAGAGCCCGGAGCCGACGCCGCCCGGCGCCACCTCCCCGAGCATCATGTTGAACATCGCGATCCCACCGCCCGGGGCGGTGAGGCTGTCGTGCATCGCGTTGACGGCACCGGTCGAGGTGCCGGTCGTCGACGATGCGAAGAGCGCCGAGGCGGCCTCGCCGAAGCGGGCCTCCTTGCCCTCCATCGCGCCACCGGCGAGCTGCGGAGCGGTGCCGGGCCCGGCGATCTCGGCCCAGGTCAGCAGGCCGACCGCGCCGAGCCACAGGGTCGCCATCGTGGCGAGCACGGCGCCACCCTGGCGCCGGTCCTTCACGATGAGCCCGAACGCCCAGGCCATCGCGAACGGGATCACCAGGAGCAGGAAGATCTCCAGGAGGTTCGTGAACGGGGTCGGGTTCTCGAACGGGTGCGCCGAGTTCACGTTGTAGGGGCCGCCGCCGTTGGTGCCGAGCTCCTTGATCACCTCCTGGCTGGCGATCGCCCCGGAGGTGAGGATCTGCTGTCCGCCGTCCAGTGTGGTCATCGCCAGGTCGGCCCGGAGGTTCTGGATCGCGCCGAAGCCCACGAGCACCAGCGCGCCGACGAACGAGATCGGCAGCAGGACGCGCAGGGTGGTGCGGACGAGGTCTGCCCAGAAGTTGCCGACGCGACCGTTGCCGCGCCCACGGGCGAGCCCGCGCGCGAAGGCTGCCGCGACCGACATGCCGACCGCGGCGGAGACGAAGTTCTGCACGGTCAGGCCGGCCATCTGGAGCAGGTTCCCCGCGGCGGCCTCGCCCGAGTACCACTGCCAGTTGGTGTTGGTCACGAACGACACCGCGGTGTTCCAGGCGCCGTCGCTGGGGAACGGGTCGAAGCCGAGGCTCAGCGGCAGCCACTGCTGCACCCGCGCGAGGAGGTAGAGGAACAGGATCCCGACCAGGGAGAACCCGAGCACCGCGAGCGCATACGAGCGCCAGCGCTGGTCCGCGTCGGGGTCGACGCGCAGCACCCGGTAGACCACCTTCTCGACGCGCAGGTGCTTCTCGGTGGTGTAGATGTGGGCGAGGTATCGGCCCAGGAACGGGACCGCAAGAGCCAGCGCGGCGATCAGGACGGCAACCTGAAGGACGGCGGCGACGACGGTGTTCATCGGCTCACCGTCCGCGTCTCGGTCTCAGTGGGGGCGACGTCGGTGTCCGACGGGTCGTCCAGACGTCGGTCGATGACTCCGACCAACGCGGCGAGCCCGGCGAAGGACACCAGCGTGATGAGGATGTAGACGAGATCTAGCACGGCTCCATTGCATGCCCGTGCGCGGGCGCGGACCGCCCGCCTTGACGGTTTCCTGACGACGTACGTCGCGCGCTTGACGCATCCTTGACCCGGCCGTCCCGGATGCCTGAGCGCCCAGAGGACGGCGAGCCGCAGACCACGCTCACACCGCTCTGCCGCCACGACTACCTGAGCCGAGCGCGCTGGACCTACGATGTCCCGGTGCGGACGTGGATCCGTACGAACGAGGCATCCGGGCTGCAGCCCCGCGAGCGAGGAAGAGAGGAGGTGGCCGGCATGGACGGTCAACCTCCGAGTACCACCTCGCCCTGACCGGTCCGGACACCTGGAGAACGTGCCCGGGCCGGCGCGACGCGTCTGTTCGTCGCCGTCCCGCTCGCTCGCAGCATCCAGGAGGCCACCATGTCCGAGCGCCCGTTCAAGTCCCTGCGCGCCCTCACCAAGCAGCGCCGCTCCGACCCGCCGAAGATTCCGCCGACGACCTCACCGCAGGGCGGAGGCGGTCGGTCCTCGATGCCGACGCCGGTGACGCGCGGCAGCATGATCGACAGCGCCGTCTACGTCGGCGGCGACCGCGTCGACTCACCCTCGACGCTGGCCGACACCTACCGCTCGCTCCACGAGCACGCCGACGCGATGGCCTGGATCGGCCTCTACCAGCCAAACCAGCATGAGCTGGCCTCGCTGGCCGAGGAGTTCGGCCTGCACGAGCTGGCCGTGGAGGACGCGATCCTGGCCCACCAGCGGCCGAAGATCGAGCGCTACGACGACACCCTGTTCGTGGTGCTGCGGGCGGCCTGGTACGTCGACGAGACCGAGGACATCGACTTCGGTGAGCTGCACCTCTTCGTCGGCCCCGACTTCGTGCTCACCGTGCGCCACGGTGCCCAGCCCGACCTCTCCCCCGTACGCCGCCGCATGGAGAGCAACCCGGATCTGCTCCGCCTCGGCCCGGAGGCGGTGCTGTACGCCATCCTCGACCGCGTCGTCGACGGCTACGCGCCGGTCGTGGCCGGTCTCGCCAACGACATCGACGAGATCGAGACCGAGATGTTCCGCGGCGACACCCAGGTGTCCCGCCGCATCTACGAGCTCTCCCGCGAGGTGGTCGAGTTCCAGCGGGCGACCCGTCCCCTGCTGGGCGTCGTACGCTCCCTCGCCGCCGGGTTCTCCAAGTACCGCACCGATGAGGAGCTCCAGCGCTACCTGCGCGACGTCGAGGACCACGTGATCGGCACCGTCGAGCAGATCGACGAGTTCCGCAACCTGCTGCGCGACATCCTCACCGTCAACGCCACGCTCGTCGCCCAGCAGCAGAACGAGGAGATGAAGGCGCTCAGCGAGCTCAGCGTGCAGCAGAACGACGAGGTCAAGAAGATCTCCGGCTGGGCGGCGATCCTGTTCGCGCCCACCCTGGTCGGCACCGTCTACGGGATGAACTTCGACTTCATGCCCGAGCTGCAGTGGCGCTACGGCTACTTCATGGCGCTCGGGCTGATGCTGACCGTCAACGTCGTGCTCTACATCCTCTTCCGCCGCCGCAACTGGATCTGAGACCCCGGCGGCGGCGTGGTGAGGACGGGCCCGGGATCGGCGAGGAGCCCGTCCGCAACAATGTGCCCATGCTGCAGCTACGGATCACCTCGCCGAAGCACCTGACACCGTCGGTCCTCGAGGTCCTCACCGCCGATCCCGCGGTCAGCGAGCTCTCGTCCATGCCGGGGGCTTCGCTGCGTCCCGAGGGCGACGTCGTCCTCGCCGCGGTGGCCCGGGAGGCGGCCAACGACATCATCGACCGCCTCCGCGGGCTCGGCATACCCCGGGAGGGGAGCCTCCACGTCGAGCCCGTGCAGACGTGGATGTCCGCGGCCGGCCTCGCCGCAGACCACTTGGCGCCGGGCAGCAGCGCCGACTCGGTGGTGTGGGCCGACGTGACCCAGCGGGCCTACGAGGACTCCGAGAGCAACTGGTCCTTCATGAGCCTGATCAGCCTGGCCACGATCCTGGCCGGCATCGCGATCGTCCTCGACTCCCAGATCCTCGTCATCGGGGCGATGGTCATCGGGCCCGAGTTCGGCGCGATCGCGGCCCTCGGAGTCGCCTTGGTCCGCCGCCGCTTCGGGTTGCTGGGTCAGTCGCTGCGTACGTTGGTGGTGGGGTTCGCGGTCGGCATCGCCATGACGACGCTGGCCGCGCTCGTCGCCCGCGGGCTGGGCTGGATCACGGCCGCGGACATCACCGCCGAGCGACCGGGTACGGCCTTCATCTACACCCCCGACAAGTGGTCCTTCATCGTCGCGCTGATCGCGGCCGCCGCCGGAGTGCTCGCGCTCACCTCGGCGCGCGCCGGCAACCTCTCCGGGGTGTTCATCTCGGTCACCACGATCCCGGCGGCCGCCAACGTGGCCCTCGGGCTCGCCTTCGGGCTCGGCGACGAGATCTGGGGCAGCACGCTGCAGCTCGTCGTCAACATCTCCGGCATGGCGCTCGCCGGCTGGCTGACCCTCGTCGTCCAGCAGTTCCTGTGGCAGCGCATCTCCGAGCGCCGCGCGCTGCTGGCGGCCCGACTCAGGAAACGCTGACAAAGGTCCCGCTTCTCGACAACCGACGCAAGCACTGAGAGGCTACTGGACTCAAGCACAACAAACAGTGGATCAGCGCCATCTCGGAGGACGCATGCGGGCATCTCAGCGGGCCATCGTCGGAGTCGGACTTGCCGTCGTCGCCACCGTCGCGATGGCACTGCTCATCGGGGGTCTACGGTCGATCGGACCGGACCAGGCGAGCCAGCCCGCCCACCAGGCGACAGGTCCGCAGAGCGTGCTCGATGGCCCGACGGGTCCGCCCGAGCCGGTCGACGCCGCCGAGGACACCTCCGTCGGCACGCTGCCCCCGCCGCCCGACGCGTCGCTCGCCACCCAGCTCGCCTCGCGGGACCTGCTCGCGCCGTCCGGCCCGCCGTCGAAGGCGGGGCAGCCCGCCGAGGGCAACACGCTGAGCGCGCGGAAGAGCCGCCCCGGGAAGAAGCCCTCGGACCAGCTCCCCGCCATGCCCGAGCAGGACTTCACCGTGACCCAGGACGGCTGGGACTGGAGCGGGTGGACCGACGGAGACGGGTGGTACGGCGACCGCGACAGCGACGACCGTGACGACTGCCGGCGCGACAGCCGCTACGACCGCTACGACCGCCGGGACGCCTGCGACGATCTCGACCGGCGCGACTGAGACCGGGGCTCGCTAGAGCACGCTCTCGATGGCCGCACGCACCTCCGGCGTCGGCTCGACGGACTTCCCGGACGCCAGGTCCCAGAAGACCAGCGTGACCTGCCCGCGGGCGAGCCTGAGGTCCCCGTCGGCGATCTCGGACTCGATCGTCATCGACTTGGTGCCCAGCCGGGAGACGTGGCTCCACACGTCGTACGGCTCGGAGCGGGCGAGGATCGGCGCGTGGTAGGAGACGTCGGTCTGGGCCACGACGACGGACGGCCAGGCCTCGAGGCCGTGGTGCGACCTGAGCCGCTGCATCAGCGCCACCCGCGACTCCTGGAAGTACTCGAAGTACTTCACGTTGTTCACGTGCCCGTAGGCGTCGACGTCGGAGAAGCGGACGTAGAGCGGGAAGCGTCCGGCCTCGAGCCGCTTCGGCTCACCCAGCGCGAGCGGCTTCGGCGACCATCCCTCCGGATAGGCCTCGAGGTAGGGCTGGAGGTTGGCCTTCTCCTCCGGCTTGAGCCGGCGCGGCGACTCGGTGGCGAAGACGTACGGCGCCAGGACGGTGCTCGCCCGCAGGAAGACCTTCCGGCTGCCGTCGGGCTGATCGCGGAAGATCTCGTAGGCCATCGTGAAGCTCGCCGCCCGGATGTCGGTCACCCAGGACTCGACGTAGACCGGTGTGAAGTCGAAGAGCAGCGGCTCGACGTACGTGACCTGGTGGCTGGCCACCACGACCCCCTCGGCCAGACCCTGGGTCTGCGGGCTGCGGGCATGCGTGCGCAGCATGTCCACACGCGCCTCTTGGAGGTAGTCGACGTAGACGACGTTGTTGACGTGACCGAGCATGTCGAGGTCGGCCCATCGCATGGGGCATTCGTAGAGGTGGCGCACGCGACCGATCCTTCCAGATCCCTGTATCGAGCTTGTCGAGATGATCTTGGGCACTGGGCCTGGTCTCAACGCCGGGCGCGGGCGAGTATGGTGTCGACCACATCGCTTTCTACTCACCAGTAACCCGGGAGTGTTCATGCCTGAGGCAGTCATCGTCGCCGCCGCCCGTACCCCGATCGGGCGAGCCAACAAGGGATCTCTGAAGGACTTCCGTCCGGACGACCTTGCGGCCCTCATCACCAAGGAGGCCGTCGGGAAGGTCGAGGGTCTCGACCCCAACGACATCGACGACCTGCTGCTGGGCTGTGGCCTGCCGGGCGGCGAGTCCGGCAACAACATGGGCCGCGTCGTCTCGGTGCTGAACGGCTGGGACAAGGTCCCCGGCGCGACCATCACCCGCTACTGCTCGTCCTCGGTGCAGACCTCGCGGATGGCGCTGCACGCGATCAAGGCCGGCGAGGCCGACATCATCGTCTCGGCCGGCGTCGAGACGGTTTCCCGCTTCTTCAAGGGCACCTCCGACCACCTGCCCGACACCGTGAACCACCTCTTCGACGACGCCCAGTCCCGGACGGCCGCGACCGCCGCCTCCAACGACAAGTGGCACGACCCGCGCGAGGACGGCCTGCTGCCCGACGTCTACATCGCGATGGGTCAGACCGCCGAGAACCTCGCCACCTCGCGTGGCATCTCCCGCCAGGAGATGGACGAGTTCGGCGTACGCTCCCAGAACCTCGCCGAGAAGGCCATCGCCGACGGCTTCTGGGCCCGCGAGATCACCCCGGTCACCACGCCCGACGGCACCGTCGTCTCGGCCGACGACGGCCCCCGCGCCGGCGTGACCCTGGAGGCCATCTCCGGCCTCAAGCCGGTCTTCCGCGAGGACGGCACCGTCACCGCCGGCAACTGCTGCGCACTCAACGACGGCGCGGCCGCCGTGGTGATCATGTCCGACACCAAGGCCGCCGAGCTCGGCGCCACCCCGCTGGCGCGGATCGTGTCCACCGGCGTCTCCGGCCTCTCCCCCGAGATCATGGGCCTCGGCCCGGTCGAGGCGACCCGGAACGCCCTCAAGTACGCCGGCATGTCGATCGGCGACATCGACCTGGTCGAGATCAACGAGGCCTTCGCGGCCCAGGTGATCCCGTCCTACCAGGACCTCGGCATCGACATCGACCGCCTCAACATCAACGGTGGCGCCATCGCCGTCGGTCACCCCTTCGGCATGACCGGCGCGCGCCTGCAGAACACCATGCTCAACAGCCTCGACTGGCACGACAAGACCACCGGTCTGATCACCATGTGCGTCGGCGGCGGCCAGGGCATGGCGATGATCCTCGAGCGCATCTGACCACGCCGAGTCGGCGCGTTCTGACCGAAATTCCTGCCGAGTCGGCGCGTTCTAACGCGCCGACTCGGCGGATTTCAGCGCATCTCGATGCCGGGGCGGTCGCTGATGAGGTGGTCGGAGACGGCGTTCATCACGCGCCCCAGAGCCGCGAAGTCCTCCGCGCTGACCAGATCGATGAGGTAGTCGCGTACGCCTTTGACGTGCACAGGGGCTGCCTCCTGCAACAGCTCGAAGCCGCGCTCGCTGAGCGTCGCGACGACACCACGGCCGTCCTCGGCCGAGTTGCGGCGCTCGACGAGCCCGGAGCGCTCCATCCGGGTGATGGTGTGGGTGACCCGGGAGCGCGAGTGGGCCAGGGAGTCGGCGAGCTGGGCCATCCGCATGGCGCCGTCGTTCTCGGAGAGCCGCACGAGGATCTCGTACTCCGGGAGCGAGATGTCGAAACCGGCGCGCAGATCGGCGTCCAGGCGGTCATCGAGCAGGGTCATCCCCATCATCAGCGCACGCCAGGAGCGCTGCTGCTCTTCGTCCAGCCACCGAGTCTCATCACCCACGGGGCATTACGTTAGACCTCCCGCCAGCCTGTTCCGCGCACGGGCACGCATTTTGGAGCGACGAAGTCGGGACCAACGGCAGAAATAGGGCGGGACCTTAGCCCGGGATGGCCGGCTTCAGGGCCCGAGAAACAATTCGCCACGGCTCCAGGTAAAGGCGAAGATTATGCGGTGTCGACTCCCCCTGCTCTCGGTCTCCGTGACTTCCTGGCCGCGCTGCCCCGCGAGGGCCGCTGGCTTCTCGCGACGGTCACGATCCAGCTCCTCGGTCGCGGCATGACGCTGCCGTTCACGATCATCTACCTGCATGAGGTACGCGGCTTCGACCTCGGTCTCGCCGGCACCCTGATGGGTCTGATCGCCATCGTCGGCTTCGTCGTCACCGGCCCGGCGGGCACGCTGATCGACAGGTACGGAGCACGTCCGGTGATCCTCGGCGGCCTGGTCTGTGCGATCGCCGGCGACGTCACGCTCGCCTTCGGCACCACCCCGGTGCTCGCCGGTGCGGCGCTCTGCCTCCTGGGTGTCCAGGCCGGGGTCTCCTGGCCGGCCGCCAACGCGCTGGTCGCCACCGTCGTCGAGGGCGAGCTGCGACAGCGCTACTACGGGGTGAACTTCGCGCTGATCAACCTCGGCATCGGCGTCGGTGGTGTCATCGGCGGCCTCTTCATCGACGTCACCCGGCCGGAGACGTTCACCTACGCCTTCCTGGCCAACGCCGCCACCTTCACGATCCCGGCCCTCGTCATGCTCGGCCCGCTGCGGCATCTGCACGGCCGCGCCGCGCGTCCCGCCGCCGACGAGCCCGACGCGACCGCGTCGTACGCCACGATCCTGCGCCGCCCCGAGGTCGTCTGGCTGGTGGTGATCGGTGTGCTGCTCTCCACCCTCGGCTACGGCCAGATCGAGAGCGGGTTCCCGGCCTACTCCCGGCAGATCTCCGAGGTCTCCACCCGCGTCGTCGGGTTCGCGTTCGTGGTGAACTGCGCGGTGATCGTTCTCGCCCAGTTCTGGGTGATGAACCGGGTCAGCGGCCGGCGGCGCACCCGGGTCCTGATCGCCACCGCGGGGATCTGGGCCTTCGCCTGGGTGGTCTTCGGGGCGACCGGTCTGGTGCCGGGCTCCGTCGCGGCCATCGTCGGCGTGGTCGCCTTCCAGGGGCTCTTCTTCGCCCTCGGCGAGACGCTGATGCAGTCGGCCTTCCCCGCCCTGACCAACGACATGGCCCCCGACCACCTGCGTGGGCGCTACAACGCGATCAACTCGGCCTCGTTCCAGACCGGCGCGATCATCGGCCCGATCCTGGCCGGGTTCCTGCTCGAGCACGACCAGTCGACGGTGTTCATCGCGCTGATGGTGGTCGGCTGCGTCGGCATCGTCGCCGGCGCGATGCGACTCGAGCGTCGGATCACCCCCGCCGTCAACGGCGTACGTCCCGCCCTGACCGCCGAGCGAGTCGGCTCGAACTGACGCCACCGCCCGCCGAGCCGGCTCGTCATGACGAGCCGGCTCGGCGTGGTTCTCGGTCAGGATGCGCCGACTCGGCGCGTCCGTACGAGACAGACGCGCCGAGTCGGCAGGGGTTCGATCAGTCGCGGGTGAGGCGACGGTGGGTGACGCGGTGGGGGCGGGCGGCCTCCGGACCGAGGCGCTCGATCTTGTTGGCCTCGTAGGACTCGAAGTTGCCCTCGAACCAGAACCACTCGCCCTCCTTCTCCTCGGTGCCTTCCCAGGCGAGGATGTGGGTGGCGACGCGGTCGAGGAACCACCGGTCGTGGGAGGTGACCACGGCGCAACCCGGGAAGTCGAGCAGGGCGTCCTCCAGCGAGGAGAGCGTCTCGACGTCCAGGTCGTTGGTCGGCTCGTCGAGCAGCAGCATGTTGCCGCCCTGCTTCAGGGTGAGCGCCAGGTTGAGGCGGTTGCGCTCACCACCGGAGAGCACGCCGGCCTTCTTCTGCTGGTCGGGACCCTTGAAGCCGAACGAGGCGACGTAGGCCCGCGAGTTCATCTCGAAGTTGGCGACCTTGATGAAGTCCAGGCCGTCGGAGACGACCTCCCAGACGTTCTTGTTGGGGTCGATGCCGCCACGGCTCTGGTCGACGTAGGAGATCTTCACCGTCTGGCCGACGTTGAGCTCACCGGCGTCGGGCGCCTCGGAGCCGGTGATCATCCGGAACAGGGTGGTCTTGCCGACACCGTTGGGGCCGACGACGCCGACGATGCCGGCACGCGGGAGCGAGAAGGAGATGTCGTCCCACAGCGTGCGGCCCTCGAAGCCCTTGGTCAGACCCTTGGCCTCCATCACCACGTCGCCCAGGCGCGGGCCCGGCGGGATGTTGATGTCGGCGGTGTCGATCTTGCGGGCCTTGTCGGCCTCGGCGGCGAGCTCCTCGTAGCGAGCCAGACGCGACTTCGACTTGGTCTGGCGAGCCTTGGCGTTGGAGCGGACCCACTCCAGCTCCTTCTCGAGCATCTTGGCGCGCTTGGCGTCCTTGAGGCCCTCGACCTTGAGACGCTCCTTCTTGGTCTCGAGGTAGGTGGAGTAGTTGCCCTCGTAGCCGTGGATCGAGCCGCGGTCGACCTCGGCGATCCACTCGGCGACGTTGTCGAGGAAGTAACGGTCGTGGGTGACGGCCAGGACGGCGCCCTTGTAGGACTTGAGGTGACCCTCCAGCCACTGCACCGACTCGGCGTCGAGGTGGTTGGTGGGCTCGTCGAGCAGCAGCAGGTCGGGCTCCTGCAGGAGCAGCTTGCACAGCGCGACCCGGCGGCGCTCACCACCGGAGAGGTTGTCGACGATCGCGTCGCCCGGAGGGCAGCGCAGGGCGTCCATCGCCTGCTCCAGCTTGGAGTCGATGTCCCACGCGTTGATGTTGTCCAGGTAGGTCTGGAGCTCACCCGTCTCGGCCATCAGGGCGTCCTGGTCGGCGTCGGGGTCGCCCATCTCCATGTAGGCGTCCTCGAGGCGCTTCATCTTCGTCTTGATCTCGCCGACCGCCTCCTCGACGTTCTCGAGGACGGTCTTGCCCTCGGTCAGCGGCGGCTCCTGCTGGAGCATCCCGACGGTCGCGTCCTGGTCGCGGACGATGTCACCGTTGTTGGGATGGTCGAGCCCCGCCATCAGCTTGAGCAGCGAGGACTTACCCATGCCGTTCGGGCCGACGACGCCGATCTTGGCACCGTGCAGGAACGAGAGGGTGACGTTGTCGAGGACGACCTTGTCGCCATGGGCCTTGCGCACGTTGCGCAGGGAGAGGATGTAGTCGGCCATGGGGTCCACCCTAATGAGGGAGAGGCACGCCGGTACAACCGGCGCACCCCGCCGCCGACCCGGCGAGCGCCCGATCCACCTCAGGCCGCCGCGGACGTCTCCGTCTCGGCAGCCGCATCGACATCGTCGGCGGTCGCCGGCTTCTCCTCCCACGGGTCCGCGCCCGGAGCCCGCCAGTCGGCGATCGGGTCGCGCTCGGGGTCGTCGTCGCGCGGGTCGGGGGCCGGGGCAGCGGCCGCGGCCAACGAGCGCGGGTTGCGCGAGAGGCTCGTCATTCCACGGTTGAGGTCGTGGCCGACGACGGTCGCCTCCACCTCGAAGGTGTTGACCTCGAGGCCGTCCTTGTTGACGTAGCTGCGGGCCGATAGCCGTCCCTGGACGACCACCGGGTCTCCCTTGCGCAGCGAGCGCCCGACGTTCTCCCCCAGCTGGCGCCAGGCGCTGACCGTGAACCATTGCGTCACGCCGTCGCTCCACTCCCCGGTCGTCCGGTTGAGCTTCCGCGGTGTGCACGCCATCCGGAAGTTCGCCACCGAGACCTCACCGACGCTCCGCACGACAGGGTCGGCGCCGACGTAGCCGCGCAGGGTGATGATCGAGTCGTTCATCGTTGTCTCCTCAGTGTTCGCGCCCGCCTGGTGCGGGCCCTCGGAGACAACCCTGCGCTCGACCGCCGACAGTTCCGGGCGGCGTACGTCTGCCTGTGGACAACCCCGGATCGAACCGTCCCTGTGGACAGTGATCGGCCCGGCGATCGCTTAGCGCAGCGCCTTGGCCACCCCGTGGCGGAGCGCGGAGTAGGCCGCGAGCTCGGTCTCGATCGGGTCGACGACGAGCTCACGAGAGACCTCGGCGACCGCCGTACGCAGCCGCGCATCGGCCACCCGCGCCCGCCGCCGAGCGGTGCTGATCACCAGCAGATGACACACGCACCACAGCAGCAGCCCGAGCCCGACACCTCCGATGAACAGCACGTAGGGCAGCTCGACCCCGGCCACCGAGGGCGTCATGTCCCCGACCTGAGCCGCTCCGGAGAGGAGCAGCGCCACCGACCACACCAGGCCGACACCGGCGACGACGATCAGCAGCCACTGGAGCGCCTTCACCACCCCGGTCCACAGCGGCAGCCGTTCGGCGTTGAGGTCGACGCCGCCGACCGAGGAGTCGAGCCTGTCGGCGAGGTCGCCCATCCGCGAGACCGAGGCCCGGCGGATCGCGTCGCGCCACGGCGAGGCGAGCCCGGCACCGGCCTCGTCGGCCAGCTGCCGCACCTCGGTGTCGACCCGGGCTCGCTCGACGGCGGTGGTCTGCGGCAGCGAGGTCCGTGCCCGCCCCGCGAGCTGGGTCGCCTCCTCGCCGAGCGAGAGGTGAAGCCGCTTCAGCGGATCCGGCTTCAGCCGGGAGACCCACGAGATCAGCGGCCAGCCGGTCGCCGCCCGGGCACGGGTGCGTACGGACCGCTCGACGGCGTCGACCACGGTCGGCACCCCCGCGGCTTCCGCGATGGCGTCCTCCAACGCCTCCACCCGCGGCTTGGCCAGCGAGCGGGGCTTGGCGTCGCCGGACGCCTTGGCGAGCTTCACGGCCGCGGTCTTGATGTCGGCGGCGAGCCGGGACTTGTTGGCCCGCTTGGCCGCGGCCCGCTGGGCGATCTCCGTCTTGAGCTGCGGGATCCCCCAGCCGAGCTTGGCCGAGACCGGGATCACCGGGACGTTGCGCAGCCCGTCCTGGTCGAGCAGGCGGCGTACGTCGGCCAGCATCGACTCACGGCGGTCCTCGGGAACCCGGTCGATGTGGTTGAGCACCACGACCATGATCTCTGAGTGGGTGCGCAGCGGCTGCAGGTAGCGGTCGTGGATGGCGGCGTCGGCGTACTTCTGCGGGTCGAGCACCCACACCAGCATGTCGGCGAGCTCGACCAGCCGGTCGACCTCGAGATGGTGGGAGACCTCGGTGGAGTCGTGGTCGGGCAGGTCCAGCAGCACGACCCCGTCGAGCTCGTGACCCTCACGACGGGTGTCGAGCATCGAGTCGCGGGTGGTCTGGTGGCGCTCGGGGATGCCGAGCCACTCGAGCAGCTCCTGGGCGCCCTCCGAGCCCCACACGCAGGCGGTGGCCCACGACGTGGTCGGCCGGCGGACCCCGACGGCGGAGAGCTCCAGCCCGGTCAGGGCGTTGAACGTGGAGGACTTGCCCGACCCGGTCGCCCCCGCGACACCGACGACCGTGTGGTCGGCGGAGAGCTTGAGCCGCCCCTGGGCCTTGGTGACCACGCTGCGTGCGTTCTCGACGAGGCCGTCGTCGAGACGTCCGGTCGCGGCGGCGGTCGCAGCGGTGAGTCCGTCCAGCCGGTCACCGAGGTCTCCACCTCGGCCGACCAGGTTCTTTGCACCTTCGAGCAGGCCGCTCAATGCTCCCCCGTCCCTTCCTGGAATGTCTCGGTCTGACAAGTCTCAGTCATCGCCGCGCTGGCTGGCGAACCTGGCGTCGCCGACCTTACGCGCGGCGTGCCGCAGTCGCTCCGGTGCACCCTGGTCGATCTGCAGCGCGTCGACCTGCCCCGTGTAGCGCGCACGCTCCTCGTCGACGAGCCCCACGATGCGTACCTCAAGCGCCTTGCGCGCCTTGGCGGCCAGCCCGCGTACGGCCTGGTCACCGAAGACCGCCTCGAGCAGCTTCTGGCCGAGCAGGAGGGTGCCGCCGGCGATGCCCACCTCGGCACCGACGAGCGCTCCTCCGGTCGAGGCGAAGACCACCACCATCAGCGCGACACCGAGGCCGTTGACCCCGTAGGAGAGGAACTTCGCGGTCGTACGCTTGTCCTGACCCTCGCTGCGCACCATCTCGAGCACGTCCTGCTGCCAGTCGCGCACCGCTCGCTCGGCCTTGGGCCGCAGCGCGCGCGAGGCGCGGCCGAGGTCGGAGGGGCCGGCTGCCAGCAGCCCACGACCCGCCGGGCTCATCTGCCAGGCGGCCTCTGCCTTCTCGGCGGCCGCCTCGCACTGCTCCAGGATGAGCATCTCCAGGCCACCCTGCACGGCCGCGGTCACCCGCTCGGCCTGCTGGGGCTTGCCCTTGATCGAGCCGAGGATCCGGTCGCGGATCATCCCGACCCGCGTCTCGAGCGCCTTGAGGATCTCGCCGGTGCCGACGAACTCCTGCCAGCGGGCGAGCACCTCGCCACGCAGCAGCGTGCCGTCGGCGGTCGCCGCCATGATCGACTTCAGCGCCTCGTCGTAGGCCATGTCCGCATCCGTACGCAGCCGCTGCGCGGCCTCGCCCTGACCGTCCGCGGTGTCGGCGATCGGGTGCACCTCCAGGGTCAGCGCCCGCACCGCACCGTCGAGGGTCTGGGTGACGACCTGGTGACGCGCGGTGGCGTCGTCGGCGAGCATGTCGAGCCAGGCGCGTACCTCGGCGACGTGCTCGGGCGGCAGCAGCCCGTGCTCGGAGACCTCGCCCTCGTGGACGATGAAGAGCGGGGAGTCCTTGAGCCCGCGCGAGGCGAGCATCCGGGCCAGGTGGCCGGCCACCGTCTGGACCGCGTCGGTCGGGGTGCGGTCGAGCACCACGGCCACCGCCGTGGAACGGTTGGCCGCGAGCTGGAGGAACTCCCAGGGCACCTGGTCGGCGTAGCGCGCGGCCGAGGTGACGAAGATCCACAGGTCGGCCGCGGCGAGCAGCTCGGCCGCGAGCACCCGGTTGGCCTCCTCGACGGAGTCGACGTCGGGGGCGTCCAGGATCGCCAGTCCGGGGTGGAGCCGGTCGCTGGCGACCAGCTGCAGCGCACCCGGGTCGTTGGTCGGGTGATCGACCCGCTCCAGCTCGGGGAGCAGGCGGTCCTGGCCGAACCAGTGGCCGTCCTCGGGGTTGTGCACCAGCACCGGCGAGCGGGTCGTCGGCCGCAGCAGGCCCGGCGTGGTCACCTTGGTGCCGACCAGCGAGTTGACCAGCGTCGACTTGCCGGCGCCGGTCGAGCCACCGACCACCGCCAGCATGGGCGCGTCGATCGTCATCATCCGCGGGATGATGTAGTCCTCGAGCTGCTCGACCATGGTCTGCCGCGCGGCTCGCTGCTCGTCGGCACCGGGCAGGTCCAGCGGCAGGGTGACCTCGGTCAGCGCCTGATGGAGCTGGATGAGGGAGGTCACCATCCGGTTGCTCTCGCCGCCCCCCGCGAGGATCTGGGCCCTGGCGGCCTCGAACTCCGTGGTCGGCTTCTCGGCGAGCATCCCCGCCGTGAGCGCCTCGTATGCCTTCGACTCCTCGCCCGGAGCCCCAGAGTTGTGCGGATACTCGCTCATCCGGTCATCACCTGTCCGCTCGGGAACGCGATGTGTGGACGTACCTCACTGATGCGGTCAACGTATGCCCTCCCCCGGGCGGCGAAGTCCGGCGGCGGGTTGCCGCGCAGAAATCGCCAGTGCAAGTATCCGAGCTCGATCGCAGCCTGCTGGTATTCACGCATCGCCGCAACCCCCTGAGCCCCACCATGGGTCGACGCGAACTTCCGCGCCTGCTCCCGCCGCCGCAGATCGACCACCCAGCCGATGTCGGTGTAGGGGATCAGCCCGCGCTGGGCGGCGTCGGTCAGCGACCGGGTCAGCACGATCCGCTCGGACTTCCGCCGCCAGATCGCGAAGGCCACCATCGAGACGAACGCGGGCACCATCACCACGACGTACGCCAGCAGGAAGCCGGCCCCGTCGAAGAGCAGCGTCGAGCCGTTCCAGGTGCCGTGGGCCAGCACCGCGATGCTGTAGCCCAGCACCGGCGCGACCACCTTCAGCCAGCGCTTGCGGGTCACCACCGCGACCCCGATGCCGATACCGGTGAAGGCGGTGAAGAGCGGGTGCGCGAACGGGCTGAACAGGCAGCGCATCACGAAGACGACGGTGAACTCACCGATGTGTCCGGCCGAGCTGTCGCCCATGCCGGGCGTGCCGTTGTAGGTGCCGCCGAGATAGAGGATGTTCTCCGTGAACGCGAAGCCGATGCCGACCATGCCGGCGTAGACGATGCCGTCGAGCACGCCGTCGAGGAGGTGGCGTCGCCAGACCAGCAGCACGAAGAGGAACAGCCCCTTGGCCGCCTCCTCGGTGACCGGCGCGACGATCGCGAGCTGGGTCGGCTGGCTCCACCCGGCGAGCAGCGCCCCGACGCTCTGCACGATCAGCGCGGCCGCGACCGCGACGAAGGCACCCCAGCCCAGACCGAGGGCCAGCAGCGACTTCGGCTCCGGCTCATAGCGGTCCAGCCAGAGATACGCGTAGACGAGGGGCGCCACCGGAACGGCCGCGAAGAGCACCCCGAGGATCGCGCCGGTCGGTGCGAGATGGTCGTTGACGACGCTGGTGCTCAACAGAACGATGCCCAGCACCGGCAACGAGGCCAGCACGACAAGCACGCCCACCACGATGGTGAACGTGCGGTTGCTTCTCGTCGGATCCTTCGGGATCGCCCCCATGCGCGCCAGACTATCGGGCGCGCGGACCGGACGTGCCACCAGACACCGATCGAGACACGCTCGTGGCCCCGTGGCCTGGGAACTCACGAGCGTCGTCGTCACGGCGCGGCGTACGATTCCGGTATGACGGACAACGGCGCCCCCACTCCTGCAGACGACCACACCGAGAGCCATGACCAGTCGGTTCCGGAGGCGTGGTCCAACTTCATGAGGGAGGGCTGGGACGACCGCGAGGCCGAGGTTCCCGAGCATCCGATCACCCCGTGGGCGGCCGCCCGCCGGGAGCGCCTGGCGAGCATCTTCCCGGGCGAGCGCCTGGTCGTCCCGGCCGGCACCTACAAGGTCCGCGCCAACGACACCGACTACCGCTTCCGTGCCGACACCGCGCACGTGCACCTGACCGGCAACCAGACCTCCGACGCCGTCGTCGTGATCGAGCCCGACGGCAGCTCGGTCCTGTACGCCCGCCCGCGCAGCGGTCGCGACACCGACGAGTTCTTCCGCGACCGTCAGTACGGCGCGCTCTGGGCCGGTGCGCGTCCCTCGGCCCGTGAGCTCTCCGACTCGCTCGGCATCGAGGTACGCCACGTCGACCAGCTCGCGTCCGGGCTCTCCGCCAACACCCCGACCCGCGTCCTCCGCGGGGTCTCGGCCGACGTCGACAAGCTGGTCACCCCGGCCGAGGGCGGCCGCGACGAGGAGTTCACCAAGGCGCTCTCCGAGCTGCGCCTGATCAAGGACGAGTGGGAGCTCGGCGAGCTCAAGGAGGCCTGCGACATCACCGTGCGCGGCTTCACCGACGCGGTCCGCGAGTGGGACCAGGTGCTGAAGCACGGCGAGCGCTGGATCGAGGGCACCTTCTTCCGCCGCGCGCGTGCCGAGGGCAACGACCTCGGCTACGACTCGATCGTCGGCGGTGGCTCCCACGCCACCACGCTCCACTGGATCGACAACGACGGCCCGATCGTCCCCGGCGAGCTGGTTCTGCTCGACATGGGTGTGGAGGGCCACAACCTCTACACCGCCGACATCACCCGCACGCTCCCCATCTCCGGGACGTTCACGCCGCTGCAGCGCAACCTCTACGAGCTCGTCTACAAGGCGCAGCAGGCGGGCATCGAGGCGATTCGCCCCGGCGTGACCTTCCGGGCCGGCCACTTCGCCGCGATGGAGATCCTCGCCCACGGCCTCGACGACCTGGGGCTGCTGCCCGTCTCCGTCGACGAGGCGCTCTCCGAGGACAACAAGACCTACTCCCGCTGGACCCTCCACGGCGTCTCCCACATGCTCGGCCTCGACGTGCACGACTGCGCGTCCGCGTCGAAGGAGACCTACGTCGAGGGGCCGCTGCAGGAGGGCATGGTCCTCACCGTCGAGCCGGGCCTCTACTTCCAGAAGGAGGACAAGCTCGTCCCCGAGGAGCTGCGCGGCATCGGCATCCGCATCGAGGACGACATCGTGGTCACCGCCGACGGCGCCGTGAACCTCTCCTCCGGCCTGCCCCGCACCGCCGACGACGTCGAAGCCTGGATGGGCCAGTATCTGTGACGTGAATACTGACCGAGGTGACTCAGTCGAGCCGCGCTGCCTTCGTGGAGTTCCACGAGGGCAGCGACTGCTCACCGAGGTACCTCGGTCAGCGGCCGCCGTCGCCGGCTGCCTCGCGCTGGCCGCGGCCCTGACGGCCTGCAGCCCCGGACGTACGCCACGACAGCAGCCCGCCGCGTCGGCGACCCCGAGCGCCTCGACATCGGCGGCACCGGTCCCGGGCGACGTCTTCGAGGGCACCGTGGTCGGCATCGACCCGGGTCACAACGGCGGCAACGCGGGCGCACCCGAGGTGATCGACGAGCCGGTGTGGAACGGGCGCTCGAAGAGCCCGTGCAACACCACCGGCACCGCGACGAACGACGGCTACCCGGAGACCGACTTCACCTGGGCCGTGGCCACCAAGCTCGCCGCCGACCTGCGCGAGTCGGGCGCGAAGGTGGTCATGACCCGGGACAGCAACGACGGGGTCGGACCGTGCATCGACGAGCGGGCGAAGATCATCAACGACGCGAAGGCCGACGTCGCGATCGACATCCACGCCGACGGCGCGGCCGCCTCCGAGCGGGGCTACTCGCTGCTGATCCCGGTGCCGTCGGGCACGAACGACGAGATCGTCCAGCCCTCGCGGCGCTACGCCGAGCTGCTGCGTACCGAGATGGGGAAGACCGGGATGCCGCTGGCCTCCTACCTCGGCAAGGGCGGTTTCGTGGAGCGCGACGACCTGGCCGGGCTCAACCTGACCACGGTGCCGCAGGTGCTGCTCGAGACGGGCAACATGCGCAACGCCGCGGACGCGCGCCTGCTCAAGTCCGACCGGTTCCAGGCGAAGGTGGCCGCCGCCATCGAACGGGCGATGGCGGCGTACCTCCGCTCACGCTGAGCTCAGGCCGAGCTCAGGCTCCGATCCGCGCTTCGCGCGGTCACTCCTTCGCTCGGCCTCGCTCCAGTCGTCTCAGAGCTTCGTCCACTCGACGGGCTCGAGGCCGTACTCCTCCGCGATCGGCCCCCACGCCTTGGCGGCCGCCTTCTTCGGGTCATGGCTGGCCAGGCTGAGCGTGGTCGCCTTCTCCAGCTTGCGCTTGCCGCCGACGCACTCGCCGTCGGCGTTGAGCTTGCGCTTCTCGCCCCAGGCGGCGAAGGCCAGGTCTGCGTTCTGCGAGGTCATCCATGCGGACTCGAGGTTCTTGACGAGCTTCTGCGATCCGGGGAGGACGGCCGTGTCGATCGACGCGACCTTCGTCGCCAGCTCCTTGCGGGAGGCCGCGGCGTCTTGGAAGGTCTGCACCGCCTCGTCGATGTTCTCGCAGGCCTCGAGGTCCGCCTGAGCGGCGCCGATGGCCGCCTTGTCCTCCGCAGAGGTCTTGATGAGGTCGTCGATCTTCTTCGCCTCCGCCGCGGCTCCACCTGCGCTCGTGGTGGTGCCCTCGGCGGTGCCGGTCTTCGCGTTGGCGTCGTCGCTGTTGTTCACCAGGCCGATGACGAAGGCGATGATCGCGACCACGACGGCCAGCACCAGGACGATCAGGACCCAGCGCTTGCGGTCGAAGCCCTGCCCCTTGCCCTGACCACCCTGACCGCGCTGCGGCTCGTAGCGGGCGTCATAGGCGTTCCCGTACGGGTCGTAGCCCTGCGGCGCCATCGGCGGCGGCGCCGGGGTGTTGGGCCCACCGCCGACCGGCGGCTGCCCGACGAGGGTGGCGTCGGTGTAGGTGTTCTGGCCGTAGGGGTCACCGTACGGCTGGCCGAACTGGTCCGGGGACGAGTTCTGCGGCTGACCGAAAGGCTGCTCGTAACCCTGGTCGTACGCCTGCTCATGGGGCTGGTCGTAGCTCGGGGACCACTGGGCCTGGTCCGGCTCCAGCTGCGGCGCGAGCGGGGCATAGGCCGGGTCGCCGTACGCCGGGGGCTGCTGCCCCTGGTCGGGCTGGCCGAAGTCCTGCTGGGCGAAGTCCTGCTGGCCGAAGTCCTGCTGGCCGAAGTCCTGCTGGCCGCCGTCGTAGCGTGCCTCGGGCGCCGGGGCGTCGAACGACTGCTGCTGCGGCGGCGCGAACTGCTCGAACTCGTCGCGCGGACGGGTGCCGCCGGTGGCCTCCTCCTCGACGGTGTCGAAGCGAGGGCTCATCGCGACGGTGGTCTCCTCGGGGCGGACCGGCTCGGGCTGGCGTCGCTCGACCGGCGGCATCGCCTCCTGGGTCGCCTCGTACGCCGGACCATCCGGCCGCGGCGCGGGCTCGGCGAAGGCCGGGTGCTCCGCGCTCTGGTTGTGGGCCGCGGCCGGACGCGTGGGCAGCGGCGGCATGGCCGCGGGCTCCGGTTCGGGCTCCGGCGCCGGTGGCGCCTGCGGCTCCGGCCGCTGGGGCTCGGGGGTCCGAGCCTCGAACGTCTGGGCCTCGAACGCCTGCGGCTCGGGCGTCTGCGGCTCCCGCGGCTGCGGCTCGGGCGCAGGCGCGGGCGGCTCGGGGGCGCGCTCGTGCACGGGCGACCTCGTCGGCAGCCCCGAGGCCGGCGACGGCGCATCGGCCTGCGGCTGCGGCTCCTGCGGAGCCGGCTCGGGCTCGGGCTCCTCCGCCACGCGCTTGCGCTTCGGCAGGAAGAGCGACTGGGACTCGGAGGCGAGCTCCGGCTCGAACTTCGGCGTACGCGCCGCCAGCCCGAACAGGCCACCGCCCTCCGAACCTGCCGGCGGCGGCGCCATGCCACCGCCGAAGGCCGGCTGCTCACCGCTCGGGGCGGTGATGTTCAGCTGGGGCGCCATCGACGCCCCGGGCGTACGCCGGACCTGCCCGAGGGGCAACGGCGCCGGCTCCGCGTCGGCCTGCGGCGCGGGCCTCGCAGCTTCCTGCCCACGCCTCGGCAACGACAGACCACCCTGGTCAGGATCGGCACCCCGCTGCGGCAGTCGCGGCGGTGCGACCGGCTCCGGTGCACCCTGCGACGGCGGCTGATGAGCGCTTCTGACGGGGGTCCCACAACCTGTGCAGAAGCGCATACCGGTGACGGCTGCACCGCACGAGGTGCACATGGACTCCATAGTCATGTCCGGGGACCTTACCGATGATCCGGTCGAGTCTCGAACCCTCGTGGTCCACCACCCGGACACGTTGGTCGACAGTGTGGGGACAGTGCGCCCAAATACCCCCCACACCTTGGTAACACTCCGGTCAGCGTTTCGGTTTCCGATGCACACATGGGATACGGGCACCGGTAAGATCGGGCGCGGCCTGCGCAAACCCCCTTCCGGTGGGGTGCTCACGCGGGCCACGCCTCCGTAGCTCAGCTGGATAGAGCATCGGCCTTCTAATCCGACGGTCACAGGTTCGAATCCTGTCGGGGGCGCCACCGGAAATTCGTGTGGGTTAAATCATGCGCCCGCGCGTGTTTCTGCGGCGACGGCGGTCGCGGCGGTCCTCCCGGCGTACATCGCCCGGAAGAACGGCAGGGTGCGGTGCACCATCGGACCGATCAGCAGCGCCTCGGCGACCGTGCCGATCCCGACCAGTCCGCCGAGGAGCCAGCCGATGGCGAGCACGGTGATCTCGACGCCCGCGCGGCAGAGCCAGACCGGGGCACCGGTCCGCTCGTGCAGCCCGGTCATCAGGCCGTCACGCGGGCCGGGGCCGAGGCCCGGAGCGATGTAGATCCCGGTCGCGGCAGCGAGCAGCGACAGCCCGCCCGCGAAGACCGCGACCTGTGCGACCGGACCGGAGACGGGCGGGATGAGCCACAGACCGATGTCCGCCGAGGTCCCGACCAGGAGCACGTTGAGCACCGTCCCGATCCCGGGCCGCTGGCGCAGCGGGATCCACACCAGCAGCACGCCGAGCCCGATCAGGTTGGTCATCAGGCCGAACGAGATGCCGGTGACCTCGACCAGACCCGAGGTCAGCACGTTCCACGGCCCGACGCCGAGCGAGGCACGCAAGAGCAGAGCGAGTGCGATGCCATAGAGGAAGAGTCCAGTTATCAACCAGGAGAGCGACTTCACAGAGAGATCCTTCACGATTGCAAAGCCAATCACGGGTCCAATCGAAGGTAAAGGAGCCAATCAGCGTAAGGTGGCCTCATGCCTCGCGGAAGAATCGGAGCCACTGCGCTCGCCGGCCTGCTCGGTCAGTGGCAGGGAGAAGGCCCGGCGTACGAGAACCTGGCCGAACGGATCCAGCTGCTGCTGATCGACGGACGGCTCTCCGCCGACGTACGCCTCCCCTCCGAGCGCGAGCTCTCCGAGCGGCTGACTCTGAGCCGCACCACGATCACCGCCGCCTACCGGCGCCTGCGGGAGCACGGCTACGCGCTGAGCGTGCAGGGGTCGGGCACCACGACCAAGCTCCCGCCCACCGCACCCGACTCGTTCACCGAGGGCGGTGAGATCGACCTGGTCAGGGCCACCCTGCCGGCCACCCGACGGCTCCCCGAGGCCGCCGTCGAGGCGACCCGGCGACTGGCCGACCACATGACCGGCCCCGGCTACACGCTGTGGGGCATCGAGGAGCTCCGCGCGGAGATCGCGGCGCGCTACACCGCGCGCGGCCTGCCGACCGATCCCGATCAGATCATGGTGACCACCGGCGGCCAGAGCGCGATCGCCCTGCTCGCCCGCACCGTGATCAGCCGCGGCGACCGGGCCTACGCGGAGAGCCCGTCCTACCCCAACGCGTACGACGCCCTGAGCCTCGCCGGCGCCCGGATCATCACGAGCCCGGTCACCACCGACGCCGGCTGGGACATGCCGGCGATGGCGGCGGCGATCGCCCGCACCACCCCCGTGATGGCGTACGTCATGCCCGACTTCCACAACCCGACGTCCCGATCGATGTCGACCGAGGACCGGCTCCGGCTGCTGCACGCCGCCGCGAAGGTCGACACCCTCGTGGTGGCCGACGACACCACCGCCGAGCTGAACATCGACCGCCCGCACACCTACCCACCGTTGGCCGCGATGGCCGGTGAGCACCAGGCCCGTGTCGTCCACATCGGCTCGGCGAGCAAGATGCTGTGGGGCGGGCTGCGCGTCGGCTGGATCCGGGCCGACCCGGTGCTGCTGACCCAGATCGCCAGCGGGCGCTCGGCGACCGACCTCGGCACCCCGATCTGGGAGCAGCTGGTCACCACGATCCTGTTCCAGCACCTCCCCGAGATCCTCGAGGAGCGCGCCGCCCAGCTCGCCGCCGGCCGTGCCGCGCTCTACCACGCGATGCGCGAGCACCTGCCCGACTGGGAGCTGCCGCCACGTATCGACGGCGGTCTCTCCGCCTGGGTCGGCCTGCCGGCACCGGTCAGCTCCCAGCTCACCCTGGCCGCCCGGCCCCACGGACTGCTCGTCACGGCCGGGCCGCGGTTCGGGGTCGACGGCGCCTACGAGCGTCACCTGCGGCTGGCGATCACGCCCCGCCCCGACCTGGTCCGGCGCGGTGTCGAGATCCTCGCTGAGGTATGGCCGCGCGCCGCCTCCACCCCCGCCCTGGCCCTCACCACCTCGGAAGCCGTCGTCTGACCGAGCCGACTCGGCGAATCTGTTGTGACCCGTGCCACATTCCGTCAGGATGTGGGGCATGCAAGGACTGATCCAGGACGCACCGCTGACCATCGACACGATCATCCGGCGCGCCGAGCGCGTCTTCCCGACGCGGGAGATCGTCACCAAGACCGCCACCGGTCTGGAGCGCCACACGTTCAAGGACCTGGCCGTGGAGGTGCGCAAGCAGGCCGCCGTGCTCGACCGGCTGGGCATCTCCGAGGACGGCCGGGTGGCGAGCTTCGCGTGGAACACCCTGCGCCACCTGGCGCTCTACTACTCCGTCCCCTGCACCGGCCGGGTGCTGCACACCGGCAACATCCGCTACTTCCCCGAGCAGCTCGTCTACACGTTCAACCACGCCGAGGACGAGGCGGTCTTCATCGACCGGTCGCTGCTCGGCCTGCTGGCTCCGCTGCTCCCCCAGCTGACCACGCTCGAGCACGTCGTCGTGATGGACGACGGGGCGCCGACGCCGCTCCCCGACGACCCGCGGGTCGTCTCCTACGAGGAGCTGATGGCCGACGCCGAGGAGGGGCACATCGACGGACGGGTCACCGACGAGCGCACCGCCGCCGGGATCTGCTACACCTCGGGCACCACCGGCAACCCGAAGGGCGTCGTCTACACCCACCGCTCGCAGTACCTGCACGCGCTGGCCTCCCTGTCCGGCACCCTCTTCGGCACCAACGACCGTGACCGGGTGCTGCCGGTGGTGCCGTTCTTCCACGCCAACGGCTGGGGCTTCGCCCACTCCTCGCTGCTCGCCGGCGCCAACCTGATCCTGCCCGGCCCCGACCTCTCGCCCGCCGGCATCATCAAGCTGCTCGAGGCCGAGAAGGTGACGATCGCGGCCGGCGTACCCACCATTTGGATGGGCATGGTCCCGCTCCTGAAGGACGCCGACCTCTCCTCGCTGCGCGTGGTCATCTGCGGCGGCTCCGCGGTGCCGAAGTCGCTCTCGGAGGCCTGGCGCGAGGCGATCGGCCTGCCGATCACCCAGGCCTGGGGCATGACCGAGATGTCGCCGCTCGGCAGCGTCTTCAACGAGCGCGCCGAGATCGCCGACCTCTCCGAGGAGGAGAAGGCCGACTTCCGTACGTCGCCGGGCATCCCGGCGGTCGGCGTCGAGCTCCGCATCGTCGAGCCCGGCACCACCGACGAGCTCCCCTGGGACGGGGAGACGACCGGCGAGCTCGAGTGCCGCGGCCCGTGGATCGCCTCGGGCTACTACAAGGTCGACGCACCGACCTCCTTCTCCCCCGACGGCTGGCTGCGCACCGGTGACATCGCCGCGATCGAGCCGCTGGGCTACGTACGCATCGTCGACCGCACCAAGGACCTGGTGAAGTCCGGTGGCGAGTGGATCTCGACCGTCGCGATCGAGAACCTCATCATGGGCCACCCGAGCATCGCCGAGGCCGCGGTCGTCGCGGTGCCGCACCCCAAGTGGGGCGAGCGGCCGCTGGCGTTCGCGGTGGTCAAGGACGGTGAGTCGGTGACCAAGGAGGAGCTGCTCGGCTACCTCGCCGACAACCTGGGCAAGTGGCAGGTGCCCGACGACGTGGTCTTCATCGACGAGGTGCCCAAGACCTCGGTCGGGAAGTTCTCCAAGAAGACCCTGCGCGAGGAGTACGCCGACTACAAGCTGCCCACGGCGTAGCCCGAGCTCAGCCCAGCTGCGCGAGGATCGAGTCGCGCTCGACCCTCGCGCAGCGGGCGTCCTCGTGCTTGCCCAGGGCGGCGCGGGTCTCGGCCAGGTGGCCGAGCGCGTCGGCCAGACCGGGCAGGTCGCCGGCGGCACGCAGCTTGGTGACCGCCTCGTCGAAGTGGCCGGCCGCCTCGTCGACCGCGCCGAGCTGCTGGTGGATCCAGCCGATGGTGGCCACGACGTTGCCCTCGCTGCGGTAGCCGGGGGCCACCCGGCGCAGCTCGGCGAGCGCCGCCTCGCAGTGCCGCAGCCCCGACTCGTACGCCCCGTCGAGGGCCTCGTAGAGGCCGAGCCGGCCGGTCGTCCAGGCCGCCCGGATCGGGTCGCCCCCGCGCGCGAAGACGTCCGCCGCCCGAGCCGCGTACGCAGCAGCCCCGGCGTGGTCGCCGGAGGCCGTGGCCACGGTGGCCAGCCGGTGCAGGGTCTTGCCCTCCGCCACCAGGTCGGCGGACTCCATCGCCAGGTCGAGTGCCCGGCCGAGGTGGTCGAGGGCGTCCTCGACCCGGCCCAGGCGCCCGCAGGCCGCCCCGGCGGCGCGGTGCATGACGCCGAGCCCGGCCGGGTCGCCGCCCTGCGAGACGCTGCGTCGCACGCCCGGGAGCGCCGCCTCGGCCAGCGCCGCGAGCTCGATCCAGCGCCCCTGGAGGTCGAGCAGGCGCTCGAGGGCTCCGACGAGCAGCACGATCCGATCGGGCGCGATACCCCGGCCCACGGCGACGTCGATCACCCGGGAGATCACCGGCAGCTGCGTGGCGATCCAGGCGAGCGCCTCGCCGCTGTCGCCGACGACCTCGATGGTGACCCCGTCGCGCATCGGCTCGGTGGTGCCGAGGTGGCTCTGATGAGGGTCGTAGGCGCTGTGCACGGCCCGAGCGCTGAAGACGTAGTGGTCGATCATCCGCAGCTCGGCCTCCTCGCGCACCGGGTCCGGCTCGCCCGTGGCGAGGTCGGCGGCGTACTCCCGGAGCAGGTCGTGCAGCACGAACCGGCCGGGCGCGACCTCGGTCAGCAGGTTGGCCTCGGTGAGCTCGTCGAGCAGGCGGCGCACCCGCACCCGGGAGATCCCGGCGAGACTGGCCGCGGCCAGGACGGTGAGCGTCGGCCCGGGATGCAGCCCGATCAGCCGGAACAGCCGGGCCGCCTCCTCGGACAGGTGCCGCACCGACCACGAGAAGGTCGCCCGGATGTCCCCGCGACCACCGCCGAACCCGTCCAGGCGGGACTCGCCGAGCTCCTCGGCCAGGTCGGCGAGGGCGTAGGCGGGCCTGGTCGCCGCCCGGGCGGCCACGACCGACAGCGCCAGCGGCAACGAGGCGCACAGCTCGATGATCCGGTCGACGGCCTCCGGCTCGGCCAGGAGGCGCTCCTTCCCGAGCCGCCCGGCCAGCAGCTCGTAGGCCTCGGCGTCGTCGAGCAGCCCCAGCTCCATCGGTCTCGCGCCGGCCTCCGCGACCAGGCCGGAGAGCCTGTTCCGGCTGGTCACCAGGGTCACGCACCCGGGACTGCCGGGGAGCAGGCTGCGGACCTGCTCGCTGTCGCGGGCGTTGTCGAGCACGAGCAGCACCCGCTTGCCGGCGAGCTTGCTGCGCAGCAGCCCGGCCCGGCCGTCGATGTCCTGGGGCTGGCGGGACCGCTCCACCCCGAACGCCTCGAGCACCACGCCGAGCGCGTCCAGCGGGTCGAGCGCGTCGCGCGGGTCGAAGCCACGCAGGTTCACGAACACCTGCCCGTCCGGGAAGCGCGGGGCGCTCCGGTGCGCCCAGTAGAGCGCCAGCGTCGTCTTGCCGATCCCCGCGGTGCCCGCGATCGCCGAGATCACCACGGCCCGGCCGTCGTCCTCCGTGACCAGCTGGTCCAGCTTCGTCAGCTGGTCCTCGCGACCGGCGAAGGTGGCGACGACCGGCGGCAGCTGGCGCGGCACGATCTCCTCGTGGGTCCGGGCCGGCGCGGGCTCGGGATCGTCGCCGTCGAGGATGCGCAGGTGCAGGTCGCGTACGTCCTTGGACGGCTCGACCCCGAGCTCGTCGCGGAGGACACGGAAGAGACGCTGGTAGGCGTCCAGGGCCTCGGCCGTACGGCCGGAGTGCCACAGCGCCGTCATCAGCAAGAGCCACAGGCCCTCCCGGAGCGGGTTGGCCTGCACGACCGGCCCCAGGTCGCCCACCACCGCGGCCTGACGGCCGAGCGCCAGGTCGGCGGCGGCTCGCGACTCGACGGCGACCAGGCGCAGCTCCTCGAGACGCGCGGCCTCGGTCGCGATCATGCGGGACTCACCGACCGCGCCGTAGGCGCCTCCGGTCCACAACCCCAGCGCGGCGTCGAAGAGCATGCTGGCCCGCTCGTGGTCACCGGCCTCGGCGGAGGCACGGCCCTGCTCGACCAGGTCCTCGAAGCGGGCCTGGTCGATGTCCGCGCCGACGAGCGCGTAGCCGTTCGCCCGGCTCTCCAGGCGGTGACGATCCTCGCCGAGCGCACGGCGCAGGTCGCGGACGCGCTGGTGAAGGAGGTTCACCCCCGTCGCCGGAGGTGAACCTCTCCACAGCTCGTCGACCAACAGGTCGGAGGAGACCGGCGCTCCACGCGCGGCGGCCAGCAGGGCAAGCAGGGTCCGTCGCGTACGCGACAGCCTCTGCACCGTGCCGTCGTCACAGATCAGCTCGACGGCGCCAAGGACCCGGACCCGCACCACACCTCCAGTTGACCACGCAGCATTACGTCCGAGACGAACCATCGTCTCATCACCACACCGATGGTGACGCGGAATGCCGCCAGAAGGTTGCCTGGAGGACGTACTGAGCCCAGATTTAGGGCTTCAGGTCTACGGAACCCGCCACAGGCCGCTCTCGCCGCCCTTGTCGATCTGGAACGCGACCTGCTTGATGGTCGCCCCGACCGGGACGACGAACGGCACCAGGGCCGTCCGCTGGTCACGCGGCTGCAGCCCGAACGGGTTCGGGAACACCTCGCCGCCGTCGACCTTCACCGTGCTGGGCTGGCTCTTGTACTTCTTGCCCGAGGCATCGATCACCGTCGTACCGGTGGCCGGGGTGTCGTTGAAGACCCTCGACCCGGCGTTGATGACCTGGATCTCGACGGCCATCACGCGCGACCCCGGCGGAGTCACGGTGCCGTCGGTGAACGACGTCTCGAAGACGTCCTGCACGATCACCCGCAACAGGATTCCGGGTGCTTCGCCCTTGATGGTGCCCTCGCCCGTCAGCCCCAGCTGCTGGTTCTGCTGGATCCTCTCGGTGCTGTCGACGGTGATCACCTTCTTCTCCATCGCCGGGTTCTCACCGTGGTTGTTGCTGTACAACCCGTAGTCGACGGAACTGTCCGAACCGCAGCCGACCCCGGCCGCCGCAACGGCTCCCCCGAGGATCAGCATGGCCAAACGACGCACACGCACTCCTTATGAAATTTGTTGCCGTGGATAGGAAATTGTTCCCCTGGATTTACCATGGCAACATGCCGGAGTCCAAGCGGTCAGCCTAGGGTCTAAGGTCCCAATCGAAGCCTCTACTCTTCGCAACTTCTTCCACAGGCAGACGCCGTGGACGAGCGTCGAAATCAGCGCCACCACGAGAAATCAGGGCGTGACCAGCGAGACCTTCGCGCGGACCCTACTCGGACCCCACCGCCGGGCGTTCCACGAGAGCGGCCAGCTTCGCCGGAGCCTGGATACAGTAGGAATCGGTGAGAAGCTCAGCGACCTCGTCCCAGTCGGTGTCGTCGTCGAGGATCATCCCGACCACATTGCCGCCCCAGCCGGCCTTGAAGTAGGGGTGGCCCAGATGCTCGAAGGCCACCACCTCGTCAGGCTCGCCCCGGAACACGATCCGGAAGAGCTGGTCCTCACCGCCGAAGACGTGCGCGATCGTCGCCTGGCCGACCCGCCAGCGCACCCCCACCCAGGCGTCGTCCTCGAGGCACTTCGGGAACGCGCCGAGGATCTCCCGCAGCCGCGCCACCATCGCCTCGGGAACCTCTGGACGCTCAGCCATGCCTCCGATCCTGCCAGGGAGCACCGACATCCTTAATTGCTATACATGTTTATGATCAACATGTACGGTTTCTGGCATGGAGAAGCAGACGATCGGATACGTCGTGTGGCGGCTCGCCATGCGTCTGCGGGTGTCGATGGACCGAGCGCTCGCGCCCCTGGGGCTCACCCACGCGCAGTACTCGCTCATCGCCTCCCTCTACGGCCTCCGCGCCTCGGAGGCCCCCACCCAGAAACAGCTGGCCGACCTCACCGGACTCGAGCCGATGTACGTCTCCAAGCTCGCCCGCCAGCTCGAGACGAAGGGCTGGGTCGAGCGCGTCCGCGACGCCAAGGACACCCGAGCCGTACGTCTCGCCATCACACCCGAGGGCACCGAGGTGACCCGCGAGGCGATCACGGTGACCAGCCGACTGCTCGACCAGCTCACCGCACCGCTCGGCGGCCGCACCAGCCGCCGTGCCGCCGAGGCGCAGGCAGCGCTCGAGGCGATGCTCACCGCACCCATCGACACCGACCCCACACCTGGAGAACGATCATGACCACCGCAACTCCTCCCGTCACCGGCGCCAACCTGGGCGTCGCCTACTTCGCGATCCGCAAGAACCTCCTCGACGTGCTCGACGACTACGACCTGACCTTCGAGCAGTCGCTCCTGCTCAACTACCTGAGCCGGGGCGATGCGACGCGGGCCGAACTGATCACGACGACCGCCGGCAACATCAAGGTCTCCGCGGCCGAGGTCGAGTCCCACCTCGACGCCGCGATCGCCCGCGGTCTGATCGCCGACGGCCTCACCCTCACCTCTGCGGGCGAGCGCCTCCAGCAGCAGATCACGGAGCGCAGCCAGCCGCTGACCAGGACGTTCTTCGCCGACATCCCGGCCGAGGACCTCGCCGCGACCGCACGCGTCCTGGCCACCCTCACCGAACGGGCCAACGCCGCTCTGGCCACCTCCTAAGATCGGCCCATGGCACAGGAGACGTACGACGTAGTGGTGGCCGGCGGCGGTCACAACGGCCTCACCGCCGCGGCCTATCTGAGCCGGGCGGGCCTCTCGGTCCTGGTGCTGGAGCGGCTCGACCATGTCGGCGGCGCGGCCATCTCGGCGCAGGCGTTCGAGGGATTCCCGACCCGGCTCTCGCGCTACTCCTACCTGGTCTCCCTGCTCCCCGAGCAGATCCGCACCGACCTCGGGCTCGACATCGAGCTCGCGTCGCGGCAGACCGCGTCGTACTCGCCCTATCTGGACGGCTCCCGGGCCACCGGCCTTCTCGTCGAGACGCCCGAGGGCGAGGCCACCGCGGCCAGCTTCCGCGCGGTGACCGGGTCGGAGGAGGAGTACGCCGCGTGGCAGTCGTTCTACGCGGAGGTCGCCGATCTGGCCCGGGTCGTCGCCCCCACCCTCACCTCCCCGCTGTCCACGGCCACCGCGATCAGGTCGCAGGTGGGCGCGCCGATCTGGCGCGACCTCGTCGAGCGGCCTCTGGGCGAGGCGATCGAGCGCCGGTTCGGCAACGACCTCGTCCGTGGCGTGGTCGCCACCGACGCCCTGATCGGCACCTTCGCCGGCCTCGGCGACGAGACCCTGATCCAGAACCGCTGCTTCCTCTACCACCTGATCGGCAACGGCACCGGCGAGTGGCGGGTCCCGGTCGGCGGCATGGGTGCGGTCACCGGCGCGATCGCCAAGGCGGCGTACGCCGGCGGGGCGCAGGTCCTCACCGGCGCGACCGTCACCTCGATCCGGGGCGGTGCGGCCGGCGAGGGCGCCGAGGTCACCTGGACCGACGGCTCCGGGTCCCACACCGCGGCCGCCGACTACGTGCTCTCCGGCCTGGCCCCGTACGTCCTCGACGGCCTCCTCGGCCGCACCCCGTCCCCCGCGACCAAGCCGGTGGGCGCCCAGCTCAAGATCAACATGCTCCTCGAGCGGCTCCCCCGGCTGCGCTCCGGCGAGGACCCGAAGGTCGCCTTCGCCGGCACCCTCCACCTCGGCGAGTCCTACTCGGAACTGGAGAAGGCGTACGCCGAGGCCGCCGCCGGCTCGGTGCCGACCGAGATGCCCGGCGAGGTCTACTGCCACTCGCTGACCGACCCCTCCATCCTCGGCGACGTGCCGCCCGGCACCCAGACCCTCACCTACTTCGGCCTGCACGCCCCGGCGACCCTCTTCGAGGACCCGGCCACCCGCGAGGAGCGCAAGGCCCTTGCGGTCGAGCGCGCCATCGCCTCCCTCGACCGGCACCTGCTCGACCCGATCTCCTCCGTCGTCGCCCGTTCCGCGGACGGGGAGCCGTGCATCGAGGCCAAGATCCCCCAGGAGATCGAGGCCGACCTCGCCATGCCCGGCGGCCACATCTTCCACGGCGACCTCGCCTGGCCCTGGGCTCCCGACGACGCCGACCTGACCACTCCGGCCGCCCGCTGGGGCGTCGCCACCGACCTCGGATCGGTCCTGCTGTGCGGCTCCGGCGCCCGCCGCGGCGGCGCCGTCTCCGGCCTCGGCGGCCACAACGCCGCCCAGGCGGTTCTGGAGCTCCGCTGACCCCCTCCTCGATTTGGGCCGCATCCGCGCCCGCTGCTAATGTTCTTCTCGTCGCCGAGCGCGCCTGACGCGCGAAGGACATGCGCCATTAGCTCAATTGGCAGAGCAGCTGACTCTTAATCAGCGGGTTGTAGGTTCAAGTCCTACATGGCGTACCAAACAAGGCTCCTGACCTGGATAGACGGTCAGGAGTTTCTTGCATTTCAGGGACCCGATACTGCGTGCGTAAGGAATCGCGCAAGGAATGCGGTCACCAGCCCGTCTGCTCATCCGCACATTCAGGAGACGCGCTCGATGAGCGCTCGACGAGTCTCGATCAGCCAGTCCTTGTAGTCGAGGTGCGCCTTGCGCAGCGCGGCACCGGGCCAGTCCGCGGGGAGCAGCTCGTCGGGCAGGGCGGGATCCTCGAGCAGGTGGCGAACGGACGTCGCGCAGGCGGTGAACCGGAGTACGGGGTCGTCGGTGTCGGTGGCCGCCAGCAGCTCGCGCGCCCGGTCGGCCCAGCCGGTCAGGTCCCACAGCCTGCCGGCGAGCGCGGCAGGGTCGGTCGTGGGGCGCATCGTCAGCCGCTCGCACAGACCGGCGAGGTGATCGGACCAGGCGAGGTCGAGGTTGGCCGGGCGTACCCAGACACCCTCACGCAGCTCGGCCAGCCGGAGGTCGGTGAGCGTCGCGCGGAGGCTCGCGCGGTCGGCGGCGGAGCGGCCGGTAGCGGTGATGACGACCATGTCCCACTCGCCGTCCCACGCGCTGGTCTGCACGTGGATCGCCGCCTCCTGACGGCGCTGGCGGTGGCTCAACCTCTCGGAGAGCCGATATCTCCCGTCCACCGTTCGGACCAGGTCCTCGGCGGCGACCATGCGGGAGAGCGCGACCCGGACCGTCGTCTCCGAGAAGCCGACCAGACCGCCGCCTGCGACGAGCTCGCGAGCGGACAGCGTGGGCACCTCGGCACCCATGAGCAGGCCCAGGAGCGCCGAACGGGCGGACACAGGGCGAAGGGCGCTCGCGGCGGCGTTGTTCGATGACATCGCTGCGACCTTACATCAATCCCACGTCCGCAGACGATGTGTTATTTACGTCATTGCCACAACCGCAGGGGATCTGTAACGTTCCCAGGCATGAGCCTTACTGGACGCACCATCATCATGTCGGGCGGCAGCCGCGGCATCGGCCTGGCCGTGGGCATCGCCGCGGCGCGACTGGGAGCCAACGTCACGCTGCTGGCGAAGACGGACAAACCCGACCCGCGACTCCCCGGCACCGTTCACACCGCCGCCGCCGAGATCGAGGAAGCAGGCGGGCAGGCGCTGGCGGTCGTGGGCGATGTCCGCGACGAGGCCTCGGTGGAGAACGCGGTCGCGCAGACCGTCGAGCGGTTCGGCGGCATCGACATCGTGCTCAACAACGCCTCCGCGATCGCGCTCGACGGCACGGAGGACCTGCCGATGAAGCGGTTCGACCTGATGACCCAGATCCAGCTGCGCGGCACGTACCTGCTCACCAGCAAGTCGCTCCCCCACCTGCGCGCGTCGGCCAACCCGCACATCCTGTCGCTGTCGCCGCCGGTCAACCTGTCGCCGCAGTGGCTGGGCAAGCACCCGGCGTACACCCTGGCGAAGTACGGGATGAGTCTGCTGACGCTCGGCTGGGCGGCGGAATATGCCGAGCACGGCATCGCCGCCAACTGCCTGTGGCCGGAGACCCTCATCGCCACCGCCGCGGTGCAGAACCTCCTCGGCGGAGACGCAGCGGTGGAGAGGTCGCGTACGCCCGAGATCGTCGCCGACGCCGCGATGGAGATCCTGGGGCGCCCCTCGCGCGAGTGCACCGGCAACGCGTTCCTGGATGTGGACGTGCTTCGGGATGCCGGAGTCACGGACTTCTCGAAGTACGGCGGCACCGGCGACCTGGAGTACGACATCTTCGTGGACCGGCCATGACGAGCCTGGTCAGAGAGCGGCGCGGAGAGGTCGAGATCCTCCGGCTCAACCGTCCCGAGAAGCGAAACGCTCTCGACACCCCGACGCTGCGCCTGCTCAACGACGTGTTGAGGGAGCTGTCCGATGACGGCGACGTTCGTGCCGTCGTCCTCTCGACGACGTCTCCCGAGGCCTTCTGCGCAGGCGCGGACGTCACCGAGGCCCTGGACGCGGCCGGCGGAGTCGCACGGATGGAGGCGTTCGCGGAGCTCTACCGGCTCGTCGAGCAGGTGCCCGTGCCGACGATCGCCGTCTGCGTCGGCAACTGCGTGGGCGCCGGCGCCGAGATCATCGCCGGCTGCGACCTGCGCGTGGCCGGGGAGAATCTGAAGCTGGCATGGGCGGGGGCTCGGCTGGGCGTTCCGGTCGGACCGGCCCGACTGACCCAGCTCGTCGGCCTCTCGCGCGCCAAGGAGCTGATCTACACCGGGCGCCCTGTCGGGGCGGACGAGGCTGTCGCGCTGGGCCTGGCCCAGCGGAGGGCTCCTGCCGACGAAGCCGAGGCGATCGCTCTCGAGCTGGCAGGGCTCGTCGCGCGTCAGTCGTCCGACGGGGTCCGCACCCTGAAGAAGATGTTTCGCGAGCTCGAGGGCACCGCCGACCGCATCACGTACGAGAACGAGCGGCTGCTGGACTTCCAGCGGAACAGTGTCGGCCTGCCGCAGGGCTAGCCGACCTGCGCGCGCAGCTCACCAGGCGCCGACGGCGCGGAGCACGAACTCCTCGATCCGTTCGGCGGGAAGGTGACGGGTGCCGAGGACGGCGTGGATGAGGGCGAGCGTGGCGTCGATGTCGGTGACGGCGAAGATGCCCTGCTCGGCGCCCTGCTCGAGGATCTCGGCGAGGACCCGCTCGACGGCGACGACGTGCTCGCGGATCTCCTGCCGGGCCTCCTCGGGGAGCCCGCCGTAGACCTGAGGGCCGAAGCCCATGTGGAACCTCTCGCCGAGCGTGAGGTGGTTGCGTACGTAGATCCGCAGCCGCTCCGCCGGCTGGTCGCTCGCGGCGAGCTGAGCCTGCAGGGAGGCGACGTACTCGGCGGTCTCGTGGGTCGCGAAGGCGACCATCACCGCATCGCGGTCCTTGAAGTGGTGGTAGATCGCGGTGCGCCCGATGTCGGCGCGCTGCGCCAGCTTCGACATGGTGACAGCGTCATAGCTGCCCTCCGCCATCAGCTCCGCGAACGCCGTGAAGATCCGCTCGCGCACCAGCTTGCGGTGCTCGGGGACGTTCTCGGCGGCGATACGGGGCACGAGGACGAACCATAGTTCACAGGCGATAGTCGTCGAGGCGAGCGCCGAGCTCCTCGAAGAGTGCCTGGTTGAGCCCGAAGGCGACCCGGACCTCCTCGACGATGCGGATCTTCTCCGCGGGATCGAGGTCCAGCGCGTCGAGGCGAGCGCGGTAGCCGTCCTTGTAGGGCTTCGGCTTGGGGATCTCGGCGAACTCGTAGAAGTCCACCCCGTCCCCGCCGAGCTCGAAGAACCGGTCGAGCAGCCGGCCGATCGCCTGGCCGCCGGAGAGGTCGCCGAGGTAGCGGGTGTAGTGGTGGGCGGCGTAGAGACCACCCCAGGCGCGGGTGGCCTCGATCCGGGCGACGTACGCATCGGCGGCCGCCGACTCCACGGCATCGGTGTCGACGCCCGGCGCCCATACGGCCAGGTCGGCGTCGATCGCGGCCAGGCGCTCCAGAGCCACGTCATGGACGGCGGCCGCGATGGCGTCGGTGGCCGCCAGGTCACGGCCCACCGACTCGAGCGCGAGATATACCTTGCGCAGACGCAGCAGGTAGTCGGCGTACCCCTGCTCGTTGACCCGGCCCGCCAACAGCTCCCCCATGAACGAGGAGGTCTCGGCGGCGGTGTGCTCGGCGCGGGACCCCTCGCGCATCAGTGCGGAGAGCGGAGCCTCGGTGGTCTCGTCGACGAGTTGGGCGGACATGTGTGCTCCAGTGAGGTCGGGGCGTCGGGCGATCGGCGTTCCGGACAAAGATACTGACACACTGTCAAAAAGTTCTCAAGATCTAATTTAGGTTACCCTAAGTTCCCGCACGGGGGATTGAGCACGACTTTTTGCCATCGCGACCGAAAAGAACAACCGGGGCACAAGATCCATACGCCCGGTCCATATCGGAGGCGGCTTCCGGGACCTTCGTCATTTCCGTCCGGATCTCGACCGCGAACACGACCTGTTACCGGCGAAGTTACGGCGAAATTTTGCGAATTACGGCGGCGGTCGAGCGCTGGGCGACGGCGAATCGACGTGGTTAGACTCCCCGCTTCGTCACGGCGAGTCACAGCAACCGGGGGGCTGCAGCAGCTGACTTCTACTCGTCGTGCCCTGTCATCGACAGTTATCAACATCATTGGAGAAGTCACTTGCGCTCCCCACTCTCGGTCCGCGGAGCCGCCGTTGTCGCGGCGACCGCGATGATCGGTCTCTGCGTGACCGCGGCCCCGGCGACGGCGGCGGAGAAGAAGCCGCAGGCCAAGGCCTCGTCGGTCGCTCTGACCGTCGACGTGTCCGACAAGGTCAAGATGGACACCGGCCGCTACACCGCCACCTACAACGGCAAGAAGACCGTCAACTCCGGCACCAACAAGCCGGCCCTGCCACTCCTCAAGGGCGAGCAGCAGCTGATCTCCGTCGGCGTCTTCGCGCAGGACGCCGCCGCTGCGCTCCGGAACGGCACCGTCTACTCCGGCGCCTGCTCGGCGCTGGCCGGCGAGGGTGCGACCCTGGTCGCGATCGGTGACGGCGACAGCTGCGTCAAGCCGGGCGAGGCCGTCAGGGTGAACCTCGCCGAGCTCGACCTCCAGAAGCTGGGCGCAACCACCGACTACCTGCTCACCGACGAGAGCAAGGACGTCCACGTCAAGCTCGGCCCGGTGAACGACCTGGTCCAGACCGTCGTCGCCAACGTCCTCAAGAAGGTCAGCGGGCTGTCGGTCGGCATCAACCTCGATGCCGCCGAGAGCACCTGCATGGCGAAGGACAGCTCGTTCAAGGGCACGACCCGCCTCAAGAACGCCGCCGTCACCGTGACCGTCCCCGGCAAGGGTGACGTCCAGGTCGCCGACCTGCCGGTGAACCCGAAGAAGAACACGACGGTCGTCCCCGACCTCTCCCCGGTAACCGACGCCGTCCTCGGCCGGGTCGACACCCTGCTCCGGTCGGGCCTGAAGAGCGAGATCGCGCCGGGCGTCCTGGACATCTCGATCCGGACCAACCTGATCGAGCTGGTCAAGCAGCAGCTCGCCACCGTCCTCAAGGGTCTCGAGACCGACCTGGTCAAGCTCACCCTGAACAAGCAGGACAAGTCCGCTCACGCCCTCGAGGTGTCCGCTCTGGACGTCAAGGTCCTCGACGCGGTCAAGAAGGTCGGCGCCCCGACCGCCGCCAAGGTCGCCATCGGCACCAGCACCTGCGGCACCAACGGTCTCACCGCGTCGGAGGAGAAGGCCGTCACCACCGGCAAGAAGACGAACGTCGACGTCGTCGCCTCCGGTGACAAGTCCGACCCGGAGGCCGGCGTCGCGGCCAAGCCCGACAACGCCCCGGCCAACGCCGAGCTGAACCTGCTCTCGTCCCCGGCCGGCAAGGGTGGGGTCGCCGCCGGCGCGCTCGTGCTGCTCGTCGCCGCGGCCGCCGCCACCCGGTGGTTCCTGCTGCGTCGCGCACACGCCTGATCCACCGATCAGCACCCGGTCCCGGGCCAAGGCTCTCAGCCTTGGCCCGGGATTCCTTTTGCGGTAAGCGATCGGCGGCGCGCCTGCGTGCCGACCGCCGCAGGATCCGACAAAGTTACGCCGCCCCCGATGCTCCCCAGAGCTCTTCCCCAATTCTCTGGAGTCCCCCATGCTGCGCCCGTTGGCGACCCTGTGCGCCGTCGTACTCCTCTGCTCCGGCTGCGCCGAGATCGCCGAACCCGACACCGCCGTCCAAGCCGGGTACGGCGCCGACAGCGGCGAAGAGGTCAGCCTTCCGCTGACCGAGGCCATCGCGAGGCTGCCGGTGGCCAAGGAGGTCACCTCCGGCTACGAGCGCGAGAAGTTCCACCACTGGGTCGACGCCGACGGCGACTGCCAGGACGCCCGCACCGAGGTGCTCCTGGAGGAGTCGAGGAAGAAGGCACGCGGCAGGTGCGAGGCCACCAAGGGCGTATGGCTCTCTGCGTACGACGGCGTCACCCTCAAGCGCCCCGGCGGACTCGACATCGACCACATGGTCCCGCTCAAGGAGGTCTGGGAGTCCGGCGCCGACGCATGGAACGCCGAGGAGCGGGAGGCGTACGCCAACGACCTCGGCGACCCGCGCACCCTCATCGCCGTCACCGCCGCGACCAACCGCAGCAAGGGCGACCAGGACCCGGCCGACTGGATGCCCGACGCCACGAGCTACCACTGCACGTACGTCGCCGACTGGGTCGCCGTGAAGATCCGCTGGAGCCTCTTCGTCGACCGTGCCGAGAAGGCCGCGCTGAAGAGGACCGCCGCGGGCTGCGACGACCCCGAGATCACCGTACGGCTGGCCCAGGCCGGACCACCCGAGGCCGGCACCGGCCAGAGCGGCACCCCCGCCGGCGGCTCCGGCGAGGACCCGCGCTTCGACACCTGCGCCAAGGCGACCGCGAAGGGCTACGGGCCCTACCGGAAGGGACGCGACGCCGAGTACGAGTGGTATCGAGACGGCGACAAGGACGGCACGGTCTGCGACAGCTGATTCCGCTGCACAGAACGGGTTACCTGCCCGTAACCCCCGGCGTTCCTCGACCGTTGTGTGTGACGAAGGTCAAAGGGAGGGGAGAAGTACGTGCGCACAACACTCATCGCGCGGGGAGCCGCAGTCGCGGCTGCGGCCGCCATGGTTGCCTTGTCAGCCGCACCTGCAAGCGCCGCAACGGTGTCGCAGGCGTCCGCAACCGCGCTGAGCCTGGAGCTCGCCGGCACCGGGGCGAGGGACACAGGCACATATGCCGTCACCAATGACGGCTCCACAGAGTCCGCCACCGGCACCAACGAGCCGCTCATCACGGCGCTCGGTGGGCAGGAAGCGATCCAGGCGGGCACGCTGGCCCAGGACGCGGTGGCCAAGAAGAACGCGACCTCGGCTGCCTGCTCCGGTCTCGCCGGAGACGGCGCGACCGTGGTCGCCGTCGGGTCCGGCAACTGCCTCAGCGGCGGCGACAACATCTCGCTCGACGCGGCCAGCCTCGACTTCAGCGACGTCGAGCTCGTCTCGTCGGGGCTGTTCCAGGGCGTCGACCAGCAGCTGATCACCGCGTTGAAGGATGCCGGGCTCAGTCAGACCGCGGTCACCGACCCGCTGTCGAAGGCGCTCGGGGATCTCCTCGCGGCCATGGGCGATCCCGGTCTGCACCTGGACCTCGGCGCCGTGCAGAGCAGCTGCACCGCCGACAAGGACACCGCCTCCGGCGACAGCAGCCTGGCGAACAGCCGGGCCTACATCACCGTTCCGACCGTCGGCGACGTCACCCTGGTCGACCTTCCGGTCGACCCCGCCGTCAACCAGAAGGTCGTCACCGACCTGACCGGCGTGACCGACGCGATCCTGGATGCTCTGCGCACCCAGTTCAGCAAGGCCCTGAACGGCGCCCTGGCACCGGCCAACGGCGGGCTCGACCAGCTCCAGAAGCAGGTGCTCGACACGGCCCTCGGCCAGATCCAGTCGCAGCTCGCGCCGCTGGAGGAGAACGTCCTCGACATCACCCTCAACAAGCAGGACACCGCGCCCGGCGAGATCACGGTGACCGCGCTGGACGCGAAGGTCCTGCCGGCAGCCGAGGGGTTCGTCGGCGGCAGCCTCGCGCACCTGACGATCGGCACGAGCCACTGCGGCCCGAACAGCCCGATCACCAAGACGGTCGTCAACAACCCGCCGAAGAACAACCCTCCGGCCTCGGTCCCGACCGTGGTGACCGCCGGCATGGAGAGCTACGACGACGGCAGCGCCGGACGTATCGCCCTCGTCACCCTGCTGCTCCTCGCGGCCGCGGGCGCCGGTGCGGCGACGTACGTCCGCATGCTGCGGCGTGGCTGAAACCACTGCTGACTCGCCGTCGCGGCTCGCCGCGGCGGCGAGCAGCCTGTGGACCGGCTTGGTCGTGCTCGCCGTGGCGATGGTGCTGGCCGGGCTGGTGTGGCCCGCCGGCAGCGCCGCGGTGGAGGTGCCGCCCGGTGCCCCGAAGCGCCTCGAGCTGCCCGGGCTGCACACGAGGGCCAAGGTCGTGCCGATCCGGCTCGACGGTCAGGTGCTCGACCCGCCGCGCAACCCGCGCGAGATCGGCTGGTGGGTCGGCAGCGCCAAGCCGGGCTCGGCGCAGGGTCAGACCGTGGTCACCGGCCACACCGTGCACACCGGCGGCGGCAGCCTCAACAAGCTCGACCACATCAAGGAGGGGCAGGAGGTCGACGTCGTCACCAAGGACGGGACCTTCCAGCACCAGGTCGACTCCGTCGAGGTGCTCAGCCGCAAGGAGCTGGCCGAGCAGGCCCAGCGCATCTTCGGCCAGGACCACGGCGACGGCCGGCTGGTGATCATCACCTGCACCGACTGGAACGGGTCGAGCTACGACAGCAACATCGTCGTGATGGCGCACCGGTTCAACGCGCTACCTTCGTGATGCCGAGTCGGCGCATCTGACCCCGTGCCTGGCGAAGCGAAGCGAGCCAGAGGGGTCGGATGCGCCGACTCGGCAGTAAATTCAGAGATACAACCCCGTGGACTCATCCGCGATCCGCTCGGCGGCGACGGCGTGCACGTCGCGCTCGCGCATGAGGATGTAGACCTCTCCGGCGACCTCGACCTCGGGCTTGTCATCGGCGTCGAAGAGCACCCGGTCACCGATCTCGACGGCCCGCGCGTGCGGGCCGACCGCGACCACACGCGACCAGGTGAGCCGCCGGGCCGCGCCCATGGCGGCCGTCGCCGGGATGACGATGCCGCCCGAGGAGCGGCGCTCACCTGCGTCGGAACCCACCTCGACCAGCACCCGGTCGTGGAGCATCTTGATGGGGGTCTTGTCGGTCACTTCCGTCTTGCCTTGCCGGTGGGGGTGGTCAGTTGACCTTGGTGATCTTACGCAGCGTCGCCATGAGCAGGACGGTGCCCACCACCCCGCCGACGGTCTTGGCGATGTTGCCCATCTTCGGCTCGCCGGAGACCGGGTCGACGTAGACCGCCTTGACGGCCGCCACCTGGCGCTGAACGATCGTCTTCGGGCTGCCCCGGTAGATCAGCTCGTCGATGGTGCCTGCGAGCCGCTCGCGGATCTCTTCGATCTCGGACTCGAGCGAGGAAGTCTGGTCCTTGGACATGCGCAGACCTTAGCAACCGGCGTACGTCCACTGCGTGCTCCACCGCTGCGGTTCGCCGGATCAGTTGGGTAGGTTGTCGACATGACGCGTCTCGAGCCGGGCGATGTTGCCCCTGACTTCACTCTTCCCGACGACACCGGAGCGGAGGTCTCGCTCAGCAGCCTCCGTGGCCGCAAGGTGATCGTCTACTTCTACCCCGCCGCGATGACCCCCGGCTGCACCAAGCAGGCCTGCGACTTCACCGACTCGATCGACTCGCTCAAGGCCGCCGGCTATGAGGTCGTCGGCATCTCGAAGGACAAGCCCGCCAAGCTCGCGAAGTTCCGCGAGCGCGACGGGCTCACCATCACCCTGGCCTCCGACGAGGACCTGGCGGTGCACCAGGCGTACGGCGCCTACGGCGAGAAGAAGCTCTACGGCAAGGTCGTCGAGGGCGTGATCCGCTCGACGTTCGTGGTCGACGAGGACGGCAAGATCGAGGTCGCGCAGTACAACGTCAAGGCGACCGGTCACGTCGCCAAGCTCCGCCGCGACCTCGGTCTGGCTTCGTAGGGTCTACTGCTGGTCGTCGGGCTTCTTGAAGTCCGGCGGAGGAGGTACGTCCCCCGGGATCTCCTTGGGAGGCTCGACGACCACGGGGCCGGTGCCGGCGCTCCACTTGGCGCCGGTCTCCTTCAGCCACTCGCCCGCGTGGGCGGCGACCTCGGTGGCGGCGGCGCCGACCTGGAGCAGACCGGAGATCGCCTGGTTGCGCGGCGAGTCGGCGTCGGGGGCCGACGCCATCTCGGCCCGCTTGGCCTCGATCTGCGCCTTGAACTCGCCGGCCTTTTCGATGGTCTTCTCGCCGCCGGTGACAAGGTGAGGTGCCGACTTCACCTTGGCGTCCTCGACTGCGGGCTTGGCGCCTTCGACGCCCTTCTGGACGCCATCGCGCCAGTTGGACGCGTTGTCCTTGAACGACATGACTTCATCCCTCTCTGGATGGGGTGTTGTTCTTCCATCCTTGGGGGTCAGGTCTCTGTTGTCCATGGGGATCGACCCTGGTGCGCCCCGGGTCCGACCCGGATTCTGGGTGCCGAAGGCGGGACTTGAACCCGCACGTCCTAAGACACAGGAACCTAAATCCTGCGTGTCTGCCAATTCCACCACTTCGGCCGAGCGCCGATCAGTCTAGAGACTGATCGGCGCTCGTGGTTAGCCGCCGATCAGGCGACGTTGTACTTGTCACCCTCGGGCTTCTCCGGAAGAGCCCAGAAGACGATCAGCACGATCCAGCCGATGCACGGGAGCAGCCAGAGCAGCTGCCACCAGCCGGAGCGGCCGGTGTCGTGCAGCCGGCGGGCACCCACGGCGAGGGACGGGACCAGGATGGCGAGCGAGAAGAGGCCACCGACGATGGACCCGGCCGTCGAGTCGGAACCGAGGAGCAGGTTGATCGCCATGTTGACGACCACAGCGGCACCCCAGGGCCACCAGAACTCGGAGCGGCTGGCGCGCCCCTCGAACGTGGCGTACTTCTTGAAGAAGCGCACGATGGCGTCGCGCGGCGCAGCGCCGCGGAGCGGCTGGCTCAGTGAAACTTCCCCCACGGGGCCAGCGCCGTACGGCTGCTGCGGGGGCGGGGGCGGCGGGTAATCCGTCACGTCGGATATCTCCTCGTCGAGATGAATTGGATGTGCGAAACCTAGTCGGGACGGGCACCGAGGTAAAGGACCGCGACCCCCTAGGGTGGAGCCATGACCACGCTGGTCCTCGCCTCCCAGTCCCCCGCTCGGCTCCAGACGCTGCGCAGCGCAGGTGTGGAGCCTGTGGTGATCGTCTCCGGCGTCGACGAGAGCGTCCTGGACGGCCTCGCGCCGACCGAGCTCGCGCTGGGGCTCGCCGAGCTCAAGCGCGACGCCGTCGCCGACCGGTCGGACGTCCCCGAAGGAGCGCTCGTGCTCGGCTGTGACAGCGTGCTCGAGCTCGACGGCAAGGCGCTCGGCAAGCCGCACGACCCCGACGAGGCGATCCAGCGCTGGCGGGAGATGCGGGGACGCAGCGGCGTACTCGTCTCCGGGCATGCGCTGACCGACACCGCGACAGGTCGGCAGGTGTCGCAGACCGCCGCCACGACGGTGCACTTCGCCGAGGTGAGCGACGAGGAGATCGCGGCGTACGTCGCGACCGGCGAGCCGCTGCACGTGGCCGGCGCGTTCACGATCGACGGGCTCGGCGGTGCTTTCATCACCGGGATCGAGGGCGACCACCACAACGTGGTCGGGCTGAGCCTGCCGCTGCTACGCCATCTGCTCAGCCGGCTCGGTCATGCGTGGCCTGATCTGTGGAACCGCTGATCGGCTCGCGACGGTCAGGGGCCACCAGGAGCGGTCCGGCGGCGGCCTCGAGCGCGGCCGCCTCCTCGTCGACGCTGCCATAGACCTGCGTGTAGCGGATCGGGCGGCCGAAGACGAACGTCCGGAACAGGAAGAATCGCGCCACCTGACCCATCAGCACACCGACCACGTTCGCCGAGAGGTTGTCGGCGATGGCGCTGTCCCAGCCGATCACGCTGCGGGTGACGTAGAGGCAGGCGATCGGTAGCAGCATGGTGACCGCGTTGATCACGACGTAGGCGGTGAAGCCGCCGTCGGGATGGTCGGAGACGCGGTGGCGGAAGGTCCAGCGGCGGCTCAGGTCGTAGCTGATCAGCATGCCGACCGTGTTAGCGATGATGTAGGCCGGGATCGGCTGGCCGTTCATCGGACCCGCCCCCAGGAAGAACCCGTGGACGAGTCCGTTGAACAGCACGAAGGCGACTGCAGTCGCGATCCCGCCCACCATCATGAAGCGGACCACCTCACCGAAGAGGCGGGTGCGACGCAGCCGTCCCAGCAGCTGTCCCCCGAACACCATGGAGCCACAGTAAACGGTCAATGGTGAGATGGCTCTTGATTACTTCCCGCGGTTTGTTCAGTACGCAGTAGGATCCGCCCTCACTCGACGGGCAGGCCGAGACCCCTCGCGATGAGCATGCGCTGGACCTCGGAGGTGCCCTCGCCGATCTCCAGGATCTTCGCGTCGCGGTAGAAACGGGCCACCGGATACTCCTCCATGAAGCCGTAGCCGCCGAAGATCTGGGTGGCGATCCGGGTCGCGGTGACGGCCGACTCCGTGGCATACAGCTTCGCGGCGGCGGCCGCCTGCTTGAACTCCTTCATCGTCACCGCACCCGAGTCGAGCCCCGACTTCATCGCGGCGGCCTCGTACGTCAGCAGGCGCGAGGCCCGCAGCATGACCTCCAGGTCGGCGATCTGGAACGCGACGCCCTGCTTGCGGCCGATCGGGCCGCCGAAGGTCTGCCGCTCCCCGGCGTACTCGAGCGCCATGTCGAGGCAGGCCTGGATGCAGCCGACCGCGAGGGCGGCGATCGCGACACGGCCGTCGTCGAGGGTGGCGAGGAACTGGGCGTAGCCGCGGCCACGCTCGCCGAGAAGGTGGTCGGCCGGGACCCGGGCGCCGTCGAAGGAGAGCGGGTGGGTGTCGGAGGCGTGCCAGCCGAGCTTGTCGTACGCCTTCTCGGCGGTGAACCCGGGCGTGCCCGAGGGGATCATGATGGTGCTGATCTCGGGCTTGCCGTTCTCGCGGGTGCCGGTGCGCGCGGTGACGGTGACGACCGAGGTGATCGAGGAGCCTGAGTTGGTGATGAACTGCTTGGACCCGTCGACGACCCACTCGTCGCCGTCCAGGACGGCCTTGGTGGCGGTCGCACCGGCGTCGGAGCCGGCACCCGGCTCGGTCAGCCCGAACCCGGCCAGCTTCCTGCCCGCGACGAGGTCGGGGAGCCAGCGCTCCTTCTGCTCGTCGGTGCCGTAGGTGAGGATCGGGTTGATGCCCAGCCCGACGGCGGCCTCGAGCGTGATCCCGATCGACTGGTCGACGCGGCCGAGCTCCTCGATCGCGACGCAGAGCGCGACGAGGTCACCCTCACCCCCGCCGTACGCCTCGGGAGCGGTCAGGCCGAAGAGGCCCAGCTCACCCATCTTGTGGACCACGTCGACGGGGAAGTGGTGGTCGCGGTCCCACTGCGAGGCGTGGGGCGCGATCTCCTTCTGGGCGAAGTCACGGACGACAGCACGCAACTCTTCGTGCTCGGGCTGGAGAAATGCGGTCACGCGCCCTAGGTTAGCGCTTATTAACCTAGGGCGCGAGACCCGCATCACATCCGGTCAGATCGAGCTCAGCGGAACGTGCCGGTCGAGACCGTCCCGGAGATCCGCCGCTGGAAGATCAGGTAGACGACCAGCACCGGAAGCACGGTCATCACAACCCCGGCGAAGAGCGCGCCGAAGTCGACGTTGTAGCCCGCCTGGGAGGAGAACGACGCCATCCCCTGGGTGAGCACCCAGTTCTCCCGCTGCGTGTTGAGCGCCACCGGGAGCAGGAACTGGTTCCACAGCCCCAGGAAGTTGAAGATCGCCACGCCGGCCATCCCGGGTGCGGCCATCGGCAGCATGATCTGGAAGAACGTGCGCCACTCCCCCGCACCGTCCATCATCGCGGCCTCGTAGACGTCGTCGGGCAACGTCTTGAAGAAGGCGTAGAGGAAGAAGACGGTGAACGGCAGCGCGTACGCCACGTAGGTCAGGATCAGCCCGGGCAGCGTGTTGAGCAGCCCGAAGCCCTGGAGCACGAAGAACAGCGGGACGATGACCAGGAAGACCGGGAAGGTCAGCCCGCCGAGCATCGTGTAGTAGATGAAGTTGCGCCCGAAGAACTCGAACCGCGCCAGCACGTAGGCGCACATCGCCCCCAGCAGCATCACCAGCACCAGTGCGGTGCCGACGACGATGACGGTGTTGAAGAAGTACGTCCCGATGCCGGCCTTGGTCCAGGCGCTGGTGTAGTTCTCGAAGCTCCACTCGGCCGGCAGCGAGAACGGCGAGGACAGGATCTCCTTCGACGTCTTGAACGAGGAGAGCACCACCCAGCAGAACGGGACGATGACGATCACCGACCAGATGATCAGCATCGTGTGCGAGGTGCCGGCGACCAGCGCGTCGCCGGGCGTGCGCCGCTGGCCGCCGGAGCGGGCAGCGACAGGCTTGTCCAGAGTGACGGTGCTCATCGGCGTACGTCTCCCTTCTTGTCCCGTCCACCGGCGAAGTGGAAGACGGCGAAGACCAGGGCGGCGAAGAGCAGCGTGACCAGGGCGAGCACGACGCCCATGGCAGTGGCGTAGCCGAACTGGCTCTTCTTGAAGGCGATGTTCAACAGGTGCTGGCTCATCGTCAGCGTGCTGTTGGCGGGGCCGCCGCCAGGGTTGAGCGCGGCCATGAAGACGAAGGCGTCGAGGGTCAGGATGCCCAGGTAGATGTAGGCCGTCTGCACGTTGTCACGGATCGAGGGGAGCGTGATCGAGATGGCGGTGCGGAAGCGGCCGGCCCCGTCGATGCGGGCGGCCTCGTAGATCTCCGCCGGTACGCCCTTGATCGCGGCCACGAAGAGCACGGTGTAGAAGCCGATGTTGGCCCAGATCATCACGAACATCGACGCCGGCATCGCCGCGCGCACCTCCCCGAGCCAGGCGTAGTCCTTGAAGCCGTCGAGCCCGATGCCGGTGAGCATCCCGTTGAGCAGGCCGGCGGCCGGGTCGTAGACCTGCGCCCAGAGCAGGCCGATGACGACGGCCGGGACGGCGTAGGGGAAGAACGAGACGACCCGGTAGAAGGCGGAGCCGTTGAGACCGCGTACCTGACCGGTGCTGGGACCGGCGGTGGTCACCACCACCGCTATCGCCAGGGCCGCGACCAGCGTCACCAGCGGCACCACGATCGTCAGCAGTACGTTGTTGCGCAGCGCCTTGAGGAAGGTCTCGTCGTGGAGCAGCTTGGCGTAGTTGTCCAGGCCGACGAAGTTCATGACCGGGGAGAAGCCGGTCCAGTCGGTCAGCGAGTAGAAGAGTGCCTGCCCGATCGGGACCACGACGAAGATGACGAAGACCGCGACCGGAAGGCCGAGGAAGACTGTCATGAACAGTGCCCGGTCGAGGGTGAGCTTGCGGCGACGCCGGCCGGGGGCGGCCCCCCAAGGATTCTCCTCGGTGGGGCCGCCTGCCGTCACGGCCATCGTGGTGGATGGGTCCGGCATGGTGTCAGGAAACCTTGAGCTTCTCGATCGAGGAGTCGTCCGCGACCTTGTCGAAGATGCCCTGGACGGCCTTGGTCAGGCCCTTCACGTCCAGGTCACCGGAGAGGAACGAGTTCCACACGACCAGCTCGTCGGCGTTGGTGCCGTAGTAGTCGTAGAACTGGAAGTTGAAGGTGTTCTCACCGGCGGCGTCGAGCATCGCGCTCTGCGACTTCAGCGCCGCGGAGCCGAACCCGTCGGCAGGGATGGTGTCCTTGACGATGGTCGGCGCGAGCTTCGTCTTGGCGAAGTTGGTCGCGGCCTCCTTCGACAGCATGGCGCGGAGGATCTCCTTGCCGCCGGCGGGGTTCTTCGCCTTGCTCGGGACGATGAAGGCCTCACCGGCCGCGGCACGAACGGCCTCGTACGGCAGCGCCGAGCTGTCGCTGAGCACGAACTCCGGGATGCCGGTCATCTCGAAGCCGTCCTTGGTGGCGTCCTTCATCTCGTTCTCGATCCAGCCACCGCTCGGGTAGAGCAGCGCCTGCTGGTCGTTGGACCACTTGGCCTGCGCGGCGGTGAACTGGGTGCCGGCGCCGCCCGGGATGAACATGTCCTTGCTGACCATCTCGCCGAGCTTGCCCAGGATGTCCTGGATGACCTTGTGGGACCAGATGCCCTTCTCGAGGTTCTCGAGGCCGAGACGCACCTCGTCGCCGCCCTCCTTGGCCGCAGAGTCGATCACCAGGGTGCGGTAGTAGGTCGCCGCCTCCTTGCCCCAGGTCCACAGGTACTTCTTCTTGGCCTTGGCCTTGGCACCGAGGTCGAGCGCCTCGTCCCAGGTCTTCGGCGGGGTCCAGCCGTTCTCCTCGAAGAGGGAGGCGGAGTACCACACGCCGTAGAGGGTCATGACGTAGTTGATCGCCACGAACCGGTCGCTGTAGGTGCCGGGCACCTTGACGTTCGGGTAGAGGGTGTCCTCGATCTTGACGCCTTCGTAGCTGTCGGCCTCGAAGACGTCGTCGAGCTCCTCGAGCTGGGCGGCGATCGAGCTGAAGCCGATCAGGTCCGCACCCGAGTTGTCGATCAGGTCCGGGGGCGTGCCGCCGACGAAGCGCGGCTGCAGCTCCGTGGCGATCTTCGTGGTCGCGCTGACCTTGAGGTCGGCCTTCGGGAACTCCTTGGCGACCACACCTGCGGCGAACTCGACGTAGTCGTAGCCGTAGCCACCGTCGAAGATCACCGCGTCGACGGTGCCGTCCTTGGCCATGCCGAACGGGTTGGACGCGGACTTGGTGCCACCGCCGGACTTGTCGGTGTCGCTACCGGGCGCGCCACACGCTGCGAGCGCTCCGGAGAACGACACGAGCGCCGCGCCGGCGAGGGTGCCGCGCAGAAGAGTCCGGCGGTCGAGCCGGTGAAGCTGCTGGGACATCGTGCTGCCTTCTTTCGGGTGGGTTCCTCTTTACTTCTTCTTACGGGTGTTCAGGCCATGCTTCCGATGCGCTCGCCGTAGCGAGCCTTCAACGCATCGTTGTGCTCATCGCCACCCGGGATATTGGCGGAGAGATAGAGGGGCGGGGTCTCGCCCGCTTCCTGGATCCGCGCGGCGGTGCCGAGGGTCAGGAGCTGGGCGATGTAGGCCGCCGTGATGGAGGAGACGGCACCGGCGAGGATGCCGCCGTCGCCGACCGGGACGGTCGCGTCGCCGAACGGGGCCAGGTTGTCGATCACCACGTCGGCGATCTCGGCCAGGCGCTTGCCGCTGGGGTGCTTGGGGGTGACCGCGTTGGTGTGCTCGAGGCTGGTCACCGCGATCACCGTGTGGCCCTCCTGCTTCGCGCGCAGCGCGATGCCGACGATCGAGCCGTTGACGCCGGAGTTGGACGCGATCAGGAAGACGTCCTCGGGGTGGAACTCGTGGAGCTCCCAGAGCTCGTCGGCGATGTTGGTGTCACGCTCGAGGAGACCGCCCTTGAGGTCGCTCGCCGGCCGGTCCCCCTGGAGGACCGTGTCGCGCAGCGCGATGGCGTGGGTGGGGATCAGACCACCGGCCCGTCCGGCGATCTCCATCGCGAACGCCTGGGAGTGGCCGGTGCCGAAGGCCTGGAGCACGCCGCCGTTGCGGATGCTGGTCACCATCGCCTCGACCGCCTCGTCGAGACCCCCGGACTGCGCAATCGACTGCAGCTCGGACAGGCGTGTGCGAACCTGCTCGTCGAAGGCTCCGAACACGTCTCTGGTCAATTAGTCCACCCACCTAGCAAACTCGCGCCGCGACTGTATGCCGAGGCCTGCGCTCGAAAACTATTTGGAGAGAGTACGCCTGGCAATGGTTTTCTGTTACGAAAAGGTGTCAATGAATAACAACTACTTGGGCCTCGACGCTGGAGGCACCAGCACTCGGGCCGTCGTCGTCTCCTCCGACGGGCTCTGCAGAGGCGTCGGGAAGGCCGGCAGCGGCAACCCGACCTCCGCCGGCGTCGACGCCGCCACCGCGGCGATCAGGGACGCGGTCACCCAGGCCGTGACCTCCGCGAACGCCGGTCCGGTCGCCGGCGCCGCGCTGGCGGTCGCCGGTGCGGCCGACCCCGGGCACCGGGCGGCGATCGTGTCCGCTCTCTCCGGGCTGGTCGCGAGCGAGCCGGTCTTCGACTTCGATGTGCTGGCGGCGTACTTCTCGGGGACGGCGGCGCCGGACGGCTATGTGCTGCTCTCCGGCACGGGGGCGTCGGCGGTGCGGGTCGAGGACGGCCGGCTGGCGGGTATCTCGGACGGGCTGGGCTGGCTGCTCGGCGACGTCGGCTCCGGCTTCTGGCTGGGCCGTGAGGTCGTACGTGCCGGGCTGGCGCCCCTCGACGGGCGGGGCGCGACCACGTCGCTGACCGGCCTGCTGCTGGACCGGCTCGGGATCGCCGTCGACGACCGTCGACAGGGCGGCCGGACCGCGACCCTGGTCGCGGCGACCGCTGCCCTCTACGCGATGCCGCCGCTGCGACTGGCCGACTTCGCAGCGCTCGTCTTCACCGCGGCGGGCGCCGGCGACCAGGTCGCCGCGGGCATCCTCGACCGGGCCGCGGCCGGGTTGGCAGAGACGCTGGCGGCGGTGCGTACGTCTGATGTCGAGGGGCCGCTGGTCGCTGCCGGGAGCGTCCTGGCCCGGCAGCCGGACTTCGCCGCACGGGTCGCTCCCGGGGCGGTTCTCGCCACCGACGGACTGGCCGGAGCGGCGGTGCTGGCGCTGCGTCACGGAGGTGAGCTCGTCGACGACGAGGTCTACGCACGGGTAACCTCGTCGCTCGCTCAGCTCACCGGAGTGTGACAATCGTTACTACGGCTGTCTGAAGCCAGGCCGGAAGGCCTCCCCTAGCATGTCCTTGCATTCACGATGGAGGAGTTCTCGTTGAGCAAGCCACTGACAAAGGTCCTGATCGCCAACCGCGGTGAGATCGCCGTCCGAGTGATCCGCGCGTGCAAGGACGCCGGAATCGGCTCCGTAGCGATCTACGCGGACCCCGACCGTGACGCGCTCTTCGTGCGCCTGGCCGATGAGTCCTACTCACTCGGCGGAGCCACGCCGGCGGAGTCCTACCTGTCCATCGAGAAGATCATCGATGTGGCGCGCCAGTCCGGTGCTGACTCGGTCCACCCGGGCTACGGCTTCCTGGCGGAGAACGCCGACTTCGCCCAGGCCGTGATCGACGCCGGCCTGACCTGGATCGGCCCCTCGCCCGAGGCGATCGACGCGCTGGGCGACAAGGCGAAGGCCAAGCAGATCGCGCTGAAGGCCGGTGCGCCGCTGGCCCCGGGCCTCAAGGACCCGGTCAAGGACGCCTCCGAGATCGTCTCCTTCGCCGAGGAGTACGGCCTCCCGGTCGCCATCAAGGCGGTCTTCGGTGGTGGCGGTCGCGGCCTGAAGGTCGCCCGCACCCTCGAGGAGATCCCCGAGCTCTACGAGTCGGCCGTGCGCGAGGCCGTCGGTGCCTTCGGTCGTGGCGAGTGCCTGGTCGAGAAGTTCCTCGACAAGCCGCGCCACGTCGAGACCCAGTGCCTGGCCGACAAGCACGGCAACGTCGTCGTCGTCTCCACCCGCGACTGCTCCCTGCAGCGTCGCCACCAGAAGCTGGTCGAGGAGGCCCCCGCGCCGTTCCTGACCGACGAGCAGAACAAGCGCCTCTACGAGTCGTCCAAGGCGATCCTGCGCGAGGCCGGCTACGTCGGCGCGGGCACCTGTGAGTTCCTCGTCGCCGCCGACGGCACCATCTCCTTCCTCGAGGTCAACACCCGCCTCCAGGTCGAGCACTGCGTCTCCGAGGAGGTCACCGGCATCGACCTCGTCCGCGAGATGTTCCGCATCGCCGCAGGCGAGGAGCTGGGTTACGACGACCCCGAGGTCCGCGGCCACTCCATCGAGTTCCGCATCAACGCCGAGGACGGCGGCAACAACTTCATGCCCGCCCCCGGCACCCTGACCGAGTGGGCGCCCCCGGCCGGCCCGGGCGTACGCCTCGACGGCGGCTACGAGAAGGGCGAGACCATCCCGGGCTCGTTCGACTCGCTGATCGCCAAGCTGATCGTCTCCGGCCGCGACCGCACCCAGGCACTCGAGCGCTCGCGTCGCGCCCTGGACGAGTTCAAGGTCGACGGCATGCCCACCGTCATCCCGTTCCACCAGGCCGTCGTCAGCGACCCGGCCTACACCGCCGAGAACGGCTCCTTCGACGTCTACACGACCTGGATCGAGACCGACTTCGACAACCAGATCACGCCGTACGCCGGTGCTGCCGGCGAGCCGGCCGAAGACGTCGAGCGTCAGACCGTCGTGGTCGAGGTCGGCGGCAAGCGGCTCTCGGTCTCGCTGCCCGCCGGGCTCGGTGGCCTCGCGGTCGGCGGCGGCACCGGTGCCGCCAAGAAGCCGAAGCGCTCGGCGAAGAAGGCCGGCGCGGCCGCCTCCGGCGACTCCGTCACCTCGCCGATGCAGGGCACCATCGTCAAGATCGCCGTCGAGGAGGGCCAGGAGGTCGCCGAGGGCGACGTCGTCGTGGTCATCGAGGCGATGAAGATGGAGCAGCCCCTCAAGGCCCACAAGGCCGGCGTCATCACCGGCCTGAATGCGACGGTGGGCGAGACGGTCGCCAACGGCGCAGTCATCGCCGAGATCAAGTAGCTCGCCGAGACGTCGATTTCTGACGGCGACTAGTCGGTTTCTGACGGCGAGAGGTCACTCCGGTGACCTCTCGCCGTCAGTTTTTGACCTCTCGACACCAGGAACTGACTACTCGGCGAGTCCTAGGGTGTCGGCCAGGACTGCCAGGTGGAGTTCGAAGAGGGTGGCGGGGTCACCGAACGCATCGGGGCCGAACTGGCCGAAGATCTCGAAGCTGACCCGGCCGAAGAGGCTGGTCCAGACGAGTACGCCGCGGGTGAGCCCGGCGTCCGGGATGTCGAGGCCGAGCTGGTCGCGGATGCCCTGGAGACCCACGGCGAGCGCGGGCGAGATCTCCTCCGACGTTTCGGGGAGGGTCAGCCTGCCCGCGGCGAGAGCGCCCGCACATATCCGCAGCATCGCGGCCGGCACCCGGGTGCCCGGCACGCTGGTGCGCTCATCCGGCGCGGCGTAGCCGGGGACGGGCGATCCGAAGAGCAGCGCGTACGTCGCCGGCTCGGCGAGCGCCCAGGTCCTGACCGCGCGGCCGAGGGCCAGGAACTGGGCGCGGTGGTCGTCCTCGGGGGCGGCCGCGACGGCCGCGTCGACGGCGTCGCCGAGCTCGTCGTACCCGGAGACGAGGAGCAGCGTCAGCAGCTCGTCGCGGCTCTTCACGTAGCGGTAGACCGCCGAGGAGACCACGCCGAGATCGCGGGCGACCGCGCGCAGCGAGAGCGCGGCGGCGCCGTGGACCGCCAGGTGCTCGCGGCCGATCCGGACGATCTCGTCCATGGTCTGCGCCCGCGCCCGTTCGCGTGGGGTGCCGTCTCGTGAGGTGGCTGTCATGGCGTCATCGTGACCCGTCCCGGAGAGCGCTGTCAACAAAAGTGAGCACTGCTCTTGCTTTTGCCGTCGGCAACCGTCAGACTCTTTCCGAGAGCACTGCTCTCGGAGTCTCGACAGGCTCGACCCCAGAAACCAAAGGACACAGCCATGAACAGCACCTACCTCGTCATCGGCGCCGGCCCCGTCGGCGCGACCATCGCCCAGCAGCTCGCCGCCCGCGGTGATCGGGTTCGCCTCCTCACCCGCTCCGGCAGCGGCCCGGTGCACGCGAGCATCGAGCGGCTCCGCGGCGACGCCTCGGACCTCGACACCCTCACCCACGCCGCTGACGGGACCCGCGCCGTCTTCCACTGCATGCACGGCAGCGCCTACGCCGCCGACACCTGGCGTGCCGAGCTCCCGCGGGCCGAGAAGGTCGTGCTCGAGGCCGCCGGGAAGGCGGGCGCCGTGGTCGTCTTCCCCGAGAGCCTCTACGCCTACGGCCACGTCACCGGGCCGATGACCGAGCAGACCCCGCGGAACGCCGACTTCGGCAAGCCCGCCGTGCGGGTCGAGCTGCTCCGCGCCCGCGACGCCTCCCCGACACCGACGGTCAGCGTCGCGGCCTCGGACTTCTACGGCCCGCTGGTGCGCAACGCGCACGCCGGAGAGCGGATGGTGCCGACGGTCCTCGCCGGCCGCACCATGCGCGTCCTCGGCGACCCGGACGCACCGCACTCCTGGACGTACGTCCCGGACCTGGGCGCCGCGATGATCCGGGCGGCCGACGAGGAGAGCCTGTGGAACACCTTCCTGCACGCCCCCACCGCGCCGGCGATCTCGCAGCGGGCCATGGTCGAGCTCTACGCCGACGTGGCCGGGGTCGCCGCCCCGCGGGTCGGCCGCATCCCGACCTGGACGCTCAAGGCGATCGGTGCGGTGCACGCCGGCACCCGGGAGCTGGCCGAGATGGTCTACCAGTTCGACAAGCCGTTCGTGCTGGACTCCTCGGCCAGCGAGTCGCTGCTCGGCCTGTCCCCCACCCCGCTCGAGACCGGGGCCAAGGCGACGGTGGACTGGTGGCGTACGCAGGCCTGAGCGGGGACGGGCTGGGGCTACCGGGCGCTCCAGCCACCGTCCATGGCCCACGAGGCGCCTGAGACCATCGAGGCGTCCGGACCGGTCAGCCAGCCGACCAGCGAGCCGACCTCGGCCGGCTCGACCAGCCGCTTCACCGCCGCATCCTGCAGCAGCACCCGCTCGACGACCTCGGACTCCTCGATGCCGTGCACCGCGGCCTGGTCGGCGATCTGCTTCTCCACCAGCGGCGTACGCACGTAGCCCGGGTTGACACAGACGCTGGTCACGCCGTGCGGCCCGCCCTCGAGGGCGGTGACCTTGGAGAGTCCCTCCAGGCCGTGCTTGGCCGAGACGTAGGCGCTCTTGAAGGGCGAGGCGACCAGGCCGTGCACGGAGGAGATGTTGATGATGCGGCCCCAGCCGTTGGCGTACATGTGCGGCAGGGCGGCCCTGACCAGCAGGAACGGCGCGACGAGCATGATCGAGTGGATCCGGCGGAAGTCGTCGGGGTCGAACTCCTCGATCGGGCTGACCCGCTGGATGCCGGCGTTGTTGACCAGGACGTCGACCTCGAGGCTGAGGTCGTCGAGCTCCTCGGTGGCGGTCAGGTCCACCACCCACGCCTCGCCGCCGATCTCCTCGGCGAGGGCGCGGGCGGCGTCCCCGGCCACGTCGGCGACGACGACCCGCGCGCCGCGGGCGGCGAGCTCGCGGGCGACCGCCGCGCCGATCCCCGAGGCGCCGCCGGTGACCAGGGCCCGCCGGCCCTGCAGCGTACGTCCGGGATCGACGGCGCCCGAGACAGCCGTATCCGACTTCACGCCGGGCTCACCTCGCGTGCGGCCTCACGGTCGGCGTCGGCCCGGTCCAGCGCCCGCAGCGACGTGCCCCTGGTCTCCTTGAGGGTCAGCACGACGAGCGCGGTGATGATGCCGGCCACGGCGAGGTAGATCGCGGTGTTGGTCCAGGTGCCGGTGTCCTTGAGCCAGGCGATGGCCAGCAGCGGGGCGAGCGAGCCGGCGAAGATCGAGGTCACCTGGTAGGAGATCGAGATGCCCGAGTAGCGCATCCGGGTCGGGAACATCTCGGCCATGATCGCGGGCTGGGTGGAGTACATCAGCGCGTGGATCGCCAGGCCGGCGATCAGCGCCGCCACGATCGCGACGTTGCTCTTGGTGTCGAGCATCGGGAACGCCCAGAACCCCCAGGTGGCACCCAGGACCGCACCGACGAGATAGACCGGCTTGCGGCCCACACCGTCGGCGATCCGGCCGACGGCGAGGATGAAGAAGAAGTGGCACGCGTGGGCGATGGCGATCAGGCCGAGCAGCGCACCCTGGTCCATCTTCTGGTCCTCGACGAGGTAGACGATCGAGAACGAGACCACCAGGTAGTACATGATGTTCTCCGCGAACCGCAGGCCCATCCCCTTGAGCACGCCCACCGGGTAGCGGCGCAGCACCTCGAAGACGCCGTAGCCGGCCGAGGCGGCGTCGGCCTGCTCCGCCTTCGCCTCCTCGAAGATCGGCGAGTCGGTCACCGAGCGGCGGATGAAGTAGCCGACGAGGACGACGACGGCCGAGAGCCAGAACGCGACCCGCCAGCCCCAGGCCAGGAACGCGGCGTCGGAGAGCGTGATGGTCATCAGCGTGAGCACCAGCGTGGCGAGCAGGTTGCCCACCGGCACCGCGGCCTGCGGCCAGGCGGCCCAGGTCGCCCGCTTGGCGTCCGGGGCGTGCTCGGCGACGAGCAGGACGGCACCGCCCCACTCCCCACCCAGCGCGAGCCCCTGCACGAACCGCAGCAGCACCAGCGCGATCGGCGCGACGAGACCGACCTGGCCGTACGTCGGCAGGCAGCCCATCAGCACGGTGGCGACGCCGATCAGCATGATGGTCAGCTGGAGCGTGTACTTGCGGCCGAGGCGGTCGCCGATGTGGCCGAAGACGACGCCGCCCAGCGGGCGGGCGACGAACCCGATGGCGTAGGTGACGAAGGCGGCGATGATCGCGTCGTAGGCGTTGCCGGTGGCCGGCATGATCACCTTCGCGAAGACCAGCGCCGAGGCGGTGGCGTAGAGGAAGAAGTCGTACCACTCCACGACCGTGCCGGCCATGGAGGCTGCCACGGTCCTGCGGAGCAGGCTCCGCTCGTCGGCGGGGGGATCGGTGGGGGCGGCGGTGGCGCCCGGCTGTGTCGAGGACATGGCTGGGAGTGTGACAGTGATCATATTGTGCTTGCAACGCGCATGTTGGCACACGCTGTGAACGAAAATGCACATTCAGGACTAGGGTGGACTGATGGCCACCTCCACCCCGACACCGCCCTCCGCCGACCAGCTGCTGGTGCTGCTGGAGGTGGCGCGCAGCGGGCGTTTCACCACCGCCGCCCGCTCGCTGGGCCTGACCCACACGACGGTCAGCCGCAACATCTCCGCCCTCGAGCGCGCCCTCGGCGGCCGGGTCCTGGTGCGCGGCTCCGACGGGTGGGCACTGACCGCCCTGGGCGAGCGTGCGGCCCGGGCCGCCGAGGGCGTCGCCGAGTCGCTGGCCCGGCTGGCCGCGGACGAGCCCGCCGACCCGGTGGCCGGTGTGGTCAGGATGTCGACGACCGACGGGTTCGCGGCGTACATCGCCTCTCCGGCGGTCGCGGCGCTGCGGCAGGACCATCCCGAGCTCGCGGTCGAGATCGTCACCGTGACCCGGCAGGCGGCACAGCACCGCTCCGGCGTGGACATCGAGGTGGTCGTCGGCGAGCCCGCGGTCAACCGGGGCCGGGCGATGCGCCTGGGTGAGTACGAGCTCGGTCTGTACGCCTCGCCGGGCTATCTGGAACGCCACGGCGCCCCCGCCACGATCGAGGAGGCCGTCGTACGCCACCGCCTGGTCTACTTCGTCGACTCGATGCTCCAGGTCGACGACCTCGACATCCCCCGACGGCTGCTGCCCGGCATCCGCGACGCCGTCACCTCGACGAACGTGTTCGTGCACGTGGAGGCCACCCGGGCCGGGGCCGGTCTCGGCCTGCTGCCCTGCTTCATGGCCGACCGTCACCCCGACCTCGTCCGGATGCTCCACGAGGAGATGCACCAGCGGCTGCCCTACTGGGCGGTCGTGCATCCCGAGTCGTGGCGCCGGCCGGCCGTCGCCGCGGTCGTGGGCGGGCTCCGGGAGCAGATGGCCGAGCAGCAGGACGCCCTGCTCGGCCGATGATGCGTCCACCCACCGGGCGGTAACGTCCCACACCCTGGACAAGCCGATTCTGATGGGTACCGTGGCGGCCATGTTCAAGAAGGTGTTGGTTGCCAACCGCGGCGAGATCGCGATCCGAGCTTTCCGTGCCGGCTTCGAGCTCGGGGCCAAGACGGTCGCCGTGTTCCCCTACGAGGACCGGGGCTCTGAGCACCGGCTGAAGGCCGACGAGGCCTACCAGATCGGAGAGCTCGGTCACCCGATCCGGGCCTATCTCGATCCCGACGCGATCGTCGAGGTCGCCAAGCAGAGCGGCGCGGACGCGATCTACCCCGGCTACGGGTTCCTCTCGGAGAACCCGGCGCTGGCCGAGGCCTGCGCCAAGGCGGGGATCACGTTCATCGGACCGTCCGCGGAGGTCCTCACGCTCACCGGCAACAAGGCCACCGCCATCGCGGCGGCGAAGGCTGCCGGCGTACCCACGCTGCAGTCGGTCGAGCCGTCCACCGACGTCGACGCGCTCGTCTCGGCCGCCTCCGCGCTTCCCTACCCGCTGTTCGTGAAGGCGGTCGCCGGCGGTGGCGGTCGCGGGATGCGGCGGGTCGACTCGCCGGAGAAGCTTCGCGAGGCCGTCGAGACCTGTATGCGCGAGGGCGAGGCCGCCTTCGGCGACCCGACCGTCTTCATCGAGCAGGCCGTGGTCGAGCCGCGCCACATCGAGGTGCAGATCCTCGCCGACGGCGAGGGCAACGTCATCCACCTCTTCGAGCGGGACTGCTCCGTGCAGCGCCGCCACCAGAAGGTCGTGGAGATCGCGCCGGCCCCGAATCTCGACCCTGAGCTGCGCGAACGCATCTGCGCGGACGCCGTGCGGTTCGCCAAGGAGATCGGCTACTCCTGCGCCGGCACCGTCGAGTTCCTGCTCGACCCCGCGGGCAACTACGTCTTCATCGAGATGAACCCGCGCATCCAGGTCGAGCACACCGTGACCGAGGAGGTCACCGACGTCGACCTGGTCCGCTCGCAGATGCGGATCGCCGCCGGCGAGACGCTGGCCGACCTCGGCCTGTCCCAGGACTCAGTGCAGCTGCGCGGCGCCGCGATGCAGTGCCGGATCACCACCGAGGACCCGGCCAACAACTTCCGCCCGGACACGGGCATGATCACCACCTACCGCTCCCCCGGCGGCGCCGGGATCCGGGTCGACGGCGGCACGACGTACGCCGGGGCCGAGGTCTCGCCCCACTTCGACTCGATGCTCGCCAAGCTCACCTGCCGCGGGCGCACCTTCGAGGACGCCGTCACCCGGGCCCGCCGGGCCGTGGCGGAGTTCCGGATCCGTGGCGTCGCGACGAACATCCCGTTCCTGCAGGCGCTGCTCGACGACCCCGACTTCATCGCGGGCAACATCACCACCTCGTTCATCGAGACCCACCCACAGCTGCTGACCGCGCGGGCCTCCGGCGACCGCGGCACCAAGCTGCTCACCTACCTGGCCGACGTGACCGTCAACCAGCCGTACGGCGCCGCGCCGGTCTCGCTGCACCCGGTCGAGAAGCTGCCGCCGGTCGACCTGACGGCGGCGCCGCCGGCGGGTTCTCGCGATCTCCTGCGCCAGCTCGGGCCGGAGGGCTTCGCGGCCGCGCTGCGTGCCCAGGAGGCGGTGGCGGTCACCGACACCACCTTCCGCGACGCCCACCAGTCCCTGCTCGCGACCCGGGTCCGCACGACCGACCTGCTCGGCGTCGCCGGCCATGTCGCCCGGCTGACGCCGCAGCTGTGGTCGATGGAGGCCTGGGGCGGGGCGACGTACGACGTGGCCCTGCGCTTCCTCTCCGAGGACCCGTGGGAGCGGCTGGCGCAGCTGCGCGAGGCGATCCCGAACATCAACCTGCAGATGCTGCTGCGCGGTCGCAACACGGTGGGCTACACGCCCTACCCGACCGAGGTCACCGACGCGTTCGTCTCGGAGGCCGCGGAGACCGGGATCGACGTCTTCCGCATCTTCGACGCGCTCAACGACGTCTCCCAGATGCGGCCGGCGATCGACGCGGTGCGTTCGACCGGCACCGCCGTCGCCGAGGTCGCGCTGTGCTACACCGGTGACCTCTCCTCGCCGGACGAGAAGCTCTACACGCTCGACTACTACCTGCGGCTGGCCGAGGAGATCGTCTCGGCCGGCGCGCACGTGCTGGCGATCAAGGACATGGCCGGGCTGCTGCGGGCGCCTGCCGCACGCACGCTGGTCACCGCACTTCGCGAGCGGTTCGACCTGCCGGTCCACCTGCACACCCACGACACCGCGGGCGGCCAGCTGGCCACCCTGACGGCCGCGATCGAGGCCGGTGTCGACGCCGTCGACGCCGCGACCGCGTCCATGGCCGGCACCACCTCCCAGCCCCCGCTCTCCTCGCTGGTGGCGGCGACCGACCACACCCCGCGTGCCACCGGCCTCTCGCTGGCGGCGGTCAACTCCCTGGAGCCCTACTGGGAGGCCGTACGCCGCGTCTACGCGCCCTTCGAGTCCGGACTGCCCGCGCCGACCGGCCGGGTCTACCGCCACGAGATCCCGGGCGGTCAGCTCTCCAACCTGCGTCAGCAGGCGATCGCGCTCGGCCTGGGCGAGAAGTTCGAGCAGATCGAGGACATGTACGCCGCGGCCAACTCCATCCTCGGCCGGGTCCCGAAGGTCACGCCGTCGTCCAAGGTCATCGGCGACCTCGCCCTCTCGCTCGTCGCGGCCGGTGCCGACCCGGCCGCGTTCGAGGCCGACCCGGCGGCGTACGACATCCCGGCCTCGGTCATCGGCTTCCTCAACGGTGAGCTCGGTGACCCGCCGGGCGGCTGGCCCGAGCCGTTCCGCAGCAAGGCGATCGCCGGACGCACCTGGAAGGAGCCCTCGCCGACGCTGTCGGCCGAGGACGCCGCCGGGCTCGTCTCCGACCGCCGCGGCACGCTCAACCGGCTGCTCTTCCCCGGCCCGACGAAGGACTTCGCCGAGGCCCGCTCGAAGTGGGGCGACGTGTCGGTGATCTCCACCCTCGACTACCTCTACGGCCTGCGCGAGGGCGAGGAGCACATCGTCGAGATCTCCGAGGGCAAGACGGTCATCTTCGGGCTCACCGCCGTCTCCGAGCCCGACGAGCGCGGCATCCGCACGGTCATGGCGACGATCAACGGCCACCTGCGCCCGATCGGCGTGCGCGACCGCTCCGTCGCGGCCGAGGTCGCCGCGGCCGAGAAGGCCGACCCGTCGGTCCCTGGCCAGGTCGCGGCGCCGTTCCAGGGTGTCGTCACCATCGCCGTCGCGGCCGGCGAGTCGGTCAAGGCCGGCGACACCGTCGCCACCATCGAGGCCATGAAGATGGAGGCCGCCATCACCGCCCCCGTCGACGGCACCGTCTCCCGCCTCGCCTTCTCCGGCACCCAGGCGGTCGACGGCGGCGACCTGGTGCTCGTGCTCGGCTGAGCCGAAGCGTCAGCCGCGTCGGCCGAGACGGCACCTTGGTGCCATCTCGGCCGACGTATGTGACGCCTCGGCGGGTCAGGGACGGGCGGCGTACGCCTCGACCCAGTCCTCCGCACGCAGATCCCGCGGCAGCACGGGAGCCGAGGAGCGCCGGCGGCGCCGCGCGATCCGGTCGGCGAGCGCACCGGGGACGCCGTTGCGGCGCAGGATGTCGGCGACACCTCGGCCGCGACTGCTGAAGACCCTCGCCACCCACGACTGGAAGGCGCGGCGCCGGGACTCGGGAAGCAGCGGCTCCCGGCGCCGGTCGACGAGCAGCAGCCCGCCGTCGACGCTGGGCCGGGGGCGGAAGGCGGTCGCCGGGACGCGCCGGTCGAGCGTGAAGGTGAACCACGGCCACCACTGCGCGGTGAGCTGGGTGGTGCCGCCGACGCCCGCGCGCTTGCGGGCGACCTCCCACTGGGTGAGGAGTACGGCATGGCGCCACGTCGTCGAGGCGAGCAGGTGCCTCAGGATCGGTGTGGTCAGGTGGAACGGGACGTTGGAGACGACGACCGCGTCCTGCGGCGGCGCGTGCCGCAGGATGTCGCCCTCGGCGATGCACACGTGCGGGCCGATCCGCCGGCGCAGGTCGGCCGCGCGGCGCGGGTCGATCTCGACCCCCTGCAACGGACGGCCCAGCTCGGCCAGCGCCAGCGTGACGGCACCGTTGCCCGTGCCCCACTCGACCAGCGGACCGTGCCGCTGCGAGACGAGATGGACGATGCGGTCGACCGTCGACCGGTCGGTGAGAAAGTTCTGGCCGAGCTCGTGCCGGCCAGGGCGTACGTCGGACATGGATGCTCCTCGAGACAGAAGGAGCCGGGCGGCATGCGGGTAGCACTCGAGAGCCGCCCGGCAGGGTGCCAGGTGGCGGCGCGAATGCGACGAGTGCTTCGGTGGGATCCGCGCCGTCAGCGGCGGCGGATCCGAACGATCATCGTCATGCAGCAGTTACCCATGGCGGTCAGGTTAGCGAGGCCGCGAACCCGCCCGCACACCGTTTTTGGGTCGGCGTATCTCCCGCCGAATCCGCAGTTGTGAGCGACGAAACAGGAGTTTCGTCGCCCACAACTGCACTCTCGGCCGACGCAACTGCCGTCTCGGCCGACGGGAGCGACTACTCGACGTGGTGGAGGCGGCGGGCGGCCTCGGCGGTGGAGCCGGAGATCGACGGGTAGACGGTGAAGGTGTTGGCGATCTGGTCGACGGTCAGCCCGGTGGAGACCGCGAGGGTGATCGGGTGGATCAGCTCGGAGGCGCGGGGGCCGACGACGACGCCGCCGATGACGACACCGGTGCCGGGGCGGGAGATGAGCTTCACGAAGCCGTCGGAGATGCCCTGCATCTTCGCCCGCGGGTTGCCCTTGAGATCGAGGCGCAGGGTGTCGGCGACGACCTCGCCGGAGTCGACCTGGGCCTGCGAGTAGCCCACCGTCGCGATCTCGGGAGAGGTGAACACGTTGGCCGCGACCTCCTTGAGGTCCATCGGGATGACCGCGTCGCCGAGGAAGTGGCGCATCGCGATCCGGCCGGCCATGGCGGCGGTCGAGGCGAGCATGAAGCCACCGGTGCAGTCACCGGCGGCGTAGACGCCGTAGGCGGACGTACGCGACACCTTGTCGGTCCGGATGAACCCGCCCTCGTCGAGCTCGATGCCGGCCTCCTCCAGGCCGAGGCCCTCGGTGTTGGGGATCGAGCCGAGCGCGAGGATGCAGTGGCTGCCGGTGACCTCGCGGCCGTCGGTGAGCCTCACCGTCACCACGTCACCACTCCGGGTCACCGACTCCATCCGCGACTTGCTGAGGATGTTCATCCCCTGCCGCTCGAGCACGTCCTGGAGGACCGTCGCCGCATCCGCGTCCTCACCGGGGAGAACGCGATCGCGCGAGGAGACCAGGGTGACCTGCGCGCCGAGGTTGAGGTAGGCGTTGGCGAACTCGACACCCGTGACACCGGAGCCCACGACGATCATGTGCGAGGGCAGGTCGTCGAGGTCGTAGACCTGCTCCCAGGTCAGGATCCGCTCGCCGTCGGGCTGGGCGGTGGGCAGCACCCGGGGCCGGGCGCCCGTGGAGATCAGGACGGCATCGTTCTCGATGGCCTCCTCGCTGCCGTCCTGGGCCAGGGTCGCGATCACCTGGCGCTTGTCGGCGTCGATGCGGCCGGTGCCCTTGACGATCCGGATCCCGCGGCGGGTCAGCCGGCTCTCGATGTCGCTCGACTGCGCGAGCGCGAGCGACTTGACCCGCTTGTTGACCAGACCCAGGTCGGCGTAGAGCTCGGTGGCCGGGTCGCCCTGGTGGTCGCGGAAGTTGATGCCCAGGTCGCGGGCGAGCGTCATGTCCGACATCAGCTCGGAGGTGGCGATCAGAGTCTTGCTCGGCACGCAGTCGGTGAGCACCGCGCTGCCGCCGAGGCCGTCACGGTCGACGACCGTGACCTCCGCCCCGAGCTGCTGCGCGACCAGCGCCGCCTCGTACCCGCCTGGACCTCCACCAATGATCGTCACCCGCGCCATGGGCCGCATTCTTCCACGCGCCCCGAAGGGCAGAGTCAGCCCATCGTCTTCTGACCGTCGATGGTCTCCCGGATGATGTCGGCGTGGCCGGCGTGCTGGGCGGTCTCGGCCAGGATGTGGGCGAGTACGCGGCGGTTGGACCAGCGGGCGCCGGCCTCGAACCACGGGGCCTCAGGAAGCGCGTGGTCCGCGTCGAGGTCGACGGTCCGGATCAGCTCGTCGGTGGCGGCGGCCACGACCTCGTACGCCTCGAGGACACCCTCCAGCGTCTCGTCCTCGGCGAGCACGAAGTCCGCGGCGAACTGGGCGTACCTCTCCGGGGTGAGCTCCTGCGCCACCGCTCCGCGAACGATGAAGTCTGCCCAGCCGCGCTCGCACGCGGCGACGTGCTTGATCAGGCCACCGAGGCTGAGCGCGGAGGCGGTCGGGGTGAGCCGCGCCTGCTCGTCGGTCAGGTTGCGGACGGCGAAGCGCAGGAACCCGCGGTGCTTGGCCAGCGTCTCCAGCAGGTCGGTGCGCTCGCGGCTCAGGGTGGTGGTGGCGGCGGTCATCGTTCAGCTCCTTGGTCGTGTGTCCCTCTGACACCGACAACGCTAGGAGTCCTTCAGGTCAGTTTCTGTCCGCAATGAGCCACGGCCCGAAAAAGATCCACCGACCATTACGCTGCTGGGATGACGAGCCCCGCGAACCGGATCCGCAGCGACGCGGTCCGCAACCGCGACCTGCTGGTCGCCGCCGCTCGCGAGGTGCTCGCCGAGCAGGGCCTCGACGCCCCGATGTCCGCGGTCGCCAAGCGCGCCGGCGTCGGCCAGGGCACCCTCTACCGGCACTTCCCCGATCGGCTCACCCTGGCCACGGCGGTGCTGGAGGAGAACATCCGCGACATCGAGCAGGTCGCAGCCCGTCCAGATGCCACGCTGGCCGAGGTGCTCGGCGTGATCACCTGGCAGATGATCCGCTCTACCGCCTTCGTCAGCATCGTCCGGATCGGCGGCGAGGAGAGCTCGCAACAGCTGGCCGATCGGGTACGCACCGCCATCGACGGACTCCCGACGGAGACCCACGGCACCGACGACGTCATGCTCGCCGTCGCGATGGTCTCCGGCGCAGTGCTCGGACCGACGCCCGAGGCACGCGAGGCCACCGCCCGCCGGGCGTGGGGCCTGCTCGGGATCGAGATCGGCCCGGTCACGCCCGGGGTCTAGCGACACCAGCAGACGCGACGAGGCCCGGATCCGCGATCGCGGATCCGGGCCTCGTACGTCCGATCGATCAGAGGTTGATCATGTGACCTGCGATGCCCTCGATGGCTTCCTTCATCGCCTCCGACAGCGTCGGGTGGGCGAAGACGTTGCGGGCGACCTCGTCGGCGGTGAGATCCCACTGCTGGGCCAGCGTCAGCGCCGGCAGCAGCTCGGTCACCTCGGGGCCGATCATGTGGGCGCCGAGGATCTCGTTGTGCTCGGCGTCGGCGACAATCTTCACGAAGCCGACACCCTCGGCCATGCCGCGGGCCTTGCCGTTGGCGGAGAACGGGAAGGACGAGGTCTTCACGTCGTAGCCCTTCTCCTTGGCCTGGGCCTCGGAGTAGCCGAACGAGGCGATCTGCGGCTGGCAGAACGTCGCGCGCGGGATCATGTCGAAGTTGATCTCCATGGTCTCCGCGTCGGCGATGGTCTCCGCGGCGACGACACCCATCGCCTCGGCGGTGTGAGCGAGCATCAGCTTGCCGGTGCAGTCACCGATGGCGTAGACGCCCTCGACGTTGGTGCGGCCACGCGCGTCGACCGCGATCGCGCCGCGGTCGGTGAGAGCGACGCCGGTGTTCTCCAGGCCGAAGCCCTCCACCCGCGGGGCGAACCCGAAGGCCGCCAGGAACTTGTCGGCCTCGAGCACCTGCTCCTCGCCACCGGCGGCCGGAGCCACGGTGACCTTCACGCCCGAGCCGGTGTCCTCGGCGCCCTTGACCGCGGTCGAGAGCAGCACGTTGACGCCGAGCTTCTTGTACTGGCGCAGCAACTCCTTGGACACGTCGGCGTCCTCGGTCGGCACCATCCGGTCGAGGAACTCCACGATCGTGACCTCCACACCGAAGTTCTTCAGCACGTAGGCGAACTCGACGCCGATCGCGCCCGACCCACCGATGATGATCGAGCTCGGCAGCTGCTCGGTGAGGATCTGCTCCTCGTAGGTCACGATGTTCTGCCCGTTGGGCACGACGCCGGGGACCGAGCGGACGGTCGCGCCGGTGCCGATGATGAGGTTGTCGAAGGTGTAGTCGGTCGAGGCGCCGTCCTTGCCCTTGACGGCGATCGACTTCGGCCCGGTGAGGGTGCCCCAGCCGTCGACCTCGGTGATCTTGTTCTTCTTCATCAGGTAGTGCACGCCCTTGGCGCTGGCGTCCGCGACGCCGCGGCTGCGCTTCCACGTCGCGCCGAAGTCCATGGTCGCGTCACCCGAGATACCGAAGGTCTTCTTCTCGTGGGTGATGATGTGCGCGATCTCGGCGTTGCGCAGCAGCGCCTTGGACGGGATGCACCCGACGTTGAGGCAGACACCGCCCCAGTACTTGTCTTCGACGACGGCGACGGACTTGCCGAGCTGAGCGGCACGGATGGCGGCGACGTAGCCACCGGGGCCAGCGCCGAGGACGAGAACATCAAAGTGGGTCACGCATCCAAGGGTAGACCGCCAATAACAGATAGATCCCAAGCGGGTGAGGACTGGGCGGTAACCTCGTGACCCGTGACTCTCTATGCGGCCTATGGCGTCAATCTCGACCCGGCGCTGATGAGTGAGCGGTGCCCGCACTCTCCGTTGCACACCACCGGATGGCTGGACGGCTGGCGGCTGACCTTCGGGGGCGAGGACAACGTGCTCGGCGACGGTCCGACGACCACGATCGTCCCGGACCCGTTCGAGCAGGTCTTCGTCGCGGTCTACGACGTCGTCGACCAGGACATGGAGGCCCTGGAGAAGTGGGAGCTGGCCGACATCGGCCTCTACTTCAAGACCAAGGTGCGGATCTCCGCGCTCGCCGGCGAGCTGCTCTGCGAGACCTACGTGCTCGACACGTACGAGGGTGGCATCCCGGACGCTCGCCACCTGGGCGCGCTCGCCGATGCCGCCGAGGCGGCCGGGGCGCCGGACGACTACTTGCATGCGCTGCGTACGCGGCCGTGCCGGTCCAACGACTGACCGGGTCTAAACTCGGCGAGTGACCACGCCTTACGAACTCGCCAAGGAAGCCGCCGCCGCGCTCGCGGAGAAGACCGGCGTACGGACGCACGACATCGCGCTGGTGCTGGGCTCGGGCTGGCTGCCCGCCGCCGAGGCGCTCGGCGAGGACTACACCGAGATCGACACCACCGACCTGCCCGGCTTCAGCGCCGCCGCGGTCGTCGGTCACAGCGGCAAGATCCGCTCGATCCGCTCGGCGAGCGGTCGCAACCTGCTGGTCTTCCTCAGCCGCACCCACTTCTACGAGGGCAAGGGCGTCGACGCGGTCGTGCACCCGGTCCGCACCGCGGCCGCGGCCGGTTGCTCGACGATGGTGCTCACCAACGGCTGCGGCGGGCTCAACCCGTCCTGGTCGCCGGGCACCCCGGTGCTGATCCGCGACCACATCAACCTGACTGCGGCGTCTCCGCTGGTCGGCGCCAACTTCGTCGACCTCACCGACCTCTACTCCGCGCGTCTGCGGGGTCTCGCCAAGGAGGTGGACTCCTCGCTCGACGAGGGCGTGTACGTCCAGTTCCCCGGACCCCACTACGAGACCCCGGCCGAGGTGAAGATGGCCGGCATCATCGGTGGCGACCTGGTCGGCATGTCGACCACCCTCGAGGCGATCGCGGCCCGCGAGGCCGGCATGGAGATCCTCGGGATCTCCCTGGTCACCAACCTGGCCGCCGGCATCTCCGACCAGCCGCTCGACCACGCCGAGGTGCTCGAGGCCGGCCGCAGCGCCGCCACCCGGATGGGCGCACTTCTCGGCGACCTGTTGCCCAAGATCTGAGCCTCCGGGCACCCGATGACCTAGGGTCTGGTCCATGGTCCCCACCGATCACTCCGCGCTTGTCGTCCAGGCCCGGGAATGGCTCGCCGACGACCCCGACGCGCAGACCCGGGCGGAGCTCGAGAACCTCCTCACCTCCACCGACCCGGCTGCCGCCGCCGAGCTGGCCGACAGGTTCTCGGGCACCCTGCAGTTCGGCACCGCCGGGCTGCGGGGCGCGCTCGGGGCCGGGCCGAACCGGATGAACCGGGTGGTCGTGATCAAGGCCGCCGCAGGGCTGTCCCGCTACCTGCTCGCCACCGGCGCGCAGGGGCCGGTGGTGATCGGCTACGACGCCCGGCACAACTCCGACGTCTTCGCCCAGGACACAGCCCAGGTGATGACCGGAGCCGGGCTGCGGGCGCTGGTGATGCCGCGCTCGCTGCCGACCCCGGTGCTGGCCTACGCCGTCAAGGCCCTGAACGCGAGCGCGGGCGTGATGGTCACGGCCAGCCACAACCCGCCCCAGGACAACGGCTACAAGGTCTACCTCGGCGACGGCTCCCAGATCGTGCCGCCGGCCGACATCGAGATCGCGAAGCGGATCGCGGCGATCGACAAGGTGGGCTCGGTGCCGCTGGGCCCGGGCGGCCACACGATCAGCGAGGACCTGGTCGACAGCTACCTCGACACGGTCGTCGGTCTGCTCGCCGAAGGCGGTCCTCGCGACCTCCGGACGGTCTACACGCCGCTGCACGGCGTCGGCGGCGACCTCGTGCAGCTGGCGATGAAGTTCGCCGGCTTCCCCGAGCCGCTCGTGGTCAAGGAGCAGGAGCGGCCCGACCCCGACTTCCCGACCGTCGCCTTCCCCAACCCCGAGGAGCCCGGGGCGATGGACCGGGCGATGGCGCTCGCCGGCAAGAAGGGCGCCGACCTGGTCATCGCCAACGACCCCGACGCCGACCGCTGCGCCGCGGCCATCCCTGTCGGGCGCAAGTGGCGGATGCTCAGCGGGGACGAGGTGGGTGCCCTGCTGGCGACCCACCTGATCCGCAAGGGCGTGACCGGGACGTACGCCGCCTCGATCGTCTCCTCCTCGCTGCTCGGCAAGATCGCCGCGGCGGCCGGGCAGGCCTACGCCGAGACGCTCACCGGCTTCAAGTGGATCTCGCGCGCCCCCGGGCTCGCCTTCGGCTACGAGGAGGCGCTGGGCTACTGCGTCGACCCCGAGCACGTCCGCGACAAGGACGGCATCTCGGCGCTGCTGCTCCTGTGCGAGCTGGCGGCGTCGCTGAAGGCGGAGGGCCGTGACCTGGCCGACCTGCTCGACGAGCTCGCCGTCCAGCACGGCCTGCACGCCACCAGCCAGCTCTCCATCCGGCTCGAGGACCCGGCCCAGATCGCGGCCGCGATGCAGCGGCTCCGCGACCGGCCGGTGACTGCCTTGGCCGGCGCCACCGTGCAGCAGCTCGACGACCTCACCACCGGTATCGGGGGGCTGCCGCCCACCGACGGGATCCGCTACCAGCTGGCCGGCGGGTCGCGGGTGATCGTGCGGCCCAGCGGCACCGAGCCCAAGATCAAGTGCTACCTCGAGGTCGTCCAGCCGGTCGCCGACGCCTCCGCGCTGGCCGAGGCGCGTGCCGACGCCGAGATCGCCCTCGGGGCCCTCAAGGTCGACATCCGCGCCGCCCTCGGTCTGTAGCTTCGCCGCTGGTCGAGCTGCGAGGCCGCCCCGCCGCCGAGCGTCTCCGGCGGCTCGACCAGCGTTGTCAGAGCACGAGCAGGATCACGAAGACGACCGCCACCGCGAGAGTGACCGCGATCAGCGGCCAGTCCCAGGTGCGGCGTACGTCCTTGGCGAGGGCGAACTGCTCCTCGGAGTCCCGCTTGATCCGGCGCCGGTCGCGGGCGTCCTGGGCGAGCGCGTTGAGCCGGTCCTCGATGAAGTCGGCCTGGTTGCTCAGCGGCTTGTGCTCGCGCTTGGAACCCTTGACCGCCTCGCGCATCGAACGCCCGACGGCACCGCTGACGTACGTGCGGCCGCCGGCGTAGGCGCCGAGGGTGCGCCCGACCGCGACGCTCTCCAGGGCGGCCATCGGGAAGCGCACCGTGGAGTAGAGGTGGTGGAGCACGAAGTCGCCCTCGCTCACCCCGACCTTGGTGCGGAAGAACGCGGCGTACGCCACCAGCGCGAAGAGCACGCCGCCGGCCGTCGTCGCGGGGTGCCAGCCGGTGGCGGCATCGATCACGATGACCGCGACCGCGGCCCCCGCCGAGAGGAGACCCCAGGCAGTGCTGCTGGAGTTGCGGAACCACTCCTCGGGCTGATCGTCATTCACGCCGCAAACACTAGTGGCGCGTCCCAGAAGTTCCTAAGCGCTTCGCGCCGCCATGGCACGCACCTGGCCGCGTTGGCGCCGCTCACGAGACGCCCGGCATGACTTCGCGGCGCCGCCTTGCCATGCACACACCCTGACGACGCCAAGCATTCAGGAACTTCCAGGACGCGCCACCAGCCCTCCACCCGGAGATGCCTATGCTGAGGCCGTGCCTACCTCCACAGAGATCGCCAAGCTGATCGACCACACTCTGCTCAAGCCCGAGGCGACCCGCGCCGACGTCGAGGCGTTGATCGTGGAGGCCGCCGAGCTCGGCACCTACTCGGTGTGTGTCTCGCCCTCGATGCTGCCGGTCACCGCCCCCGCCGAGCTGAAGCTCGCCGTCGTGTGCGGCTTCCCGAGCGGCAAGCACATCTCCTCGGTCAAGGCCGCCGAGGCCGCGGCGGCCGTCGAGGCCGGCGCCGACGAGATCGACATGGTCATCGACATCGGCGCCGCGAAGGAGAAGCGCTACGCCGATGTGGAGGCCGACATCGCCGCCGTCCGGGCCGCGGCTCCGGCTCCGACGGTGCTGAAGGTGATCATCGAGTCGGCCGCGCTGGAGGACGACGAGATCATCGGCACCTGCCAGGCCGCCGTCCGCGCCGGCGCGGACTTCGTGAAGACCTCGACCGGTTTCCACCCGGCGGGCGGCGCCACCGTCCACGCGGTGGAGCTGATGCGCAAGACCGTCGGTCCCGACATCGGGGTCAAGGCCTCGGGCGGGGTGCGGACCATGGAGCAGGCCGAGCAGATGATCGCCGCCGGCGCGAACAGGCTCGGCGTCTCGGGCTCTCGCGCCCTGCTGGCGGGGGCGCCGGGGTCGGGTTCCGGCGCCGGCTACTGACTTTCACGCACTCTCGGGGAGAATGCTCCGGTGCGTGCTCAGGTCATCGTCCTCGCCGGCCCCTCCGGTGCCGGCAAGTCCCGTCTGGCCGAGCGGCTCGGTCTGCCGGTGCTCCGGCTGGACGACTTCTACAAGGACGGCTCCGACCCTTCGCTCCCCCGGATCACCGAGGGCCCCAACGCGGGCCTGGTCGACTGGGACCACCCCGACTCCTGGCTCCCCGCTGACGCGGTGAAGGCGATCGCGGCGCTCTGCGAGACGGGCGTCGCCGACGTACCCGTCTACGACATCGCCCACGACGGCCGCACCGGCTGGCAGGAGCTCTCCCTCGGGGAGCATGCGTTCTTCGTCGCCGAGGGGATCTTCGCCCAGGACATCGTGGCCGAGTGCCGCGACGCGGGCCTGCTGGCCGCCGCCTTCTGCGTCACCCAGTCGCCGACGGTGACCTTCTGGCGGCGGCTCACCCGCGACCTCCGCGAGCGCCGCAAACCACCGTTCGTGCTGGTCAAGCGGGGCCTGGCTCTGATGCGCGCACAGCCGCAGGTGGTCGCGGACGCAGCCGCCAAGGGCTGCGCCGCGGTCTACCCGAAGCACGGCTACGTCGCCATCGGGCGCATCACAGGGCGGCGTACGCGTCCTTGATCTCGTGGATCAGGTCGACCCGCTCGTCGTAGGGGATGAACGCGGACTTCATCGCGTTGGTCGTCAGCCGCTGGAGCTCGGGCAGCCCCCAGCCGAACGCCTCCACGATGCCGGCCATCTCCGCCGACATCGAGGTGCGTGACATCAGCCGGTTGTCGGTGTTGATGGTCACCCGGAACCCGAGGTCGTAGAGCAGGCCGATCGGGTGCTCGGCGATCGACTTCACCGCCCCGGTCTGCACGTTGGACCGCGGACAGAGCTCGAGCGGGATCCGCCGGTCCCGGACGTACGCAGCGAGCCGGCCGAGCCGCGGGGCCTCGCCCTCCTCGATCGTGATGTCCTCGACGATCCGTACGCCGTGGCCCAGCCGGTCGCAGCCGCACGGGTGCACCGCCTCCCAGATCGAGGGCAGCCCGAAGCCCTCGCCGGCGTGGATGGTGAAGCGCATGTTCTCCGCGGCCAGGTGCTCGAACGCCGCCAGGAACCGGCTCGGCGGGAAGCCCTTCTCCGGTCCGGCGATGTCGAAGCCGGCGACGCCACGGTCGCGCCAGGCCACCGCGAGGTCGGCGATCTCGGTGGCGTGGGCTGCCTGTCGCATGGCGGTGAGCAGCTGGCGTACGACGATCTTCTTCCCCGTCGCGGCGACGGCGGCCGTGCCCTCGTCGAACCCGGCCTGGACGGCGGCGACGACCTCCTCCGGCTCGTGACCGTTGGCCAGGTGGAGCTCGGGTGCCCAGCGGACCTCGGCGTAGACGACGCCGTCCTCGGCGAGATCCTCGACGCACTCGCGAGCCACGCGGGTCAGCGCCGGCAGCGTCTGCATGACCGCGAGCGTGTGCGCGAAGGTGTCGAGGTAGCGCTCCAGCGACCCCGAGTCCGCACTGGTGACGAACCATTCCTCCAGCGCGACCGGGTCGTCCTGGGTGCCCTCGGGAAGCTCGTGACCGACCTCGGCGGCGAGCTCGATGAGGGTCGAAGGACGTACGCCACCGTCGAGGTGGTCGTGGAGCAGCACCTTCGGGGCTGCCTTGATCTGCATGTCGGACGGTTCCATGGGCTCATTATTCCGCATGCCGCTAGATTCCGGGGGTGCGTACATTCACCACTCTCGAAGAAGTCTCCGACGCCGCAGGCACCGAGATCGGCACCGGCGAATGGCTGCAGATCGACCAGGAGCGCGTCAACGCGTTCGCCGACGCCACCGGTGACCACCAGTGGATCCACGTCGACGAGGAGCGGGCGAAGACGGGCCCGTTCGGTGGCACCATCGCCCACGGCTACCTGACGCTGTCCCTGATCCCCTACCTCGGTGTGAGCGTCTACTCGCTGGAGACCCCGGGCGCGAAGCTCAACTACGGCCTCAACAAGGTCCGCTTCCCCACCCCGGTCCTGGTCGGCTCGCGGATCCGTCCGGTCGTCTCCTTCGGCGAGGTCACCGAGCTGCCGACCGGGTTGCAGCTCGTGGTGAAGACCACGATCGAGATCGAGGGCTCCGCCAAGCCGGCCTGTGTCGCGGAGTCGGTCGTGCTGCTCCTCGAGGGCTGATCTCAGGAGTAGTCGGCCCACAGGCGCTGCGCAGCGCCGTCGACGGTCATCTCGCCGCCGTACGGCAGGATCCACTGCGGCCGGGTGTGCCCGAACGGCGGGCCGACCACGACCACCGCGTCGGGGTTGTAGCGGGCGACGGTCTCGATCGCCGCGTCCCGCTGCTCGGCGCGCTTGGCGGCTCGCTCCTCGGCGCTGGGCTGCCGCTGGAAGTCAGACGTCGGCGGGCGCGCGACCACCACCGCGTCGACCGCCTCGAGCAGCCCGCGCTCGCCCAGCGAACGCGTGATCCAGGCGAACTCGCGCGCCGGGATGAGTTCCTCGGAGGTCTCCAGCAGGAGTACGCCGCCCGCCAGCACCCCCGGGTCGGCCGGGAAGCGTCCGGCGGTGAGCGCCCACTGGACGACCTCGATGCAGCCGCCCCAGGTGCGGCCGGTCACGGTGCCGGCCGGGCCCGCCCAGGTCCACGGCTCGGTCTTGTCACGCACGCCGTACTCGGTCAGTGCCCGCGGGTCGTTCCAGTCGTGACCGATGTCCTCGGACTCCCCCGGCTCGGTGATCTCGAGGCGCTCGCCGGTGAGCAGCGCGGCCGTGAGCGACGCCTGGTGGACCTCGTCGAGCCCTGGGCCGGGGCCTAGGTGGACCTGCGTCGAACCGCCGTAGAACCCGGCGACCCCGTTGGTCCACAGCCAGTTGAGCAGGTTGGTGTTGTCGCTGTAGCCGAGGAACGGCTTCGGGTCCTTGCGGACCAGGTCCGCGTCGAGGTGCGGGATCACGGTGATCTGGTCCTCGCCGCCGATCGTCGCCAGCACCGCCCGGATCTCCGGGTCGGCGAACGCCGCGTTCACGTCCGCCGCGCGCTCCTGCGCCGTCGCCCCGACCTTCCGCGTCGTCGGGTACTCCACCGGCACCAGCCCGGTCACCTCGGTCAGCCGCGCCAGCGCCTGCTCGTGGATCGCCGGCGCCACCCCCGGCGCGGCGAACGAGGGTGACAGCACGGCGACCTTGTCGCCCGCGACGGCCTTGGGTGGCTTGACGATCTCCATGGAGGAAGTCTCGTCGCCCATCGGCCTGCGAGACCAACTGTTATCGCTCGGACCCGGCGGGCGAGGTGTAACACGCTGTTACACCGACTATCCGGTCGTTCAGATAGGGCGAGTAGTCCTACGAACGACGTGTTACAGCTCGCGCGGCAGAGGTGCGCCGGTCAGCTGATCCGGTCGAGGATCAGCGGCGTCGCCTCGTACGCAGCCCCATCCCCGATCTCATAGCCACCCTCCAGCGCCGCCAGAGCCCGGTCGAAGCGCTCGGGCGTGTCGGTGTGGAGCGTGAAGAGCGGCGCACCAGCCGTGACGGAGTCGCCCGGGCGGGCGTGCCAGGTGACCCCGGCCCCGGCCTGGACGGCGTCCTCCTTGCGCTCGCGGCCGGCGCCGAGGCGCCAGGCGGCGAGACCGACGGCCATCGCGTCGAGCCGCGTGAGGACTCCCGACGAAGGCGCGGTGACCACGTGGGTCTCGCGCGCGACCGGCAGCGGCGCCGACGGGTCGCCGCCCTGGGCCGAGATCATCGCCCGCCAGGCGTCCATCGCCTTCCCGGAGGCCAGCACCTCGGCCGGATCCGGACCGGACACACCGGCAGCGGCCAGCATCTCCCGGGCCAGCGCGACGGTGAGCTCGACGACGTCGGCGGGACCGCCGCCGGCGAGGACCTCGACGGACTCGGTGACCTCGATCGCGTTGCCCGCGGTCAGACCCAGCGGCGTGGCCATGTCGGTCACGAGAGCGACCGTGTTGACGCCGGCGTCGGTGCCGAGGTCGACCATGGTGCGGGCCAGCTCCTGCGCGGAGGAGAGCGTCTTCATGAACGCCCCGGCGCCGACCTTGACGTCGAGCACCAGTGCCCCGGTGCCCTCGGCGATCTTCTTGGACATGATCGAGGAGGCGATCAGCGGGATCGACTCGACGGTGCCGGTGACGTCGCGCAGCGCGTAGAGCTTGCGGTCGGCCGGGGCCAGCCCCTCACCGGCCGCGCAGATCACCGCGCCGACCGACGCGAGCTGGGCCAGCATCTCGTCGTTGGTGAGCGACGCCCGCCACCCGGGGATCGACTCGAGCTTGTCAAGCGTGCCGCCGGTGTGGCCGAGCCCGCGCCCGGACAGCTGCGGCACGGCCACTCCGCACGCCGCCACCAGCGGCGCCAGCGGCAGCGTGATCTTGTCGCCCACGCCGCCGGTGGAGTGCTTGTCGGCGGTCGGCCGGTCCAGGGAGTCGAACGACATCCGCTCACCGGAGGCGATCATCGCCGCCGTCCAGCGCGCGATCTCGCGCCGCGACATCCCGTTGAGCAGGATCGCCATGTTGAGCGCCGACATCTGCTCCTCGGCCACCACCCCCTGGGTGTAGGCCGAGATCATCCAGTCGATCTGCGAGTCGCTCAGCTCGCCACCGTCGCGCTTGGCGAGGATCACCTCGACCGCATCATGCTGTGACATGGGTACCACCCTAGGCATCAGGCCAGAGCCTCCGGACCGAAGGCGTCGGGAAGCACCTCGGACATGGGCCTCACGCCCGAGACGGTCATCAGCAGCAGCTCGGGGCCACCGTTCTCCCAGAGCAGCTGGCGGCAGCGGCCGCACGGCATGATGACCTCGCCGGAGCCGTTGACGCAGACGACGTGGGTGAGCCGGCCGCCGCCGGTCATGTGCAGCGAGGAGACCAGGCCGCACTCGGCGCACAGGGTCACGCCGTAGGCCGCGTTCTCCACGTTGCACCCCTGGAGAAGGCGTCCGTCGTCAGCGATTCCGGCCACTCCGACGGAAAAGTTGGAGTAGGGCGCGTACGCATGTTTTGCGGCCTCGACCGCCTGTTCACGCAGGCCTTCCCAGTCAAAGCCCTCTGCGGCGTACGTCTGCTTCTCGGTCATGGATCGACCTTAAAGCCTGTCCGGACAACCGGGCACAACCTACGAGGCTTAGGCTTCGTCGAGATCAAAAGTTGGTAACCGTTCGCGTAATCCCTGGCGTGGCTCGGTCTTTGGGGAGAACGTTCGGACATGAATGTCCTTTGCGCCGTGATTCGCGGGGCAACGACCTGGAGGCACCAGTGAAGAACAACATCAAGAAGGCCGCCGCCGGCGGCGTCGCCGTCGTCCTGTCGGCTGCCGCCCTCGCCGCGTGTGGCGAGGCACCGGCCGAGCGCGCTGGGGAGAAGAAGAGCGACTACCTTCCCTGCATCGTCTCCGACGCCGGCGGGTTCGACGACAAGTCGTTCAACCAGCTCAGCTACGAGGGCCTGAAGGACGCCGCCGACGAGCTGGGCTCGAAGTACAAGGCCGTCGAGTCCAACAGCGAGAACGACTACTCCGCCAACCTCGAGGGCCTGACCGGCCAGGGCTGCGACACCATCGTCACCGTCGGCTTCGCGCTCTCCGCGGCGACCATCGAGTCCGCCAAGGCCAACCCCGAGACCGAGTACGTCCTGATCGACGACGCGGCCGACGCCGACTTCGACGGCAAGACCGACGCCGAGAACATCAAGCCGATCCTCTACGACACCGCCCAGGCCGCGTTCCTGGCCGGCTACGTCGCCGCCGACTACACCAAGACGGGCGTCGTCGGCACCTACGGCGGCCAGCCCTTCCCGACCGTGACGATCTTCATGGACGGCTTCAAGCAGGGCGTGGAGTACTACGCGAAGACCAAGAAGAAGGACGTCAAGGTCGTCGGCTACGAGGGTGGCGAGAAGGGCTCCTTCACCGGTGAGTTCGTGGCCAACGAGAAGGCCACCAACACCGCCCGCCAGATCATCGACCAGAACGCCGACGTGATCCTGCCGGTCGGCGGCCCGATCTACCAGGGTGCGCTCACCGCGATCGACGACTCCGGCAAGGACGTCGCCCTGATCGGTGTCGACGCCGACTTCTACGAGACCGACCCGAAGACCCAGGACGTCGTGCTCACCTCCATCCTGAAGAACATGAAGACGTCCACCAAGGACGTCATCGTCGCCGCCGGCGACGACAAGTTCGACGCGACGCCGTACGTCGGCACCCTCGAGAACGGTGGGGTCGGCCTGGCGCCGTTCCACAACTTCGAGTCCAAGGTGTCCGAGACGCTCCCCGACGAGATCGAGGAAGTCACCGCCGGCATCAAGGACGGCTCGATCAAGGTCAACTCCTACCTGGCCAAGTGATCCTGCTCTGACGAGCAACGCGAGGGGGCCGGGGACCCGGCCCCCTCGCCACGTACTTTGGACTATCTCCACCCCTGCAAGGAATGATCCGTGCCATGAGACTCGCGCTTCGCGACATCACCAAGCGCTTCGGCTCCCTGGTCGCCAACGACCACATCTCCCTGACCGTCGAGCCAGGTGAGATCCACTGCCTCCTCGGTGAGAACGGCGCGGGCAAGTCCACGCTGATGAACGTCCTCTACGGCCTCTACCAGGCCGACGAGGGCGACATCCTCATCGACGACGAGCCGCAGCACTTCAAGGGCCCCGGCGATGCGATGGCCGCCGGTATCGGCATGGTGCACCAGCACTTCATGCTCATCCCCGTCTTCACCGTCGCCGAGAACGTGATGCTCGGCCACGAGACCACCGGTTTCGCCGGCAGCCTCGACCTCGACGCCGCCCGCAGGCGGGTCCGGGAGATCTCCGATCGCTTCGGTTTCCAGGTGGACCCCGACGCGCTCGTCGAGGACCTCCCGGTCGGCGTGCAGCAGCGGGTCGAGATCATCAAGGCGCTCTCGCGCGACGCCGAGGTGCTCGTCTTCGACGAGCCGACCGCCGTGCTGACGCCGCAGGAGACCGACGAGCTGATGGCGATCATGCGCCAGCTCAAGGAGTCCGGCACCGGCATCGTCTTCATCACCCACAAGCTGCGCGAGGTGCGCGAGGTGGCCGACCGGATCACGGTCATCCGCCGTGGCACCGTGGTCGGCGAGGCGTCCCCGGAGGCCTCCAACGCCGAGCTCGCGGCCCTGATGGTCGGACGCCCCGTCGAGCTCAAGGTGCACAAGGACCCGGCCCAGCCGGGCGAGCGCGCGCTGGTCGTCTCCGACCTCACCGTGGCCGACGAGACCGGCCACGTCCACATCGACGGCATCAGCTTCCACATCGACGCCGGCGAGATCCTCGCCGTCGCCGGTGTCCAGGGCAACGGTCAGACCGAGCTCACCGAGGCGATGGTCGGGCTGGCTCCTCACGTCGAGGGCTCGATCAAGCTCGACGGCCGCGAGATCGTGGGGCGCTCGGTGCGCAAGGCGCTCGAGGCAGGCATCGGGTTCATCCCCGAGGACCGCCAGATCGAGGGCCTGGTCAGCAACTTCACCATCGCCGAGAACCTCATGCTCAACCGCAGCTACGACAAGCCCTTCGTCTCCCGCGGCTCGCTGAACCTCAAGAAGCTCGACACCTTCGCCAAGGAGAAGCTGGCCGAGTACGACGTACGCGCCCCCGGCGTCTCGACCCTGGCCGGGCAGCTCTCGGGCGGCAACCAGCAGAAGGTCGTGGTCGCCCGCGAGCTCTCGCGCGACCTGCGGCTCCTCGTCGCGGCCCAGCCGACGCGCGGCGTCGACGTCGGGTCGATCGAGTTCATCCACAAGCAGATCGTGGCGGCGCGGGACTCGGGTGTCCCCGTGCTCGTCGTGTCCTCCGAGCTCGACGAGATCTCCGCTCTCGCCGACCGGATCATGGTCCTCTACCGCGGGCGGGTCGTGGGCATCGTCCCCGCCGACACCTCCCGCGACACCCTCGGCCTGATGATGGCCGGCGAGTCTCCGGAAGGGAGCGAGTCGTGAGCGAGAAGGGGCCGGAGAATCAGCCGGTCGAGACGTCGGAGCCGACCGAGCCGACGGAGCCGACGGAGCCGACGGAGGAGACCAAGGCGGCCTCCGACGCCGACCGCGTCCCCGAGGCCAGTCGCTGGCACCTGGCGATGCGGGAGATCACCACGGGCAACGCGCTGGTCGCGGTGCTCTCGGTGCTGCTCGCGATGTTCTTCGGGTCGCTGATGATCCTCTTCACCGACGAGGACGTCCGCTACGGGCTCTCCTACTTCTTCGCCCGCCCCTCTGACACGTTCTACTACGCGTGGGAGGCGATCTCCGGGGCGTACGTCTCGCTGTGGCGGGGTGCCGTCTTCAACGACCTGGGCGGCACGTTCACCCAGCAGATCAAGCCGATCACCGAGACCCTGAAGTTCGCCGCGCCGCTGACGCTGGCCGGGCTCGGCATCGGCCTGACCTTCCGCGCCGGGCTCTTCAACATCGGTGGCCGCGGGCAGATGCTTCTCGGTGGCGCCGCGGCCGCGTTCGTCGCGGTCAAGCTCGACCTGCCGATGATCGTGCACCTGCCGCTGGCGATCCTCGTCGGCGCGCTGGTCGCCGCCCTGTGGGGCGGGATCCCCGGCATCCTCAAGGCGCTCACCGGCGCCCATGAGGTGATCGTCACGATCATGCTCAACTACGTCGGCTACTACCTGGTCTTCTACGCGCTGACCCGCAAGTCGCTGCTCCAGGCGCCCGGCTCGGGCAACCCGAAGTCGGCGCCGATGCCGGAGTCGGCGATCCTGCCGGACCTCCTCGGCCCGAAGTTCAACCTGCACGCCGGGTTCCTGCTCGCGGTGCTGGCGACCTTCCTGGTCTGGTGGATCCTCAACCGCTCCTCCCTCGGCTACCGGTTCCGTGCGGTGGGCGAGAACCCCTCGGCGGCGAGGGCGGCCGGCATCAACGTCGGTGTCGCCTACACCAGCGCCTTCCTGATCTCCGGCGCCCTGGTCGGACTGGCCGGTGTCAACCAGGTGCTCGGCTCGGTGACCGACGGCGCGACCAGCGGGCTCGACGCCGGCATCGGCTTCGACGCGATCACCGTCGCGCTGCTGGGACGCTCGCGACCGTTCGGCATCCTGGCCGCCGGCATCCTGTTCGGCGCCTTCAAGTCCGGTGGCTTCTTCATGCAGGCCTCCGAGGGCATCCCGGTCGACATCGTCCTGGTCATCCAGTCCCTGATCGTGCTCTTCCTCGCCGCACCACCCTTGGTGAAGGCGATCTTCCGACTCCCCACGAAGGAGGCCTGACCGTGTCCACTGTCGATCTTCCGGTCAACTCCGAGGCGCCTGCCGTCGCCGAGCGCATCCCGGGTCTGTGGAAGACGCCCGGTGTCATGGCCGCGTTCACCGTGCTGGTGGCGCTGCTCGTCCTGATCCGTCCCCGCTCGGGAGACTCCACCTTCCGGTGGAGCCGGGACGGCGACTGGTTCACCATCCCGGACATCTCGCTGCCAGCCAACGGCATCGTGTGGACGGCCGTGGCGCTGTGCCTGCTCTGCACCGCGTACGCAGCCTGGAACGCCCGCGCCGGCCGCAAGACTCCCCTGGTGCTGGTCTCGGCCTTCGCGGTCCTCGCGGTGTCCGGCTTCATGTCCTGGGCGGTCGCGGGCAAGACGCTGCCCGTGGTCGGCCTGCTCGCCGGCGCGCTCGCGCTGGCGGTGCCGCTCGTGTTCGGTGCGCTGGGTGGCGTACTCGGTGAACGGGCGGGCGTCGTCAACATCGCCATCGACGGGCAGCTGCTCTTCGGCGCCTTCGGTGCCGCGATCGCCGCCTCCCTCACCGGCTCGCCGTGGGTCGGCCTGATCGCAGCGATGATCGCGGGGATGCTGGTCGCGCTGCTGCTCGGCCTGTTCGCGATCACCTACTGGGTCGAGCAGGTCATCGTCGGTGTCGTCCTCAACGTGCTCGTGATCGGCTTCACCAGCTTCATGTTCTCCCAGGTGCTCTCGGAGAACTCGGCGGCGCTCAACAACCCGCCCCACTTCCCGCGCCTGGAGATCTGGGTGCTGTCCGGCATCCCGGTGATCGGCCCGATCTTCTTCCGGCAGACCGTGCTGGTCTACATGATGTACGTCGCGGTCTTCCTGGTCGCCTGGGCGCTCTACCGCTCCAAGTGGGGCCTCCGCGTCCGTGCGGTCGGCGAGCACCCGAAGGCCGCCGACACCGTGGGCATCAACGTGATCGCCACCCGCTACCGCACCGTCCTGCTGGCCGGCGCCATCGCGGGTATCGGCGGGGCGACCTACACCCTCGTCTCGGTGCCGTCCTTCGGCCGCGAGATGACCGGCGGCGCGGGCTACATCGCGCTGGCCGCGGTGATCTTCGGCAAGTGGGACCCGATCAAGGCGACGCTCGCCGCGCTGCTCTTCGGCTTCGCGTCCAACGTCGAGTCGGTGCTCTCGGTCATCGGCTCGCCGGTGCCGTCGCAGTTCATGCTGATGCTGCCCTACGTCGTGACGATCTTCGCCGTCGCCGGGCTCGTCGGCAACTCGCGCGCCCCGGCCGCCGACGGCGTGCCCTACCGGAAAGGCTAGCTGGGCCTGCTCAGCGTGCGGTGGGCGGCGGCGGCCAGGACCTTGGCGCCGACGCCCACCGCTCGTTCGTCGATGCGCAGGTCGCCCTGGTGGAGGTCGTAGGTGGGGCCGCCGGGGGTGCGTACGCCGAGCCGGAACATCGACCCCGCGACCTGCTCCTGATACCAGCCGAAGTCCTCGCCGCCGAGGCTCTGCGCGGAGACGACCGCGCCCCGCTCCCCCAGCACCTCACGGATGGCCTCGACGAGGATCTGGTGGGACTCCTCGTCGTTGCTCACCGGCGGGACTCCTCGGGTGTAGTCGACCGCGGCGGTCACCCCGTAGGGCGCGATGATCTCGGCGACGACCTCGCGGACCACGTGCTCGACCTCGCTCCAGGCGTCGCTGTCGAGGATCCGCACCGTCCCCCCGACCGAGCCGTGGGCGGGGATCACGTTGTGGATCTGGCCGGCGGTGACCTTGCCCCAGACCACGCTCACGCCGGCCCGCGGGTCCATCCGGCGGCTCAGGATCACCGGCAGCTCGGTGGTCACCTTGGCGAGCGCGAAGACCAGGTCGCCGGTCAGGTGCGGGCGCGAGGTGTGGCCACCGGTGCCGCTGAGGTGGACATCGATCAGGTCGGCCGCGCTGGTCAGCGCGCCGGAGCGGAGCCCGACGCGCCCGACGTCCACGGTCGGGTCGCAGTGCAGCGCGAAGATCCGCTCCACGTCGTCGAGCGCACCCAGGCTCATCAGGTGCAGCGCCCCGCCCGGCATGACCTCCTCGGCGGGCTGGAACAGCAGGCGTACGCCACCGGGCAGCGGTGACTCGCGGTGCAGGTCGGCCAGGGCGAGACCGGCGCCGAGCAGCGCCGTGGTGTGTACGTCGTGGCCGCAGGCGTGCGCGACCCCGGGGACGGTGCTCGTCCAGATGTCGGTGGTGACGTCGTCGACGGGCAGGGCGTCCATGTCGCCGCGCAGCGCGACGACGTTGTCCCCCTGGCCCAGATCGGCGATGAGACCGGTCGCGGAGGGCCGGTCGACCTGCCAGCCCGCCTTCTCCAACCGCTCGGCGATCAGCTCGGTGGTGCGATGCTCCTGCCAGGACAGCTCCGGGTGCGCGTGGATGTCCCGGCGCAGGTCGGTCAGCTCGGCGTCGTAGGCATCGACTCGCTCGGCGAGGAAGGCAGCAGGCTCCAGCATGGTCCCGTCAGACTAATCCCTGTCGTAGGCGGCCAGGATTCTGTCCGCGGCCACAGTGGCCGGAAGCTCGCCGGAGAGCACCTCGTCACGCACCTGGTCGCGGATCGCCTTGACGCCCGCGGAGTGCTTGAGCCGCTGGTCGAGCTCGTCGCGGACGAGCGCCCAGGTGAAGTCGAGCTGCTGCTCGGCACGCTTGGTGCGCAGCCCGTGCTCGCCGAGGTGGGCGCGGTGTGCCATCACCTGCTCCCAGACCGAGTCGACCCCGTCGTCGTGGAGCGCCGACGCGGTGATCACCGGCGGCGCCCACTCCTCGCGGGAGCGCACCAGCCGGAGCGCGCCGGCGAGCTCACGCGCGGCCGCGCGCGCCTCCTGGGCGCGGTGGGGGTCGTTCGGGTCGGCCTTGTTGACCGCGATCACGTCGGAGATCTCCAGGATGCCCTTCTTGATCCCCTGCAGCTGGTCACCGGTGCGCGCGATGGTGAGGAACAGGAACGTGTCCACCATCCCCGCCACGGTCACCTCGGACTGGCCGACGCCGACCGTCTCGACGAGGATCACGTCGTAGCCGGCCGCCTCCAGCACGGCCATCGCCTGCACGGTCGCCCTGGCGACGCCGCCGAGCGTCCCGGCGGACGGAGAGGGCCGGATGAAGGCGTTGGGATCCACCGAGAGCCGCTGCATACGCGTCTTGTCGCCCAGGACGGAGCCGCCGGTGCGTACCGACGACGGGTCGACCGCCAGTACCCCGACCTTGAGGCCGTTGGCCGTCAGCCGGCTGCCGAGCGCCTCGATGAAGGTGGACTTGCCGACCCCGGGGACACCGGAGATCCCGACCCGCACGGTGTCGCCCGCGGGGAGCTTGGTGAGCAGCTCGCGCGCGATGTCGCGGTGCTGGGGCTTGGTCGACTCCACGAGCGTGATCGCCCGTGACACCGCCGCCCGCTTGCCGTCGCTGATGCCGTCGAGGAGGTCTTGTACGTCGGGCCCTGGCATGGCCAGCACCTTAGCCAAGAACACCCGGCACCCGCGGTCCGGCTCGACCAGCGGAGCCTGGTGAGCGCCGGTACGCTCGACCGACGTGACCGAGATGACGAGAACAGCGGTGGTGACAGGCGGCGGGACCGGGCTGGGACGCGCGATCGCCGATCGGCTGGCGGCGGACGGGCTCGAGGTGACCATCGTCGGTCGCCGGGCCGAGGTGCTCGAGACCGCGACCAAGGAGATCAACGCCGCCGTCGGGGCCGACCGGGTCACGTACGTCGTCGCCGACTGCGCCGATCCGGACGACGTACGTGCCCTGGCCGATGCCTGCCCCGACCGCGTGGACGTGCTCGTCCTCAATGCCGGCGGCCTCACGCCCTCGACCGGCGACGACCTCGAGGCGCTGGCCCACGACTGGGCGGCCGACTACCGGCTCAACGTGCTCACCGCGGTGCTCCCGGTCGAGGCGCTGTTGTCCAGACTGGCCCGGCCGGGCGGCCGGATCGTCGCGATGAGCTCGATCGCGGCGCTGCGCGGCCCGGGGTCCTACGGAGCCTCCAAGGGCGCGATCAACACCTGGATCACCGGGCTCGCGGCGGAGGTCGCGGCGGACGGGATCACCGCCAACGCGGTCGCTCCCGGTTTCGTCCCGGACACCGAGTTCTGGGACTCCCGCCGCAGCCCTGAGCTGATCGCGCAGCGCACCTCGCAGATCCCCGTCGGACGCCCCGGCGCCCCTGAGGAGATCGCCGCGCTGGTGGCTCACCTTGGCTCGCCGGAAGCCGGCTTCACCACGGGCCAGGTCGTCGGCATCCACGGTGGAGCGCTCCTGGCGCGACTGTGACTGCACGAATGGCCACCCAGGACATGGGTACCGAACAGGCATGACGGATCTCGGCTACACCCTGTTCACCGAGCAGAGCGGACCTCGCGACCTCGTCCGGTACGCATCCTCCGCCGAGGAGGCCGGCTTCGACTTCGAGGTGATGAGCGACCACTACTCGCCGTGGCTGACGGAGCAGGGGCACGCGCCGTACGCCTGGAGCGTGCTCGGCGCGGTCGCCCATGCCACCTCGCGCGTGGGCCTGATGACGTACGTCACCTGCCCGACGCTCCGCTACCACCCGGCCGTGGTGGCGCAGAAGGCCGCCACCGTGCAGCTGCTCGCCGAAGGGCGCTTCCGGCTCGGCCTCGGCTCCGGCGAGAACCTCAACGAGCATGCCGTCGGCCAGGGCTGGCCCGCGGTCCAGGAACGGCACGCGATGCTCCGCGAGGCGGTCGGGATCATCCGCGACCTGCACACCGGCGAGCTCGTCGACCACCGCGGTGAGTACTTCCAGGTCGACTCCGCCCGCATCTGGGACCTCCCCGAGGAGCCCGTCGAGATCGGGCTCGCCGTGGGCGGCGAACGCGCCATCGAGGAGCTCGCGCCGCTCGCCGACCACCTGATCGCCGTCGAGCCCGAGGCGTCGCTGGTCGACACCTGGAACGGTGTCGAGGGCGCCAGGCGGATCGGCTCCGAGGCCCGCGCGATCGGCCAGATCCCGATCTGCTGGGACCCCGACGAGGAGACCGCCGTACGCCGTGCGCACGAGCAGATGCGCTGGTTCAGCGGTGGCTGGGAGGTCAACGCCAATCTGCCCACGCCGGCCGGCTTCGCCGCGGCCACCCAGCTCGTCCGTCCCGAGGACGTCGCCAGGTCGGTGCCGTGCGGCCCCGACCTGGACGCGATCGTCGAGGCGGTCTCGGCCTACTGGAAGGCAGGCTTCACCGACGTCGCGCTGGTGCAGATCGGCGACGACACCCAGGACCGGTTCCTCGCCGAGGCCGCCCCGCCGCTGCTCGAGCGGCTCCGAGCGGCCGCGCCCTGATCACCGAGCGCGTCGCAGGACGTCGCGGAGGACGTCGGGGAGCCGGCTCGACCGGGCGTCGTCCAGGGGCACCCACGAGACACCCGCCTGCAGCACGTACCAGGCGATGGCTGCGGCGATGATCGCCAAGCCGACGACGGCGACGAACCATCTCTGGGAAGGAGAGGAGGCGGCGCGGGCGACCGGCCCGACGGTGTCGCGGACCCGCTGCGAGGCGAGCCAGGCGGCGGACATGAAGGTCAGCGCGGCGGCGTAGAGCACGGCGGTCAGCGGCACGCCCAGCGCCAGGAAGCCCACACCGACAGCGGCCGCGATCACCCCGGTCAGCGTGGTCAGCGCCGCCGTGCCGGGGATGGCGCGCACCAGGTCCCACGGCGAGCGGATGAGCGCCCACGGCCCGTCGTACCACTTCCGCCCGCGCGCCTCGCGGCGCTTCGTCAGGTGGTCGGAGGAGAGCGACGCGGCACGCAGCAGCCAGACCCCGACGCCGAGCAGGGCGGCGCCCAGGAACGGGTACGCAGCGACGACCCCGGCCAGGATCGCGGCGAGCGCGACCAGGATCAGGAAGTGCATCGGGCCTGGCCAGCGCTTGAGGTTGGCGTGCTTGCTGGGTGGGCTCCAACCCGGCTCGGGTGGCGGCGCGGGTGGGGGTGTCGAGTGCGGGTCGAACCGGCGCACCACCAGCGGTTCGACAGGCGCTTCCGCGACGGTCACGGCCGTCGGCGGCACCTCGTCGGTCTCCGCCACCTCCGCCACCTCCGCCACCTCCGCCACCTCCGCCACCTCGGTCACCGCGTCGCCGGCAGCGTCCGGGTCGACCAGCGTCGGCTTCAGCCCCGCGTCCACCGATGCGGCGGTCAGCGGCATCGTCAGCGGCAGCACCTTCGTCACCGCCGCGGCATCGCCCCCGGACCACGGCACCTCGGGTTCCATCAGCCACTCGCGCAGCTCCTCGAGGCCCGGGCGGTCGGCGGGATCCGTCGCGAGCGCGGCCGTCAGGACATCCCGCATCGAACCATCGATCCCGTCGAGATCGTGCTGGCCGCGACGTACGCGATCCAGGACGGCCATCGACGGCCCGGTCCCGAACGGCGGCCTGCCCAGCAGCGCATAGGCGGTCGTGGCCGCCCACGAGTGCACGTCGCTCGCCGGCGTCGCGGGTGTCCCCTCGAGGATCTCCGGCGCCAGATAGCCCGGCGTGCCGACCAGCCACCCGGTGAGGGTGATCTTGGGATCGTCGGCGACCCGGGCGAGCCCGAAGTCGATGAGCACCGGCGTACGCCCCTCCATCACCACGTTGGAGGGCTTGACGTCGCGGTGCAGCACGCCGGCGTCGTGGCAGGCGGCGACGCCACCTGCCAGGCAGCGCGCCAGCCAGAAGCGGTCCTCGCCGCGGACGGGGCCGTCGTCCTTGATCCGGTCGTACAGGGTCGGCCCCGGCACGTAGCGGGTCGCGACGTAGGGAAGCTCCGCATAGGGGTCGGCGTCGACGATCTCGGCGATCCAGGGGCTGCGCACCTGCCGCAGCGACCGCACCTCGCGCTCGAGCCGGGCGCGGGTCTCCTCGTCCCCCACGACATGCGTACGCAGCACCTTCAGCGCCACCCGCTCACCGGTCTCCTCGTGGCGGGCCAGGTGGACGACGCCCATGCCGCCCTCACCGAGCTTGGTGAGGATCTCGTAGGCCCCGACCCTCACCAGCCCGTCCCCGGATGCCCGCCCGGGGCGTAGGTCCGTCACAGCTCTGAGGCTAGACGAGCCCTACGCCTCCGGCGAGGACATTCGCGATGGATCAGTGATCGAGCTGTTCCCGCAGGCGAGCGAGCAGGTCGAGCGCCGAGTCGGCGATGACGGTGCCCGGGAGGAAGACCGCGGCAGCGCCCATCTGCTCGAGCGTGGCCACGTCGTCGGGCGGGATGACGCCGCCGATGACGATCATGATGTCCGGGCGCCCCTGCTCCTCCAGCGCCGCCTTGAGCGCGGGGAGCAGCGTGAGGTGACCGGCAGCCAGCGAGGAGACCCCGACGATGTGTACGTCGGCGTCGACCGCCTGCTGCGCGACCTCCTCCGGGGTGGAGAACAGCGGGCCTACGTCGACGTCGAAGCCGAGGTCGGCGAAGGCCGAGACCACGACCTTCTGACCACGGTCGTGGCCGTCCTGGCCCATCTTCGCGACCAGGATGCGCGGGCGGCGACCCTCGGCCTCCTCGAACTCCTTGGTCGCCTTCAGCACCTCGCTCACCTTGGAGTCCCCCGACGTCGTCGCCTCGTCCCGGTACACACCGGAGATCGTACGGATGACGGCCTGGTGCCGCCCCCACGCCTTCTCCATCGCGTCGGAGATCTCCCCGACGGTCGCCTTGGCGCGGGCCGCGTCGACGGCCAGCGCGAGCAGGTTGCCCTCCAGGCTCGCCCCGGACTTCTCGGCCCCGGCCGCGTTCGTGATGGCCTCCAGCGCCCGGCGTACGTCCTCGTCGTCGCGCTCCGCGCGCAGCCGCTCCAGCTTGGCGACCTGCTGCTTGTAGACCTGGTCGTTGTCGACCTTGAGCACGTCGAGCGGGTCCTCGGAGGGCAGCCGGAAGGTGTTGACGCCGATCAGCTTCTGGGCGCCGGAGTCGAGCCGCGCCTGGGTGCGGGCCGCGGCCTCCTCGATGCGCATCTTCGGGATGCCCTGCTCGATCGCCTTGGCCATGCCGCCGGCCGCCTCGGCCTCCTGGATGTGGGCCCAGGCGCGCTCGGCGAGATCGTGGGTGAGCTTCTCGACGTAGTAGGAGCCGCCCCACGGGTCGATGATCTCGGTGGTGCCGCTCTCCTGCTGCAGGAGCAGCTGGGTGTTGCGGGCGATGCGGGCGGAGAAGTCGGTCGGCAGCGCGATCGCCTCGTCGAGGGCGTTGGTGTGCAGCGACTGGGTGTGACCCTGGGTCGCGGCCATCGCCTCGATCGCGGTGCGGCCGACGTTGTTGAAGACGTCCTGAGCGGTCAGCGACCACCCGCTCGTCTGGGAGTGGGTCCGCAGGGAGAGCGACTTGGGGTTCTTCGGGTCGAACTGGCTCACGAGCCGGGACCAGAGAGCCCGGGCCGCGCGCATCTTGGCGACCTCCATGAAGAAGTTCATCCCGATCGCCCAGAAGAAGCTCAGGCGAGGGGCGAACGCGTCCACGTCGAGGCCCGCGGCCAGACCGGTCCGCAGGTACTCGACACCGTCGGCCAGCGTGTAGGCGAGCTCGAGGTCGGCCGTCGCGCCGGCCTCCTGCATGTGGTAGCCGGAGATCGAGATCGAGTTGAACCGGGGCATCTTCGCGGCGGTGTAGGAGAAGATGTCGCCGATGATCCGCATCGACGCCGCCGGCGGGTAGATGTAGGTGTTGCGGACCATGAACTCCTTGAGGATGTCGTTCTGGATGGTCCCGGCCAGCTTCTCGGGCGGCACCCCCTGCTCCTCGGCGGCCACGATGTAGAGCGCCAGCACCGGCAGCACCGCACCGTTCATGGTCATCGAGACCGACATCTGGTCCAGCGGGATGCCGTCGAACAGCGTCCTGGTGTCGTAGATGGAGTCGATCGCGACACCGGCCATGCCGACGTCACCGCGCACCCGCGGGTGGTCGGAGTCGTAGCCGCGGTGGGTAGCCAGGTCGAAGGCGACGCTCAGGCCCTTCTGGCCGGCCGCCAGGTTGCGGCGGTAGAACGCGTTGGACTCCTCCGCGGTCGAGAAGCCGGCGTACTGCCGGATGGTCCACGGCTGGGTCGTGTACATCGTCGGGTAGGGCCCGCGCAGGAACGGGCTCAGGCCCGGGAACGTGTCGAGCGCGTCGAGGCCGTCCAGATCCGCAGGCCCGTACGCCGGCTGGATCTCGATGCCCTCGGGGCTCAGCCATCCCTCACCGGTCACACCGGTGGACGAGGCGATCGGGGCTTCGTCGCCGTTCAGCGGGATCCCTTTGAAGGAGCCGGGAATCGTCATGAGAGCTTCTCCCTCGTAGCGGTCAGGAAGGCGAGCGCGTCGACACCCATCGAGGCGGCGTCGTCCACCTCGGCGTCGACGGCGTCGGGCTTCCCGGCGATGATCACGTGCGTGGCGCCGGCCTCGCGCAGGGCCGCGATCGCGGCCGCGCCCCACTCGGCGTACGTCTTGTCCGAGCCGGCCAGGCAGACGACCGGCGGCGCACCGGCCGCTCGATGCTTCCCGGCCAGGTCCTCGGCGTCCGCGGTGGCACCCGCGACCTCGACGCCGATGCCGCCGGCGGCGAGGAGGTTGGTCGCGAAGGTCGCCCGGGCGGTGTGCTGGGCGACGGTGCCGAGAGTGGCCAGGAAGACCTTGGCGGTGGCGGGAGTGTCGCGGAGGGCCTCGAAGGAGGCGCCGTAGCGCACCACCCGCTCGTTGAGCGGGTCGACCGGCCGCTCGGGGAGCGTCTCGGCGAGGTTGGGGAACTCGGTGAGCCCGGTGATCGGGCGCTTGCGGCGCGCGATCGCCTTCTCCCGCTCCGCGGAGACCGCGGCGATCCGGTCACGGAACGGCGAGAAGTCGTGGCCACCGACGGCGTTGGCCCCGGTCCACTCCTCCTCGAGCTGGATGAACGCCTCCCAGCCGGCGGCGGCCATGTCGGCGGTCAGCTGCTCGACGGCGTAGGAGCCACCGGCGGGGTCGGCGACGGCCGCGACGTGGGACTCGTCGATCAGCAGGTGGGACACGTTGCGGGCGATCCGGCGCCCGAACCCGTCCGGCACCCCGTTGGCGGAGTCGAAGGGCAGCACGGTCACCGCGTCCGCCCCGCCGACACCGGCGGCGAAGGCCGCAACGGTGCCGCGCAGCATGTTCACGTAGGGGTCGTACTTCGACAGCATCGGCCGCGAGCTGACCGCGTGGATGCGCATCTCGACGCCCTCGGCGCCGGAGAGCTGGAGGACGCGAGCCCACAGCTGACGCGCGGCGCGGAGCTTGGCGATGGTCGGGAACTGCTCGTCGGTGGCCGCGTAACGGAACTCGATGAGGCTCGCCGCGACGGCCGGCGAGAACCCGGCCTCGGTCAGCGCGCGCAGGTAGGCGACGCCGACCGCGATCGACCAGCCGAGCTCCTGCACGTCGGAGGCACCGAGATCATGGGCAGCGGTGGCGTCGACGACGATCGCGCGCACGCCGATCCCCTGGGCCAGACGGGCCAGGTCGACCAGCTCGGCGAACGCCTCGTCGGGCGCCAGCGGCAGGTCGCGCAGCAGCGCACCCATCGGGTCGGCACCCAGGTTGGTGGCGGCGTGCAGCCCGGTGCCACGCTCGGCGATCAGGGCGAGCAGGTTCTGGGCGACCTTCACCGCACCGATCGGCGCGTCGAGCACGACGGGCGCCAGGTCGAGGAGGACCTTGTCGAGCAGTACGTTCAGGTCGGTGGTCTCGTCGGCGGCCACCCACAGCGAGGAGACCCCACCGTCCAGGTCGACCAGGGCGGCCTCGTTGGCAGCCTTGGCGTCCACCCCGGACAGGCCGGAGACCAGGGAGCGGATGTCCCAGGCGCCGGCGCGCGTGGGGCGCGCCTCGTCAGCGAAGGACGTGCCCGGCAGCCCGAGCGGGGCGATCCGGAGTCCGTCGAGTGAGGTGCGGGCCAGCTTGTCCCAGACGAGAGAGTCGGCGTCGTCGGCGCTCAGCCGACCACTCTTGCGGAGGACAGCAGCGGTCGCCGCCTCCCACTCTGCCTGGGAATGGGCATCCGCCGGCTGGGCAAGGCGCAACGAGTCGGCGCGAGCGGCGTCGTTCATGGATCGAACCTTAGGCGGATGAAGTGGCGGTGACCACAAAGTGTGAGGTTTACAACCGCTAACTGAGACGCGTCGTCGAGTTGAACGCACCGGACCGTCGATGTGCACCGCGGCTTCGTCCCGCCCGACACGCTTTCTCGGCACGAACCCCAGGAGTGCCAGACACACCCGATGTGCCTGGCACTCCTAAGGCTCTGCCCCGATCGGGCAGGAATCCGAACAGGCCACCGGGCGTCCCGCCCAGCCTCGCGACCTCAGGATCCGAACCAGGGAAAGGGCCGTGCGACAGGGCGAGTCATAGACCTGATGCCAGCGCAGCCGCGCGGTCACCGCACCGGTCGCGGCCAGGTCGTCGAGAGCACGGTCCGCGTCGCGGGCCTGATCCCGCCAGGTGTCATGCCCCAGCGCGCCGTCGAGCTCGACCACGAGTCCGTACGCCTCGTACTCGACATCGCGGAACTGGCTGCCACTCGGCGAGATGCGCGGAACCTGCCTGTCGGACTGCGGCAGGCCATGGGCGCGCTCGACCTTGGTGAGATAGCCGTGCTCGAGGACGGAGTGTGTCCCGGACTCCAGGTCGTCGATGATCGTCGCGATCCACGCTCGCCGGCGCAGCGACGGGAAGCGGTGGAGGGCTGCACGCAGCGAGTCCGGCGTGACGTACGACCGCCCGACGACGTTGGCGAGACTCGCCACCGTGTCGATGTCCGAGCGTGCCTCATGTGCCATCGCCAACGCGTTGTCCTCGAGCCTCAGCCGCGGTGGAGTGCCGCCATAGGCGTGGCTCTCCAGGTTGGTGATCCTGTGGATCACGATGCCTGGCTGCGTCTTGACCCGGCGCGACTGATCGATCGCGACATGGATCGGACCGGGGACGAATCCCGGGCGCGCGAGCTGCTCCGTCCTCGGGGGTTCCGCGCTCGGGCCGTACAGATAGGCAGGAGCGGCATAGAGGACAGCCGCCCATGCTCGCTGATGCCAGTTGAGCGGACCGGTGTGGTCGACATAGACCCGCGGATGCACCCGCCTCAGCTCGTTGCGCCGCTGCATCCTCGCCAGATCCGCACGTGTCAGGCCGGCCGCCACGAGCTGAGCATGGGTGAGCACCCCGTCCTGCATCCTGCGCTGACTCTCCAGCTGTAGACGCAGCCGTTCGCGCTCCCACCCGTCATCGCCCGCACGAGACTCCCCCGAGACTCCCATGATCCAGTTATCCCATGAAGGCCAACCGGACCCTAGGAGCGTGAGGCACATCAGGTGTGCGTGGCGCTCCTAGGGATCAGGAACCGCAGCAGCGGCAGGCCCGTGTAGACCAGCACCCACACCGGCCAGAAGAAACCTCGGCCGGTGAGGTGCCAGGCCGCGACAGCGATCGCGCCGCAGATCAGGAACACCAGGAGATCCCGTACGAATCGGGAGTCTGCCCCGCCCGGCGAGACAGGATCCTCACCCAGGTCGTCGACCACCGCGGCGAGCTCGACGGCCCGGGCCGCGCCCCACACCGCCTCGGCGCGCGTCTCCAGCTCGGGTGCGTCGATCCGCCCCGCGGCGTACGCCTCGACGAGCCGCGCCCGCGCGGCCTCACGCTCCAGGTCGCCGACCCTGGTCACAGCGCCCGTCACAGCCCCTCCAGGTCGAGGGCCCGCCCGGCGGCGTACAGATCCTTCGGACACGTCGAGGCGGCGCAGTCCTCGTAGCGAGCAGCCAGCCGGGCAAGTGCCTTCACCGTCTCCGCGACAGGCGGGTCGGCGGCGAGGTTGTGCTGCTCGTAGGGGTCCGAGGAGCGGTCGTAGACCTCGACCTGGCCGGTGTGCAGGCGGGCGTAGGTCCAGGAGCCGACCCGGACGCCGGACCACAGCTGCCTGCTCCCGTCGGTGACCCGCCAGCCGGCGATCGGGATCGCGCGCACCTGCTCGGGCGCCCGCAGCCACGGCATGATGTCGATCCCGTCGGGCGCCCGCGGCGGCCGGGCACCGGCCGCTGCCAGCAGCGTCGCGGCGAGATCCGGGTTGGTGACGGGGGTCCGCACCGTCCGGCCGCGGGGCACGCCGGGACCACTCATCAGCACCGGGATCCGGAGCGACTCGTCGTAGTGCCACAGCTTGCCGTTGAGGTTGTGATAGCCGTTCGAGAAGCCGTTGTCGGAGGTGAAGACGACCAGCGTCCGCTTCAGCTCGCCGCTCTTCCTCAGCCCACCCAGCAGCGAGGAGATGTTGCGGTCCAGGCTACGGATGGCCTCGAGGCGGCGCTGGTAGGCGATCCGGAGCGCGTCCTTCTTCCGCGGGTTGAACTTCCCACGCCCGGGCGAGCCCTTGGCATAGCCGGAGGTGTCCTCGGGGAAGAGGTTGGGGCGCGCCGGGATCCGGACGTTGTCGTAGAACCCGCGATCCTGCCGGTCGGGCACGGTCACCGACAGCGCGGCGTCGGTGCCGGGGTAGATCTTCTTGGGATCGTCCGGCCCCGAGGGCCCGCCGTGGTGCGGCGCCACGTAGTTGACCCAGGTGAACCAGGGCTTCCCCGACCCGCGCTCGGCCGCGATCCCCGCCTTCGCCTGCTCGGTGATAACGGTCGAGGAGTAGCCCTTCGACTTGATGATCTCGCCGTTGACGTTGAACTTCGGCGAGCGGAAGTTGTAGGTCGACGGATCGACGGTCGCGCGCCACTGGTCCCAGCCGGGCGGCACATCACCGCGAGTCGAACCCTCGCCGTAGCCGTTGAGGTACTTCCCGGCCAGGATCGTCGAGTAGCCCGCCTCCTGCAGCGACGTCGCGACCGTCGAGGAGTCGTCGAAGGCGGCATATCCACCGTGGGGCCCCTCGATCGTGCGGGCACCGTGGTTGTGGGCGTACTGCCCGGTCAGCAGCGAGGCCCGCGCCGGCACGCAGATCGGCGTCGGCGCGATCCCCTCGGAGAAGGAGACCCCGGTCTTCTCGACGAGCTTGCGCACCTGCGGCAGATAGTCCATGTCGAGGTAGGAGAGGTCGTCGACCGTCACCATCAGCAGGTTCGGCTTCGCGACGGGCCGTTCCACCGCAGGCGTACGCGACGGGGCCGCCGCCACGGCGGCCGGCTCGTGCACCAGGCCGGTCACGGCGAGGGCGCTCATCGCAGCCGTCGCCACGGCAGCACGCTTGCGACGCGTGAACAGGTTGCCGACCGGCATGACCAAACACTCCCAAGTAATATGAGTTATTTAGTCTACTTTAACCCGTCAGAGTCCTGCCAGATCAAGCGGTCCATCCGCGGCGTACATCTTCTTGGGGCAGTCGTCGCCGGCGCAGTCGCGATACTTGTCGGTCAGGTCGGCCAGCTGCGAGACCGTCTCGGCATAGGCCGGGTCCTTGGCGAGGTTGTTCATCTCGTAGGGGTCGTTGGTGCGGTCGTAGAGCTCGACCCCACCGGTCGTGAGCTCGACGTAGGTCCACCGCCCCACGCGCACACCGGACCAGAGCCGCGAGGTCCCGTCGGCCGTCGGCCAGGCCTCGATCGGGACGACACGCACCTGCTGGGGCGCGCGCAGCCACGGCAGGATGTCGATGCCGTCCGGCTCGTGCGGGTCCTCGGCGCCGGCCGCCGCGAGCAGCGTCGTGGCGATGTCCGGGTTGGTGAGCGTGGTCGCGACCGTGCGCCCCTTCGGCACGCCGGGGCCGCTCATCAGCACCGGGATCTGCAGCGACTCCTCGTAGTACCAGAGCTTGCCGTTGAAGTTGTGGTAGCCGGTCGAGAAGCCGTTGTCGGACGTGAAGACGACCAACGTCCGCTTCAGCTCGCCGCTCTTCTTCAGCCGACCGAGCAGGGAGGCGATGTTGCGGTCCAGGCTGCGCGCCGACTCGATCCGCCGTTGGTAGGAGAGCCGGAAGGCGTCCTTCTCGACCTGCGACGGGTTCTTCCGGGACGGCGACCCCCGGGGGAACTCCTTGCGCTTGTCCGGGAACAGGTTGGGCTGCGGCGGGATCGGCTTGTCGGCGTACGCGTCCCGGTCCTGCTTGTCGGGCACCGGTACGCCGATCGCCCCCTTCGTGCCGGGGAAGCGCTGCTTCGGGTCGCCCTTCTCCGTCGGCCCGCCGAGGTGCGGCGCCACGTAGTTGACCCACTGGAACCACGGCTTCGCCTCGGCCCCGGACTTCTTCCTCGCGTCCCGCAGCGCCGCCTCCGCCTGCTGGGTGATGACGGTGGTCGAGTAGCCCTTCGGCTTCACCAGGTGGCCGTTGACGTTGAACTTCGCGCCCAGATAGTTGTAGGTCGACGGGTCGACGGTCGCGCGCCACTCGTCCCACCCCGGAGGCAGGTCGCGCTCGGTCCCCTCCTCGCCGTACTCGTTGAGGTACTTCCCGGTGAAGACGGTCGTGTAGCCCGCCTCCTGCAGCGAGGTGGCCACGGTGGCGGAGTCGTCGAAGGACGGGTAGCCGCCCTCGGGACCATGGATGGTGTGGGCGCCGTGGTTGTGGGCGTACTGCCCGGAGAGCAGCGAGGCGCGGGCCGGCACGCAGATCGGCGTCGGTGAGACCGCGTCGGTGAAGGTGACACCGCTCTGCCCGACGAGCCTCTTCACGCTCGGCAGGTAGTCCATGTCGATGGAGGCGAGGTCATCGACCGTGATCATCAGCAGGTTGGGCTTCTGGACCGGCATCTCGAAGGCGGGCGTCGCGGTCGACGGCTGCGGGGAGTGCTCGGCCGACGGCCGCTGGGTGGGGGCATGACCGCAGCCCGCCAGTCCCATCGCTCCGCCTACGACACCGGCCACCGCGAGTGCCGCCGAAAGCGTCCGGACCCGTTGGGATACCGCCACTGATTGTCCTCATCACGCTGGTCGTCTACTGGTGCCGATGATTCATCCCAGATCAACGCACGTGTCGCGCTCTCGCCATCCCCGAGCAGGACGCTGGTCCCATGAAGATGGCGCTGGTCACCGAGAGCTTCTTTCCTACCATCGATGGTGTCACAACCACGGTGAAGGCCATCGCCGACCGCATGATCGAGTCGGGACACGAGGTGCGGTTCATCGCTCCCGGCCCCGGCCTCTCGGTCTACCGCAACAGCCGGGTCGTGCGGATCTCGCCGATCGCCAAGACCGGCCGCCAGGTACGCAGCGCCCTGGAGTCCTTCGACCCGGACGTCGTGATCGCCTTCGACCCGGGCCGCCTGGGTCGCAAGGCGCTCGCGTCCCCGACCGCAGCCGCGGCGACCACGCTGGTCGTCCAGCAGTCCCCGCTCGCCCCCAAGGCGGCGCTCACCTGGAGCACCTCGATCGCGGCGTACGCCGATGAGATCTTCGTCACAAGCGAGTGGCTGCGGCGCGTGCTCGCCTCGATCGACGTGGCCGCCGAGGTGTGGGAGCCCGGGGTCGACACGGCCGCCTTCTCCCCCAGTCTGCGCGACGACTGGCTCCACCGGCGCTGGTCCCGGGCCAAGTCCCGACCGACCCCGCTGGTCGTGGTCGGCTACGCCGGAAACCTGGCCAAGAGCCATGGCGTACGCCGCCTCGCCGAGCTCACCGCCGTGCCCGGCATCCGCCTCGTCATCATCGGCGACGGACCCCAGCGCGGCTGGCTCAGGCAGCGGGTCCCGCAGGCCAAGCTGACCGGGCCGCTGGGCACCGGCGACCTGGCCATCGCACTGGCCTCGCTCGACGTTCTCGTCCACCCCGGCGAGGAGGAGGGATGCGGCCACATCCTGCGTGAGGCCGCGGCCAGCGCCGTTCCGGTGGTCGCTCCGCGCGCCGGCGCGGCTGCCGAGATCGTGCAGCACATGGAGACCGGGATCCTCTACGACCCGGCACGCAGCCGAGAGCTCGCCGACGCGGTCGCATCGGTCGTCTCCGACCCCCGTCGGCACCTGCTCGGCGACCGCGGCCGGGAGCTCGCCGCGACCCGCCCGTGGACCGATGCCGTCGACGACCTCTTGACCCGTCTGGTCACACTGAACGACGTCCGATCCTCACGATCTCACGCCTCTCCGTCCGAGAATGCGGGTCCCGCTGTTAGGCTTGCCTAACCCATACCTGCGTTACTCGTCGGTAACTCCATCCGGCCACTTCGGGCCGTGAATGTCACATACTCCCTGCGTACAAGTTCAGGTATCGGGAGTAGTAGCGTGCGTGCCGTGGCAACCACGACTCTGATCAAAGGCGCGCGGTCGACGCGCTCGACGATCGCCCTGAAGCTCCTTATGGCGGCCAGCGGCATCGTCTTCATCCTGTTTGTGCTGGTGCACATGTACGGCAACCTCAAAGCGTTCAGCGGCGAGCTCGCCTACAACGAGTACGCCGAGCACCTGCGTACGTTCGGGGAGCCGTACCTTCCCTACGGCGGTCTCCTCTGGATCCTCCGGGTGGTCCTGCTGGGCTCACTGGTGGCCCACGTCGGCTCGGCGGTGGCCCTCTCGATGCGCGCCCACGCGCAGCGCCCGGTGAAGTACGCGGTGAAGAAGAACAAGGCCTCGTCGCTCTCCTCGCGCACCATGCGCTGGGGCGCCGTGGCCCTGCTCCTCTTCGTCGTCTGGCACCTGCTCCAGTTCACCATCGTGAAGATCAACGTGGGTGCGGGCGGACAGGCTGCTGAGGTCACCGAGAACCCGTTCCGGCTGCTGACCGCGGCGTTCCAGCCGGAGCAGTGGTGGATGGTCGTCATCTACCTGCTCGCGATGCTCGCGCTCGCGTTCCACCTGCACCACGGCACCTTCAGCGCCATCCAGACGCTCGGGTTCACCAACACCGCTGAGTCGCGTGCCAGGGCCCGCGTCGCCGGCTGGGTCGTCGCGATCGTGGTCGCCGGCGGCTTCTCGCTGGTTCCCCTGTTCACCGTCTTCGGCGTCATCTCGTAAGGACATCTGACACATGGCTGCTGGAACCCACTACCTGCCCGGCCTCACCCCGACCAACGAGGCACCGGTCCAGAAATCCGACGACGCCGCGGGCTACTACGTGCTCGGCGACAAGCTGGTCGACCCGAAGGCCCCGACCGGCCCGATCGCGGAGCGCTGGACGACCCGCAAGTTCGAGAACCGCCTGGTCAACCCGGCCAACCGCCGCAAGCTGTCGATCATCATCGTCGGCACCGGCCTGGCCGGCGGCGCCGCTGCCGCCACGCTCGGCGAGGCCGGCTACAACGTGAAGTCCTTCTGCTACCAGGACTCCCCGCGTCGCGCCCACTCGATCGCCGCCCAGGGCGGCATCAACGCCGCCAAGAACTACAAGGGCGACGGCGACTCGGCCTACCGCCTCTTCTACGACACGGTCAAGGGCGGCGACTACCGCGCCCGCGAGTCCAACGTCTACCGCCTCGCCGAGGAGTCGGTGAACATCATCGACCAGTGCGTGGCCCAGGGCGTGCCCTTCGCCCGCGAGTACGGCGGCCTCCTCGACAACCGCTCCTTCGGTGGCGTGCAGGTGTCGCGTACGTTCTACGCCCGCGGCCAGACGGGGCAGCAGCTCCTCATCGGCGCCTACCAGGCCATGGAGCGCCAGGTCGCCGCCGGCACCGTGGAGCAGTTCACGCGTCACGAGATGCTCGAGCTGATCGTCGCCGACGGCAAGGCCCGCGGCATCATCGCCCGCGACATGGTCACCGGCGAGATCGAGACCCACCTGGCCGACGTGGTCGTCCTCGCGACCGGCGGCTACGGCAACGTCTTCTACCTCTCCACCAACGCGATGGGGTCCAACGTCACCGCCACGTGGCGTGCGCACCGCAAGGGCGCCTACATGGCCAACCCCTGCTACACGCAGATCCACCCGACCTGCATCCCGGTGACCGGTGCCCACCAGTCGAAGCTGACCCTGATGTCGGAGTCCCTGCGTAACGACGGCCGCATCTGGGTGCCCAAGAAGGCCGAGGACTGCGCCAAGGACCCGCGTGAGATCCCCGAGGAGGACCGCGACTACTTCCTGGAGCGGATCTACCCGTCCTTCGGAAACCTGGTCCCCCGCGACATCGCCTCGCGTGCCGCGAAGTACATGTGCGACGAGGGCCGCGGTGTCGGTCCGGAGGTCGACGAGACCCAGCCCGACGGCACCGTGAAGAAGTTCCGCCGCGGCGTCTACCTCGACCTGGGTGCCGCGATCGAGCGCCTCGGCAAGGCCGCGATCGAGGAGAAGTACGACAACCTCCTCGACATGTACGAGCGGATCACGGGTGAGAACCCCTACGAACTGCCGATGCGCATCTACCCCGCCGTGCACTACGTCATGGGCGGCCTGTGGGTCGACTACGAGCTCTCGACCAACATCGAGGGTCTCTACTGCACCGGTGAGGCCAACTTCTCCGACCACGGCGCGAACCGCCTCGGTGCCTCGGCGCTGATGCAGGGTCTGGCCGACGGCTACTTCGTGCTCCCGAACACCATCCGCGAATACCTCGCCGACGGTCCGTTCGAGCCCATCTCCGAGGACCACCCGGCGGTCGTCGAGGCGAAGCAGGCGGTCCAGGAGCGGATCGACAAGTTCATGTCCATCAACGGCACCCGCTCGGTCGAGTCCATCCACAAGGAGCTCGGCCTGATCATGTGGGAGTACTGCGGCATGGAGCGGACCGAGGAGGGCCTCAAGAAGGCCATCGGCCTGATCCGCGAGCTCAAGAAGGAGTTCTGGACCAACGTCAAGGTCCTCGGCTCGGCCGACTCCCTCAACCAGGACCTCGAGAAGGCCGGCCGTGTCGCCGACTTCATCGAGCTCGGTGAGCTCATGTGCATCGACGCGCTCAACCGGCGCGAGTCCTGCGGCGGCCACTTCCGGGCCGAGTCGCAGACCGAGGACGGCGAGGCGCTGCGTCACGACGACGAGTTCGCCTACGTCGCGGCCTGGGAGTTCGGTGGCGAGGACGGCGCCCCGATCCTCCACAAGGAAGACCTGATCTACACCGCCATCGAGATGAAGCAGAGGTCCTACAAGTGAAGCTCACCCTCAAGATCTGGCGGCAGGCCAACGCGTCCGAGAAGGGTGCGCTCAAGACGTACGAGCTCGACGGGGTGTCCTCGGACATGTCGTTCCTCGAGATGCTCGACCTGCTCAACGAGCAGCTCCTGCACAACGACGAGGAGCCGGTCGCGTTCGACTCGGACTGTCGCGAGGGCATCTGCGGCATGTGTTCGCTGATGATCAACGGCGAGGCGCACGGCCCGGAGGTCACCACGACCTGCCAGCTGCACATGCGCTCGTTCAAGGACGGCGACACGATCACCATCGAGCCGTGGCGCGCCACCTCGTTCCCGATCGTCAAGGACCTGATCGTCGACCGCTCCGCGTTCGACCGGATCATCCAGAACGGCGGCTACATCTCGGCCAACACCGGCTCGGCCCCCGAGGCCAACTCGGTGCCGGCGCCGCGCGACAAGGCCATGCGGGCGTTCAACACGGCCACCTGCATCGGCTGCGGCGCCTGCGTCGCCGCCTGCCCCAACGGCTCCGCGTCGCTGTTCCTGGGCGCGAAGATCACCCACCTCGGTGAGCTGCCGCAGGGCCAGCCGGAGCGCTACTCCCGCGTGCAGTCCATGGTCGGCCAGCACGACGCCGAGGGCTTCGGTGGCTGCACCAACATCGGTGAGTGCGCCGCCGCCTGCCCCAAGGAGATCCCGCTCGACGTGATCTCCCAGCTCAACAAGGACCTGCGCAAGTCGATGATCCTCGGCTGACACCAAGGTTCTAACGACACGGGGCCGCTCTCCTTCGGGAGGGCGGCCCTGTGTGCCCTCCGACGCCGGCGCGTGGCGAGATCAGTAGGGGCGCGCGCCGAGCGCCTGACGAAGCTCGTCATCCAGATCTTCGACCTCAGCGATGCGAGATGCCGGCAGCATCCGCTCGATTCCGCAGATCCAGGCTAGGTGACCGGCCATCACCGTCATCCCGATGAACACGAGGATGAAGACCCAGTCGAGCCACTCATTCCGGTCGAGGGCAATGCTGATCAGGGACACGATTCCCCATACGCCGATGATCGGCAATGCTGCGAAGATCACCGCCTGCAGGTTCAGCATGCCCCAACCGACGTGACCCACCAGGTGACTTTCACGCTCACGGGCCTCGATTCGCGCCCGGAACACCGGGCGGTGGTTTCCATACCGGCCAGTCTCAACGATCCTCGCGGTGACACGACCACGCCGGTACCGAACCCGTAGCCCATCGGACCACCAAGATCCGATCCTCTGCCCGTCGAGCATCCCTTTCACTTCGTCAACCCGTCGGCCCCGAATCACCAGGACGTGACGGCTTCTCCAAGCAAGGACCGACGGAGCCTTCTCGGGTTGAGTCGTTGTCGATGTCATGGCGCGCCGAACAATATCGGCGGCCGCGCCATCTGTTTGCCGATTGACCCTTCGTCAAGGTGTGCAGCAAAAGGAGCACATCCCGTGCGGAGCTCCGCACGGGATGTGTTCGTTCGTCTGCATACCTTGACGAAGGAACCGCTCAGGCGACGGTGAGCTTGACCTCGATGTTGCCGCGGGTGGCGTTGGAGTAGGGGCAGACCTGGTGGGCCTGCTCGGCGAGCTGCTGAGCGGTCGCGGCGTCGGCGCCGGGGATGGTCACCTCGAGCTGCACGGCCAGGCCGAAGCCGCCCTCACCGTTGCTGCCGATGCTCACGTCGGCAACCACCTCGGAGTCGGTCATGTCGACCTTGGCCTTGCCGGCGACCAGCTTGAGCGCCGAGTGGAAGCAGGCAGCGTACCCGGCGGCGAAGAGCTGCTCGGGGTTCGTGGCGCCGCCCTCGCCACCCATCTCCTTGGGGACGCGGACGTCGGCGTCGATGAGGCCGTCGGTGGACTGGACGTGGCCGTTGCGGGCGTCGCCGGTGCTGACTGCGGTGGCTGTGTAGAGAGGTGTCATGTGCACAACTATATTGCGCACAACTTAATAGCGCAAGGGAGTAGACTGATGAATGTGTCCGGACGTACCTATCCGCAGCTCGCGCTCGACCTACAGCTCTGCTTCCCGCTGTACGCAGCGACCCGAGCCGTCACCAAGCGCTATGTGACGCTGCTCAAGGGAACCGGCCTGACCTATCCGCAGTATCTGGTGATGCTGGTGCTCTGGGAGAGCGACGAGCCGCTCTCGGTGACCTCCCTCGGTCAGCGTCTGCGGCTCGACTCCGGCACGTTGACGCCGTTGCTCAAGCGCCTCGAGACCGCCGGTCTGGTACGCCGCGACCGCGACCCCGGCGACGAGCGCCGGGTGCTGGTCAGCCTGACCGAGGAGGGCGTCGCCATGGAGGAGCAGGTCTCCGGTGTGCCTCAGCAGCTCGGCGCGTCGATGGGGATCACCCGTGACGAGGCGCTCGCGCTGCGCGACCAGCTCACCGAGCTGGTCGACCACCTCGACACCGCCGAGTCCCCCTGATCTATCCCCTGGTCAGCAGCCGCTGCACGCCCAGCTTGATCAGCAGCCCACCCAGAAGCACGTCGACGACCACGAGCACCGCGTGGGCGACGTAGTAGGGCTTGGGCCGGGTCTGCTCCGGGTCCTTGGCGGTCTTGACGAGGTTGCGGCCGAAGTTGGTCCAGATCGCGATCGTCCAGATCCCGATGACCAGGAGGAGCGCGCCGTCAGTCTTCTCGAGCTTCATGGGTATGACTCTCTCATCCAGTCCTGTGGGTTTCGGGGGCGGCCCGGTCGGGATAGTCCAGGGAGTTTCCGTCCATTACTGACCGGTAGACCGACGAGAACTCCCTGGACTATCCCGAGCCGGGACTCATCCGGGCTCACGCCGACCGAGGACGGAGGTATCGGGCGCGCTGATCGGCTGCGAGGGCGCGACGTTGCTCGACCGTCGTGGTCGGCGTCCACCATTGCGGCGGGGTGATGGTCCACTGTCGTGGACCGAGCTTCTGCTGCGCGCGCCGTCGCGCATCCTGCGTACGCTGCAGGAAGTCTGACGGGTCCCGGCGATCACCGGCAACCATGGTGACGTACTCGAGGCCCAGGCGACGGAAGTCGCCTTCACGCTTGAGGTCTCGGGAGCGCTGCTTGCCGGCGAGGTGAAGCGCGCCGTCGTACTCGCCCACGACTCCCGCCTCGAGATCCAGGAGATCGGGCGTACCCACATGGTTGCCGGCCAGGTCGAAGACCGGGTGGTTGCAGGCGATCCAGTTGACCCCGAGCTCGACTTCCCAGAGAAGCCGCATCTCGGACTCCATCGGCGACCAACTGTTCTCCACGACGTACGGAATGGCCTCGCGCAGCAGCGGGATGCCGGTCCAACCGTTGAGCGAGGCCGCATAGGCAGCAACCTCCACCTTCGAGACCAGATCCGTGTTCATCGCCATGTCGAGAGCGACCACCGCACCGACCAGATCGGGGGCGTAACGTGCCTCGTACGCGATCGAACGCGTCGGATCGGTGCCGCGCACCCCGTCGAGCTCGCGACAGTGGCGGAGCGCGAGACGCTCCTGCGTGATCACATAACCGGGCTGAGCATCTCTGCGATTCTCGTGGACCACGATCGGCACCGGAACAGGCTGGCCGGCGCGATCGGTGCCGTCGAACCAGCGCGCCCCCGACCACGCGAACGTCGCCCACCCGGTGATGTAGCCCTCCGGCACCGCGGCCGCCGCCTCCAGCACCCGCTGCTGCGCAAGGTCACCATCGACTCCGGCTGGTACATAGAGCCCTCGGCTGCTCCGGCGCCATCCCCGACCGCGGGCCTGACGCTCGGTCGGCCCGGCCTCGCCGGACGGGTCGACGCGTACCGGGCGTACGAGCTCCAACCCCCGCCGCAACTGCGGCACAGGCATGAACTGCGGGCGTCGTCGGACCATGCCATGAGAGTGCGCCACCCCCAGACGTTCCGCACCCGCATAACTCGGACCTGTGGATAACTCCCTTTCCGCCGGGGTAGTCCAGGGAGTTTCCGTCGGTTACTGACGGGTAAACCGACGGAGACTCCCTGGACTACCCGTCCGAGTCGGCCGGGGTCGCCCGAACGTGAGCGTAAGAGGCGGCGTACAGGATCACCATCGAGGTGTAGTGGATCCAGACGACCAGGATGAGGGCGATGCCGAAGGCCTGGAAGGCCGGCTGCCCCTGGGTGGCCGTGAGCAGCAGCGCCGAGGCCTGCTTGAGGATCTCGAAGCCGACCGCGCCGAGCAGCGCACCGGCCCACAGCGGGCCCTTCGGGGTGTCCTTCTGCGGCGCCAGGTGGAACATCGAGAAGAAGAGCACGGTGTTGGCCGCCAGGCCGAGCACGAGGGTGAGCAGCACGATCAGCCAGCCGAAGCCTTCGTCGAGGCCGATCCAGTCCAGGACGTTGACCGAGAAGGTGCGTACGAGGCCGGTGAACGCCACCGCGACGAGCAGGATCAGGCCGAGGCCGATCAGTGCGACCAGGTCGCGGGCCTTGGCCGCGAGGAACCCCGGCTGTTCGTCCTCGGGCACCAGGAAGACCGCCTGGAGCGCGTTGCGCAGGCCGTCGACGAAGCCGAGCCCGGCGTAGAGCAGACCGACGGCACCGACGATCCCGACGGCGCCGGCGGCGCTCTCGATGTCGGCGATCTTCAGCTGCCCGGCGCCGTCGCCGACCAGCCCGGGCAGGACCTGGTCGATCGCGTCGACGAGGTCGCTCTCGGCACCGGCGTACAGCTTGGCGATCTGGCCGACGGCGAAGAAGGCCAGGGCGAGGATCGGGAAGGTCGACAGGAAGCCGAAGTAGGTGATCGCGCCGGCCTGCTGGGAGGCGCCCACCTCGCCGTAGTGCTCCTGCGTACGCAGCACCCGGTCCAGTGCCGGGAAGCGAGCCCGCAGCTCGGCGATCTTCGCCTTGATCTTCTCCTTGTTGAGCATCCCGAGTCCCCATCCGTCGTCGTGAGCGGACCCGAGCCCGCCTAACCGGTCAGTGCTGCTCTCAGTGCGAACTCCCGGGTGGGGCGCCAGCCGTCCGTGTCGTCGTGGACATAGAGGTGGAACTCCTCGACCGACCACTCGCACTCGAAGTCCGCCAGCTCACCGAAAGCCTTGTCGAGGCTAGCGTCGGGAAGGTCGTGAGCGATCGTGACATGCGGGTGATAGGGGAATGTGAGCTTCTGGTCGAGCGGACCCTGCCGGACCGCGTTGGCCAGCTGCTCACAGCCTGAGATGCCCTGCACCACAGCCACGAACACCACCGGGGACACCGGCCGGAAGGTGCCGGTGCCGCGCAGGTGCACGCTGAACGGACCCACCCTGGAGGCCGCGGCCTCCAGATGGCTCTCGACGTCCGGCAGGAGGTCGTCGTGGATCTCCGTCGGTGGCACAAGAGTGATGTGCGTCGGGATCATGGTCGCCGTCGCGTCCCCGAGAGACGTCCGGTAGTCCTGAAGCTGACTTGCCCATGGCTCCGGGATAGCGATGGCAACACCGATGGTGCGCATGCGCCGAACCTTACTAGCCGAGCGAGGCTGCGGGGGCCACAAAGCCAACCCGCTCGTAGACGTCGGCCAGAGTCTTGCGCGCAACCACGCCCGCCTTCTCCGCGCCCTGCTGCAGGACGCCGTCGAGGTAGGCGCGGTCCTCGAGGACCTCGAAGGTCTTCTCCCGGAACGGCGTCACGTAGTCGACGACGACCTCGGCGAGATCCTTCTTCAGGTCGCCGTAGCCCTTGCCGGCGTACTTGCCGACCAGGGTGTCGATGTCGGATCCGGTCAGCGCCGAGTAGATCCGCAGCAGGTTCGAGACGCCCGGCTTGGCCTCCTCGTCGAAACGGATCTCCATCTCCGAGTCGGTGACCGCCGAGCGGATCTTCTTCGCCGAGACCTTCGGGTCGTCGAGCATGTCGATCAGTCCGGTCGGGCTCGAGGCGGACTTGGACATCTTGATCGTCGGGTCCTGGAGGTCGTAGATCTTCGCGACCTCCTTGAGGATGTAGGGCTCCGGCAGCCGGAACGTCTTCTTGTAGCGGCTGTTGAACCGCTGGGCGAGGTCACGGGTCAGCTCCAGGTGCTGGCGCTGGTCCTCACCGACCGGGACGTACGCCGGGCGGTAGAGCAGGATGTCGGCGGCCATCAGCATCGGGTAGGAGAAGAGGCCGACGGAGGCCGCGCCCTCACCACCCTTGGCGGACTTGTCCTTGAACTGGGTCATCCGCCGGGCCTCGCCGAAGGAGGTGATGCACTGCATCACCCAGCCGAGCTGAGCGTGCTCGGGGAGGTGGGACTGGACGAAGATCGCGGACCGCTCCGGGTCGACACCGGCGGCCAGGAGCTGGGCGGCGGCCCGCCGCGTACGCTCCCGGAGCACCTTCGGGTCCTGCTCGACCGTGATCGCGTGCAGGTCGGCGATGAAGAAGAACGGCTCGTACTCCTCCTGCAGGTTCACCCACTGCCGGACCGCGCCGAGGTAGTTGCCGAGGTGGTAGGAGTCCGCGGTCGGCTGGATGCCGGAAAGGACCCTGGGCCGAGTCGTGGGAGCGGTGCTGCCGGTCATGTGCGCATTCTGTCAGCCGCTCGCCGAAAGGCTCGAAATGACAGTGGATCCTGCCCGCGGCACTGATCTGCGTGCCGGCCATGGGCCTCGGCGCCCCCCGTGATCAACGTCGAGGACCATGGTCGCTCGCAGTCTTGGAGGCCGCGAGCAGGATCCGCATGACCCATCAACGACGGATCCTCTGCCGGGTTATCGAACAAGCGCATCCAATTTCTTACGAATTTGTGGACCTCCTGAGAGGCTCTACTCAGCTCGGATTCGATGGCCTGTCGAATGCTCGTTTCCCCTGTGAAACCCGGCCCTGTTACCGTGGTTGGTCGACCCGCGGATCCTCCAAGGGGTCCGCAGCCTCGGGCCAGCTGCCGAATCGGCCTCGAGGCCAGGCGACCCTCGAGGAGACTTGTGAACCACACGTCCGCTGCCAATGCGCGCATGCTGCTCGCGACCGATCTGGACGGAACCTTCCTAGCCGGCGACCCGGAGGCGAAGGTCAAGCTCTACCAGACGCTGAGCCGCCGCGAGGACGTACTGCTGTCCTTCGTCACCGGTCGTGGGCTGGAGTCGGTGCTGCCACTGCTCGCCGACCCGACCATCCCCACGCCCGACTTCATCATCTGCGACGTCGGCGCCACGATCGTGACCGGACACGACCTGCTCGCTGTCGAACCCATCCAGCAGGAGATCGCCGCCAAGTGGCCCGGTGAGCTCACCGTGCTGGAGAAGATCGGCGACCGACCTGGACTGGTGCGGCAGAACGTGCCCCAGGACCGACGCGTCTCCTACTTCTGCGACCCCGAGGCCGTCACCGACGACCTCGCCCCGCTGGTCGCCCAGATCGGCTGCGACCTGCTCTACTCCGCCAGCCACTACCTCGACGTGCTGCCCGGCGGGATCAACAAGGGACACACCGTCACGAAGCTCGTCGAGCACCTCGGCATCCCCAAGGACCGCGTGCTGGTGGCCGGCGACACCCTCAACGACCTGTCGATGTACGACATCGGGTTCCCGGGCGTCTGCGTCGGCGAGGCCGAGGACCTGCTGCTGGACGCGACCCGCGACAAGGACCGTACGTTTCACGCCACCGCTCCCGGCACCGGCGGGATCCTGCAGGCCATCCGCCACTTCAACCTGCTCGACGACGAGCACATCTACGACCCGGAGAACGACGCCGACGACCCCGGGAAGTCCGACCTCGTGATGGTCTATCACCGGCTCCCCTACGACGAGGTGATCGAGGAGGGCGAGGTCAAGCGCCGGCGCCCGAAGTCGCCCAACGGCATCATCCCGACGCTGCTCTCCTTCTTCACCGAGCGCACCGGATCCTGGGTCGCGTGGTCGATCGACGATCCCAAACGCGGCAAGTTCGCCACCCACACGGTCGTCGATCCCAAGCTCTACCCCGGCCTGGTGGCCTCCCGGCTGCCGCTGTCGAAGAAGGACGTCGACGTCTTCTACAAACGCTTCTCCAAGGAGGCGTTCTGGCCGTTGCTGCATACCTTCTGGGAGCGCGCGAAGTTCAAGGAGGAGGACTGGAAGGTCTACTGCCGGGTCAACCGGGCCTTCGCCGAGCAGGCGGCGGCCGAGGTGGCGTACGGAGGCATCGTCTGGATCCACGACTACAACCTGTGGATGGTGCCGGCCTACCTGCGGGAGATGCGGCCGGACGTGAAGATCGCGTTCCTGCACCACACCCACTTCCCCGGCGCGGACGTGTTCAACGTGGTGCCGTGGCGCCGCGAGATCATCGGCTCGCTGCTGCAGTGCGACTACATCTCGTTCCACATCCCCCGCCAGGTCGAGAACTTCGTCGACGTGGCCCGTGGCGTGGCACCCGTCGAGGTGGTCGAGACCGAGGACTCGGCTCCTCGGTTCCGCACCTATGGCTTCGCCCTCGGCCTGGACACCATGCCCTCGGTGATCGACGTCGGCGGGCGGCGGGTGCACCTGGGCGCCAACCCGGTCAGCGTCGACACCCGGCGGATCGAGGACACGCTGGCCTCGCCGGCGGTGCAGAAGTCGATCGCTCGGGTCAAGGACGAGTTCGAGGGGCAGCGGATCGCGCTGGCCGTATCCCGGCTCGACTACACCAAGGGCGTGCTCCAGCAGCTCGAGGCCTTCGAGCGGGCGCTGCTCGAGGACCCGTCGTTGCTGGGCGAGCTGTCGCTGGTGCTCGTGTGCGTGCCCGCGGCCGGCGAGATGACCGTCTACAAGACGCTCCAGAACCAGATCGAGCAGGCGGTCGGACGGATCAACGGGCGGTTCTCCCGGATGGGCTGGATGCCGGTCCACTTCTACTTCCGGCCGATCCCGTTCGAGGAGCTGCTGGCCTACTACGCCAACGCCGACGTCATGTGGATCACGCCGCTGCGCGACGGCCTCAACCTGGTCGCGAAGGAGTACGCCGCGGTCCACGGTCTCCGCGGCACGAGCGGCACGCTGGTGCTCTCGGAGTTCGCCGGCGCGGCCGCCGAGCTGCGCGGCGCGGTGCTGACCAACCCCCACGACGTCTCCGACATGGTCCGGGTCTTCCTGCAGGCCGTCGACATGGACGAGGCCGAGGCCAAGGACCGGATGCGCGGGCTGTGGGACACGATCCGCCACCACGACTCCAAGGCCTGGGCCGACGGGTTCCTCGCCGCGGTCGAGGCGGCCACCGCCACGGCTCCGGACGACGGCGTGGAGCTCTAGACCCGGCGCCGGTGGATGCTGGTGCTCCACAGGAGCACCAGCATCCCGGCCGCGGCCAGGCCGGCGCCGACCAGCGGCGCCTCGCGGACGCTCCACACGTCGAGGGCCACGCCACCGGCGAAGGCGCCGAGGGCGTTGGCGATGTTGAGGCTCGCGTGGTTCATCGCGGCACCGAGCGTGACGGCGTCGTCGGCGACGTCCATCAGGCGCACCTGCAGGTTGATCACCAGCACCGAGGCGATCGCGGTGGTCAGGAAGGCGACCGGCGCGAGCCACCACCCGGCCGGGGCGACCAGCCAGAAGAGCGTCAGCACGGCCACCATGCCGAGGCTGCTCGCGAGCAGCGACCCCATCACCGACCACCGCGCCAGCTCCCCCGCGATCCAGGTGCCGACGACCATCCCGGCACCGAACGCGAAGACGAACCAGGGCACCGCGCCCTCGGCCAGCCCGCCCGTGTCGGTGACGATCGGGGCGATGTAGGAGTAGGCCGCGAACATGCCGCCGAACCCGATCGCACCCGCGAGCATGGTCAGCCAGACCTGCTTGTTGGTGAAGAACCGGCCGGCCTCGCTGCGGCCGGTCGCGTTCGGGTCGCCCGGGAAGTGGGGCACCGAGAGCTGCACCAGGATCACGGTCAGCAGGGCGAGGCCTGCTGCGGCTGCGTACGGGGCCCGCCAGCCGGCGCTCTGCCCGAGCCAGGTCGCGAACGGGACACCGATCACGTTGGCGACCGAGAGCCCGAGCATGACCAGCGCGACCGCCCGGCCGCGGTGCTTCGGCGCGGCCATCGACGTCGCGACGATGGTCGCGACACCGAAGTAGGCGCCGTGCGGGAGCCCGTCCAGGAACCGCGCGACCAGCAGCATCTGGTAGTCGACCGCGACGGCGCTGAGCAGGTTGAACAGGGCGTACGCCGCCATCAGCGACAGCAGCAGCCCCTTGCGCGGAAGGTGGGCGACGAAGAACGAGAGGATCGGTACGCCGACCACCACCCCGACCGCGTAGGCGCTGATCAGGTGGCCGGCCGTGGAGGTTCCGACACCGACGCCCTCGGCGATCTCGGGCAGCACGCCCATGGTGACGAACTCGGTCGTACCGATCGCGAAGCCGCCCGTCGCGAGGGCGATCACGGCGATCGCGAACCGGACGGGGGTGACCTGCCTCAGGGCGGTCTCGGTGCTGGCGGTGTCGGTCACTACGGCTTAACCTTCCGCGATTTATTCCCTATTCCACGAATCGGTGTGACCCGGGTCCCGTTTCTGCGGACCGCTGTCAATCTTGGTTGACATTCCGCCGATGTCAACCTACATTGACATCATGACGGATGCCAAGGACCTCGCCGAGTCGGCCGCGAGCGCCGACCCTCGCACCGGACTGCGAGCCGCGCTCGCACTGCGTCGCCTCGCCGACTCGCTGGAGCGGCTGCAGGTGGCGAACGCCCGCCGGCAGGGGTGGGCCTGGCAGGAGATCGCCGACGCGCTGGAGGTCAGCCGACAGGCGGTCCACAAGAAGTACGCGAAGGAGCTGTGATGTTCGAGAGATTCACGAAGCAGGCCCAGCTGGTGGTGGTCGAGGCGCAGGGCGTCGCCCGAGAGCTGAACCACACCCAGATCGACACCAACCACCTGCTGATCGCGATCATGGGCGACCCCGAGAATCCCGCTGCCCGGGCGCTCCTCGAGGCGGGCATCGACCGGGATCGGCTGCGCTCGGAGGTCGCGACGGCCAACGGCCACCTCGGACCTGACGACGCCGAGGCGCTCGCCGCCCTCGGGATCGATCTCGACGCCGTACGAGACAAGGTCGAAGAGGCCTTCGGCCCCGGAGCCCTGGACAAGGGCGGCCCGCGGCGACGCGGCGGGCACATCCCCTTCTCCAAGGAGGCCAAGAAGACCCTCGAGCTCTCGCTGCGCGAGGCGATCCGGCTCAAGGACCGCTCGATCGGCACCGAGCACATCCTGCTCGGCATCCTGCGCGCGGAAGGGGAAGGACATGCTGCCCTACGGGCCCTCGGCGTGGACGTTGCTGCGCTGCGCCGCACGCTCGAGCACGGCGAGGCCGCCTGACGCCGAGGCGTCAGACGGCCTGCCCAGGTGGCGATCAGCCGGCGAGGTGGGACCAGGCCGGGGTCAGCTCGGCCCACGGACCCACAGCCGCGACCTCGCCGTCGACCATGACGACCACCCGGTCGGCCTGGGCGAGAGCGGCCCGCTTCGAGGTGGCCCCGATGACGGTCGTGTGCCGCTCGCGGAGCGCCCGCCACAGCTCGATCTCGGTCGCTGCGTCGAGCGCGCTGGAGACGTCGTCGGCCAGGAGCAGCTCGGTGCCGGCGGCCAGCGCCCGCGCCAGGGCGAGGCGCTGGACCTGCCCTCCGGAGAGGCGTACGCCACGGTGACCGACGATCGCGTCCGCGCCGCCCGCCTCCTTGACGTCGAGCTCGAGCCGCGCGTCGGCGACCGGGCTGTCGAACGGTCGGTCGTGACCCAGCCGGATGTTGTCGGCGAAGGTGCCGGAGAGCACCCGCGGCACCTGGGCGACGTACGCCACCTGCCCCGGCCTCAAGAAGGCCTGCGGGTCCTCGACGAGCTCGTCGTTCCACCGGATCGTGCCGGTGTGCTCGATGAGGCCGGCCAGCGACGCCAGCAGGGACGACTTGCCGGAGCCGACCTGTCCCACGAGCAGGACCAGCTCGCCGCGCTCGATGGTGAGCGAGACGTCGGAGACACCGATCGTGCCGTCGTCGTGGACCGCTGACAGGGCCGAGAGCTCGAGGGACTCGAGCGGCACCTGCTCGACCGGACCCGGATCCGGCGCGTCGCCGGAGACCAGGTCGACACCCGGCGGCAGGTCCATCAGGTCCCGGCCACCGGCGAACCGGCTGGTCTCCTTCTGCCAGGCACGCGTGCCGGGAGCCTCGGTGACGACCATGCCGGCCACCCGGCCGAACCAGTCGAAGCCCGAGACCGCGTTGGCGACCAGCAGCGCGGTGGCCAGGCCCCAGCCGCCGCCGAAGTAGATCCCCCAGGCAGCGACGACGCCGCACTGCACCATGAGCGCGGGCACCCCGTCGAGGAATGCCTGCACCCGGTGTTCCTTCACCGCTGCCTCGACCCGGCCTGCGTCGACGTGCTGCAGGTGGGCGTGGACCTGCGGGGTCGCCGCGGCCAGCTTCACGGTGCGCACGGACTCCAGCGCGGAGACCACCGCGCGGCCGAACCGGGCACGAGCGGCGGAGGAGGCGGCGGCCGAACGGCCGGCGATCGGCCGGCCGACCGCGGAGGCCAGCGCCGAGGCGACCATGACGACCAGGAGCACGGCGCCGGCGAGCGCGGTGCCGGCCAGCAGGGCGGTGATCGTCGCGATCACGAGACCGTTGACGAAGTCGACCCAGCGGTCGGCGTAGCGGGCGTAGCGGTCCGCATCCATCGACCGCGCGACGACCTCGCCCGGCGGCGTACGCGTCAGGCGGTGCTGGCGGGTCTGCCCGTAGAGCACGGCCATCCGGGCCCGCAGCATGACCTCGATCCACCAGCGCGGGTAGCGGTAGAAGGCATCGGCGAGCATCAGCGGCGCGGCCAGCAGGCTGACCACCAGCAGCACCGCCATCACGGTCGGCCTGCCACCATCCTGCAGCGACTCGACGATCCGGCCCCACAGCAGGCCGGTGAAGGCGCCTTGGGCACCAGTCATCGAGGCGAACAGGAAGAGCAGCGCACCCGCGACGCCCCACTCGGGGCGCAGGAACAGGACGTGCAGCATCCCGCGGGCGAGCGACGGCCCGGTGCCGACCTCGGGGACCTCCGGCGGAGCGCCCGAGCGACGCTTGCCACCGACCCCGCCGGCACTGCCCTCCGCGACATGGTCGAGGGTGGAGTGGTCCACCGGCTTGGCGTCCGTCGCAGGCGAGTCGTGGTGATCGGTGCGGCTGGCCTCCAGCAGGTCGTGGAACGGCCCGGGCGTAGTCGCCAGCGAGGCCCGCAGGCCGTGCTGGATCACCCGGCCGTGGTCGAGCACGGCCACGTGCGGCGCCCGCTCGATGGTGGAGAGCCGGTGGGCGATCAGGATGCCCGTGCGCCCGGTCAGCAGCCGGTCGGCGGCCGCGACGACCCGACGCTCGGTGAGCGGGTCCATCCGCGCGGTCGCCTCGTCGAGGACGACCACCCGGACGTCGCGCACCAGCAGCCGGGCGAACGCGACCAGCTGCTCCTCCCCCGCGGACAGCGAGGTGCCGCCGGGGCCGAGCAGGGTGTCGAGCCCCTCGGGCAGGCCCGCGACCCACTCCGAGAGCCCGAGCCGGGCGACCGCCCGCTCGATGTCCTCGCGCGGACGCGAGTCGTCGAAGAGCGCGATGTTCTCCGCGAGCGTGCCGGCCAGGATCTCCGTACGCTGCGTCACCACGCCCACGGACGCGCGCAGCTGCTGCAGGTCGAGGTCGCGTACGTCCACACCACCCAGGAACACCGAGCCGCGCGGCGGCTCGACCGCCCGGGAGAGCAGCGAGGCGAGTGTCGACTTGCCCGAGCCGGTGCGGCCGACCAGGGCGATGGTGTCGCCGGCCGGGACCGTGAGCGAGATGCCCTGGAGGGCGAAGGTGCCCTCGGCGTAGGAGAAGGTCAGGTCGCGCAGGTCGACCTCCAGCGCTCCCCCGTCGGGCACCGGCGCACCGCCTTCGGGCTCCGGCTCGGCGGCCATCATCTGGCGCAGCCGGATGACCGCGCCCAGGCCCGCCTGGATGTCGGGGAGGTGGTTGGCGAGCATCGCGATCTGGCCGACGAAGGTGCTCGTGACCAGGAACAAGGTCACCAGCGCGCTGATCTCGAGCCGGTCCGTCGCGGCGAGCGCCACCCCGGCGAGGCCGATGCCGGCCAGCAGCGAGTGCAGCAGCACGCCGGCACGGCGGCCGACCTTCGCCTCGACCGTGACCACCGCGCGGAACTTCTCGTGGACCGTCGCCGAGAGCTTCGCCACCCGGGCGACCACGTGGGACTGGCCCAGGCTCGTGCGCAGGTCGTCGCGGCCCGCGATGCCCTCCTCGAGCACGGCGGCGTGGTCGGTCCAGGACGCCTCCTCGATGACCTTGAGCTGAGAGATCTTGCCGAGCAGACCGCGGATGGAGAACCAGGTCACGGCGGCGAGGAGCGGGAACAGGACCACCGAGGGCCACCAGGTGAAGCTGGCCACGATCCACATCGGCAGCGCCGCGAAGACCGAGCGGAACAGCATCCACAGCTGCCAGCGCAGCAAGTTGCCGACCTCGTGGGAGTCGTCGTCGACCCGGTCGAGGATCTCGCCGACGGCCTGCTCGCTCAGCTCGGAGAGCGGCTGTCGCATGGCGGCCTGGAGCACGTCCTCGCGCAGCTTGCCCTCGACCCGGTCCGAGACCCCGACCCAGGCGATCTTCGCCGTGGAGTCGACGAGGGACGCGCCGATGACGCACAGCGCCAGCCACCCGACCAGGCTCGCCGTCGGGTTCTCGGCCAGCCGTCCGGCCACGACCGTGCCGATCGACTGGCCCACCATGGCCGCCGCCAGCGCGATCAGCGCGGCGACCGTCACCGGCCCTTTCAGGCGTCGCCAGTCGACCTGCCGGCTCGCGTCGGCAGGGTTGGCAGGCACTCCGGAAGCCTTGCCTGAGGTGGGCACGGGCGGAGTCGAGAGGGTCGCAGTCATCAATAGATCACGGTAGGCGCGACCACCGACAGTCACCTAAAGGTTTTCCGCCGCCAACCAGCGATAAACACCATGCTGACCTGCACCTATAGGAATCAGAAGAAAGATTTGGAGAGCAAGGTCACCCACGTCGGGAAGGTGTCCCGGAGAAGGCGCGACGGCCCGGCACGGAGTCCGTGCCGGGCCGTCGTGTAGCGGATCAGAGAGAGTCGATCGCCTCGTTGAGCGTCGCGGAGGGACGCATCACGGCGGTGACCTTCTCGGCGTCGGGCAGGTAGTAGCCGCCGATGTCGGCGGGCTTGCCCTGGACCGCGAGGAGCTCCTCGACGATCTTGGCCTCGTTGGCGGCGAGGGTCTCGGCGAGGCCCTTGAACGCGGCGGCGAGCTCGGTGTCCTCGGTCTGCGCGGCGAGCTCCTGGGCCCAGTAGAGACCCAGGTAGAAGTGCGAGCCACGGTTGTCGGTCGTGCCGAGCTTGCGGCCCGGGGAGCGGTCGTTCTCGAGGAAGGTGGCGGTCGCCCGGTCGAGCGCGGCGGCCAACACCTTCGCGGAAGGCGCCGAGGCCTGCTCGGCATACTTCTCGAACGACGGCACCAGCGCGAAGAACTCACCCAGCGAGTCCCAGCGGAGGTAGTCCTCCTCGACCAGCTGCTGCACGTGCTTCGGGGCCGAGCCGCCCGCGCCGGTCTCGAACAGACCGCCGCCGGCGATCAGCGGGACGATGGAGAGCATCTTCGCCGACGTACCGACCTCGAGGATCGGGAACAGGTCGGTGTTGTAGTCACGCAGCACGTTGCCGGTGACCGAGATGGTGTCCTCGCCGTTGCGCAGGCGCTCGAGGGAGTACGCGGTCGCCAGCTCGGGCGAGAGGATCTTGATCTCGAGACCCTCGGTGTCGTGCTCCGTGAGGTAGGTCGTGACCTTCTTGATCAGCTCGGCGTCGTGGGCGCGGGACTCGTCGAGCCAGAAGACGGCCGGGGTCTTGGAGTCGCGGGCGCGGCTGACGGCGAGCTTGACCCAGTCGCGGACCGGGATGTCCTTGGTCTGGCAGGCGCGCCAGATGTCGCCGGCCTCGACGTCGTGCTCGAGCAGCACGTCGCCGGCCTTGTTGAGGACGCGGACGGTGCCGGCGGCCTCGATCTGGAAGGTCTTGTCGTGGGAGCCGTACTCCTCGGCCTTCTGCGCCATCAGACCGACGTTGGGCACGGTGCCGATCGTGGCCGGGTCGAGCGGGCCGTTCTTCTTCACGTCCTCGATGACGGTCTGGTAGACGCCGGCGTAGGAGGAGTCCGGGATCACCGCGAGGGTGTCGTCCTCGCCGCCGTCGGCACCCCAGAGCTTGCCGCCGTTGCGGACCAGGGCCGGGATCGAGGCGTCGATGATGACGTCGGAGGGGACGTGCAGGTTGGTGATGCCCTTGTCGGAGTTGACGTAGGACAGGCGGGGGCCCGCCTCGATCGCGGCCTTGAAGGCGGCCTCGATCTCGGCGCCCTTCTCCAGGCCGGACAGACCCGACAGGATCGCACCCAGACCGTCGTTGGCGGAGAGGCCGGCGGCCTCGAGGTCGGCGCCGTACTTCTCGAAGACGTCCTTGAAGTAGGCCTTCACGACGTGGCCGAAGATGATCGGGTCGGAGACCTTCATCATCGTCGCCTTGAGGTGCAGCGAGAAGAGCACGTTCTCGGCCTTGGCCTTGGCGAGCGCGTTCTCGAGGAAGGCGTGCAGGTTGGCGACGGACATGTACGTCGCGTCGACGATCTCACCCGCGAGCACGGGCAGCTCGGCGAGCAGCGTCACCGTCTCGCCGTCGGCCTTCTCCAGCACGATGGAGAGGGTGTCGTCGGCCGGGAGGGTCACCGACTTCTCGTTGGACTTGAAGTCGTGGGCGCCCATCGTGGCGACCTCGGTCTTCGAGTCGTCGCCGAACGGCTTGTTGGTGTGCGGGTGGGCCTTGGCGTACGCCTTGACCGAGCCCGGCGCACGACGGTCGGAGTTGCCCTCACGCAGGACGGGGTTCACCGCGGAGCCCTTGACCTTGTCGTACTTCGCGCGGATCTCCTCCTCCTCGGGCGTGCTCGGCGCCTCGGGGTAGTCGGGGATCTCGTAGCCCTTCTCCTGCAGCTCCTTGATCGCGGCCTTGAGCTGCGGGATGGAGGCGGAGATGTTGGGCAGCTTGACGATGTTGGCCTCCGGCGTCTTCGCCAGGTCACCGAGCTCGCCGAGCGCGTCGTCGGCGAGACCGAACTGCGCCAGGATGCGCGAGGCCACCGAGATGTCACGCGTCTCGATCTCGACGCCCGCCTTGGCCGCGTAGGCCGAGACGATCGGAAGGAAGGAGTACGTCGCGAGCAGCGGCGCCTCGTCGGTGTGGGTGTAGATGATTCGTGCGGCCATTGCTGTGGCTACTCCTGACGAAACGAAAGTGTCTTGACATCAAGATAACAGAAGGACCGGCGCAACACCGCCCCGCCCTACCTAAGCACCACGATGTGCCGTCACAAAAGAGTTACTGTGTGTCAACACCTCCATGTTGTTCAGGTGACTGCTGATGCCTGAGTGCTTCTCGGGTGTCGATGGGTCTGACCGACGTCAACAGACATTGAAGGGTTAAGGGGACATGACCGAGGAATCACTGTCGGCGGCTGAGCCGACCTTCATCCAGAAACTCGCAGCCGAGGTGATCGGGACATTCATCCTCGTCTTCATCGGGTGCGGTTCAGTCGTTGCGATCGTCGCCGGTGCCAGCCACGCCGGACAGCCCACCTGGGGGCTCGAGGTCGCTGCCGTCGGCCTCGCCTTCGGTATCGCCGTCGTGATCGGCGCCTACACCTTCGGCCGCATCTCCGGCGGCCACTTCAACCCGGCGGTGACCCTGGGTGTGGCCACGGCCGGCCGGATCAGTTGGAAGGACGCGGGCGCCTACATCGGTGCTCAGTTCGTCGGCGCGATCATCGGCGCGATCGCGCTCTTCGTCATCGCGATCTCCTCGGGCTACAACTCCTGGAACGACGGCGGCCTCGGCGCCAACGGCTTCGGTGACGGAGCCGGCACCGGCATCGTCGGCGCGATCCTGGTCGAGCTGGTCCTCACCTTCATCTTCGTCTTCGTCATCCTCGGCGTCACCGACGTCCGGGCCGGCACCAACGCCGCCGTCGCCCCGCTCGCCATCGGTCTCGCCCTGGCCGCGATCCACTTCGTCGGCATCCCGCTGACCGGCACCTCGGTCAACCCCGCCCGTTCGTTCGGTCCGGCCCTCTTCTCGGGCACCGACGCGCTGATCCATCTGCCGGTCTTCCTGATCGTCCCCGCCCTCGGCGGCGCGATCGCCGGTTTCGTCTACCCGCTGCTCTTCGACAAGGACGGCTCCGAGATCGCGGGTGCCGGCCTCGCCTTCGGCGGCGACAACCTGAGCCCGGCCCCGAGCGTCTGGGGCTCCGAGGCTGCCGCACCGGCCGCCCCCGCGGCCCCGGCGCCGGCCACTGCTGCTCCGGCAGCGCCGGAGGCTCCTGCCGCTCCCGCTGCTCCGGCGGCCGCCCCGGCAGCGCCGGCGGCGACGCCCGAGACCAGCGACCGCACCATCGTCTCCGGCAGCGCCGGCGGCGGCCAGCAGGCCTGGCAGCAGCCGACCCAGGGCGCCGAGGGCGACCTGCCGGTCTACGAGCAGGACGGCTGGCGCTGGGACTACGCCAAGCAGGAATGGGTCCCGATCGAGCAGTGACCCGCTGAACAGCGCGAAGGCCGCCCCTCGGGGCGGCCTTCGTTCTGTCTATGTGTGTCCTAGTCGCCCGGAACCGTCACCGCGAGGATCCACAGCGCGCCGGCGGTCAGCGCCAGCAGCGCCACGTCGAACCAGCGGTTGCGCACCGCCAGCATCCCGGCGTCCTTCGTACGCAGCACCGCACGCCCCAGCGACGCGGCCCCCACCCCAGCGGCGAGGACGATGATCCCCGCCCGCCAGTGGCCGAAGCCGACCAGGCCGAGACCGACGATCGCCGCCGTCAGCACGCCGAGGTAGACGTAGCCGCCGATGGTCGAGGGGAAGCTGCGTACGTGTTGGTCCGTCTTGTCGTGCTCGGGAGCGACCGCCACCGGCGCGGGAGCCTGCGGCGTGGGGGTGAGCGGCGGGGGACGGACACGGTGTCAGAGCCTTTCGAGAGCCTTCTCGGCGCTGAGGACGATATTGGAGAGCAGCATGGCGCGTGTCATCGGACCCACCCCACCCGGGTTCGGCGACACCCAGCCAGCCACGTCCCACACGTCGTCGGCCAAGTCTCCAGCGATCTTACCGTCGACCCGGGAGACACCGACGTCCAACAGGGCCGCGCCGGGCTTGACCATGTCCTTGGTGATGATGCCGGGCACGCCGGCCGCGGCCACCACGATGTCTGCGTTGCGGGTGTGCGCGGCCAGGTCGCGGGTGCCGGTGTGGCACAGGGTGACCGTGGCGTTCTCCGAGCGGCGGGTGAGCAGCAGGCCCAGCGGACGACCGACCGTCAGCCCGCGACCGACCACGACGACCTCGGCACCGTTGATCTCGACCCCGTGACGACGCAGCAGCTCGATGCAGCCCACCGGGGTGCACGGCAGCGGGCCGTCCTCGCCGAGGACCAGCTTGCCGAGGTTGTAGGGGTGCAGGCCGTCGACATCCTTGTCGGGGTCGACGCGGGAGAGGAGCGCGAACTCGTCCAGGCCGGTCGGCTGCTGGATGAGGAAGCCGGTGACGGCCGGATCCGCGTTGAGCTCGTCGATGACCTTCTCCACCTCCGCCTGGGTGGCGGTGGCGGGCAGGTCGACACGGGTCGAGGCGACACCGATCTCGGCGGCGTCCTTGTGCTTGGCGTTGACGTACCAGTGCGAGCCGGGGTCGTCGCCGACCAGAACGGTGCCGATGCCCGGGGTGATGCCCTGGGCCTTCAGCTTCTCGACCCGCTCGGCGAGCTCGGCCTTGATCGCCTTCAGCGTCGCGGTGCCGTCCAGCTTCTGTGCTGTCACGATGTCAATCCTGTCACTCGAGTCTCTGTATTCCTTGTACGCGACGCCGACCCGGCGCATCTTGACCAGATCAAGGCCCGAGTCGGCGCGTTCTGACACGATTTCCCGCCGAGTCGGCTCGTCATGACGAGCCGACTCGGCGGGG
>NZ_JZDQ02000011.1 GCF_000960475.2 Nocardioides luteus | reverse complement strand
GAGGCGTCAGTCCCGTCGGCCGAGGCGTCAGTCCCGTCGGCCGAGGCGTCAGTCCCGTCGGCCGAGGCGTCAGTCCCGTCGGCCGAGTGGGCATCACCGTGCCCACTCGGCCGACGCGGGTGACGTCTCGGCAGGGGTCTGGACCGATAGGATCCCGCCCATGGCGTTCTCTGCTCCGCGGGTCACACGTGAGCAGGTGAAGTCCGACGTACGTCGCCGGCTGGCGCGGCTGAAGTCGAAGCGGTGGCACGTGCTCCAGGCCGCCGCCGCGGCCGGGGCGGCGTGGTTCATCGCGGCGTCGCTGCTCGGCCACGTCCAACCGGTCTTCGCGCCGATCGCGGCGGTGGTCAGTCTCGGCACCTCCTACGGCCAACGACTGCGGCGGGTGACCGAGGTGACCATCGGGGTCGCGCTCGGCGTCTTCCTGGGCGACATCGTCGTGCAGGTCATCGGCGAGGGTGCCTGGCAGATGACCCTGGTGGTGGCGATGGCCATGGCCGTCGGCATCTTCATCTCCTCGGGCCAGGTCTTCCGCAACCAGGCGGCGGTGCAGTCGATCTTCGTGATGGGGCTGCTGCCGACGCCCGGCGCGGCGTTCACCCGCTGGACCGACGCGCTGATCGGTGGTGCGGTCGCGCTGGTGGCGGCCTCGATCGTGCCCGCAGCGCCGCTGCGACGTCCGGGTGAGCAGGCGGCCGTGGTCGCCAGGAAGATCGCCTCGCTGCTGCGTGCCGCGGGCCAGGTGATGCTCGACGCCGACGCGGTCCACGGGCTCAAGGTGCTCGCCGACGCGCGCGCCACCGACCCGCTGATCCGCGAGCTGCAGGATGCGTCCGACGAGGGGATGTCGGTGCTGGCGGTGTCGCCGTTCCGGTTCCGGCATCGCAGCCACGTACACCGGATGGCCGAGCTGGTCGAGCCGCTCGACCGCGCGCTGCGGAGCACCCGGGTGCTGGTGCGGCGGGCGGCGGTGTCGGCCTATCGCGGCGACATCGTGCCGGAGAGCTACTACCAGCTGGCCTTCGGGCTCGCCGACGCCGTCGACGTCATCGAGTCCGAGCTCGCCGCGGGCCTCGGCCCCGACGGACTGAGCGAGGAGGCCAGATCGGTGCTGCTCGCGGTCGGCGAGCACTCGGCCGAGGTGGAGCGTACGGACTCCCTCAACGCCGAGGTCATCCTCGTCCAGATCAGGTCGATCATCGTCGACCTGCTCGGGGTCACCGGGATGGGGCAGTTCGAGGCGACCGACGCGCTGCCGCCGCTGCCCTCACGCCGAACGGCCTAGAGCGACCCGCGCAGGTCGCGTACGACCGAGTCCACGACCGCGACCAGGTCACCCTCGGTAGAGGCCGCGATCGCGCGTTGCCGCTGGTAGGAGGCACCTTTGTGGATGATGTCGTGCACCCCGGCGAGCTCCTTCTCACAGCCGAGGCGCGCGGCGACCGGCTCCAGCCGGACCAGCAGGTCGGCGAGGTCGTCGGTCACCAGCCGCTCCTCGGAGGCGTCGTTGAGGATCACGATCGCGTCCAGCCCGTAGCGGGCGGCGCGCCACTTGTTCTCCTGCACGTGCCACGGCGGCATCGTGGCGATCGGCTCCCCGGCCGCCACCCGGGCGTCCAGGTCGACGCAGAGGCAGTGGGCCAGCGCAGCGATCGCGGCCAGCTCCTGAAGGGTCGCGACCCCGTCGCAGATCCGGTTCTCGATGGTCCCGATCCGGGGCGAGGGCCGGATGTCCCACCGGATCTCGCTGATGTCCTCGATCACGCCGGTGACCGTCTGGTCCGAGACGTACGCCTCGAACTCCGGCCACGTCGCGAACTGGAACGGCAGCCCGGCGGTCGGCAGCTGCTGGAACATGAGCGCACGGTTGGACGCGTAGCCGGTGTCGACGCCGGCCCAGATCGGGGAGGAGGCCGACAGTGCCTGGAAGTGGGGGTAGTAGGTCAGCAGCCCGTTGAGGACCGGCAGCACCCGGTCCCGCTCCGGCATCCCGACGTGGACGTGCACGCCCCAGATCAGCATCTGCCGCCCCCACCACTGGGTGCGGTTGATCAGCTCCTCGTAGCGATGTCCCGCGGACAGTTCCTGGGTGGTCCAGGACGCGAACGGATGGGTGCCGGCGCCGAAGAGGTCCACCCCGAGATCGTCCCCGGCGCGTACGACCTCGAGGGTCGTCTCGCGGATCTGGTCGATGGCCTCCTCGACCGTCCCGCAGATCCCGGTGACGATCTCGACGGTGTTGCGCAGCAGCTCCTTGTGGATCCGCTCCGGGTTGGGAACCCGGGCCTTGGCCCGGGCGAAGAGGTGGTCGGCGACGTTGACCAGATCGCGGGTCCGGCGGTCGACGAGCGCAAGCTCCCACTCGACGCCGAGCGTCGGCCGGGGGGAGGGATGGAAGTCGATCCGCATGTATTGAGCGTTCCTTGCACGGGCCTGTTTGTCGAGCACCGTGAATGCCTGTCGATCACCGCCCCGATGGCACCCTGTGACGGTGGACGCGCGTGAGGTGAACCTGACTCTGGACTTCTGCCTCCGCGTCGGTGAGCTGCTGATCTCGACCGGCGCCGGGGCCGCTGACGTGACTGCGACGATGAGGTCGCTCTCCCAACATCTGGGGCTGCGCGGAGCCGAGGTCGACGTCACCTACACCAGCCTCTCGATGAGCTATCAGGCCGACCCGGAAGCGATCCCGATCCACACCACGCGCCAGGTCAAGAACCGCACGATCGACTACGACCACCTGACCGCCGTCGACCACCTGGTCCGTCAGGTCGTACGCGACGAGGTGGACCTGCAGGGCGCCCGGATCGCGCTGGGCCGGATCATCTCCGGCGGCCACCGCCGGCCGCGCTGGGCCGCGACGCTCGGGATGGCGGTGATGGCCGCCGCGTTCACCGTCTACGTCGGTGGTGATCCCTGGGTCGTCGTCCTCTCTTTCATCTCGGGCGCGTCCATCGACCAGCTGCAGCACCTCCTCCACCGCCGCTGGCGGCTGCCGCTCTTCTACCTGCAGGTCGCTGGCGCCGGCCTGGCCACGCTGCTCGCGGTCATCGCCGCGGCGCTGCCGCTGGACCTCGACGTCTCCACCTCGATCACCGCCAACATCACCGTGATGCTGGCCGGGATCAGCTTCATGGGTGCCCTGCAGGACGCGCTGACCGGCTTCCACGTCACCGCCAGCGCCCGGATCATGGAGGCCCTGGTCTCGACGGCCGGGATCATCGCCGGGGTCACCGGCGGTCTGGTCTTCGCGAGCGCGGTCGGGGTGCCGATCCACGGAGCCGTCTCGAGCGGCACCAGCACGCTGCAGTCGATCACCCTCGCCACCGGAGGTGGCGCGGTCGGTGCCGCGGCCTTCGCCTACGCGGCGTACGCCCCCAAGCGGACGCTGCTCCCGATCGCCGTCATCGCCGGCATCGCCGTGGTCCTCTCGATCGTCGTGCCCGGCGACGTCGGACGTACGTGGCGGGTGGCCGTGGCCGCCCTCTTCATCGGTCTCATCGCCTACTCGGTCGCCACCCGGCTGAAGGTGCCGCCGCTGGTGATCGTGGTCTCGTCGGTGGTGCCGTTCCTGCCCGGCTACTCGATCTACCGCGGTCTCACGATGCTGGCCCAGGAGACGCCGGCGACCACCTCGGTCGGCCTGGTCGCTCTCTTCACCGCGGCCTCGGTCGCGCTCGCCCTCGCCTCCGGCGTCTATCTGGGCGAATACATCGCCCAGCCGCTCAGTCGCCGGTCCTGGCGGATCGAGACGCGACTCTCCGGGCCGCGGCTCGTCGGTCCGCTGCGCAAGGACCGGACCGCTGCGCCGGTGCCCGTCGCCGAGACCGACTCGTAGGCCTCAGAGCCCGGCCAGCACCTCGAACCAGCGCTCAGGGGTCGTGTCGTACGGCGCCTTCCCCTCCTTGACCGCGAGATAGACCCGCTCGGCGGAGTCCTCGGTCATCGAGATGATCTCGGGCGGATAGCCGAACTCGATCTGATGGTGCTCGAACTCGTCCTGGTCGTCGATGTAGACCGAGCCGTCGAACTTCTTGACCACGTCGAGGTCCAGGTCGATGCAGGTGACGGTCGTGTCCTGCCACATCGGCGGAGTACACATGTCGACATATATCTGCGAGCTCACCCGCCCGTTGGGCTGGTTGAAGGCGGCGAAGTGAGCGGCGTCGCGGTGGGGGATGAGACTGACCGAGTCCCAGTCGGCGACCCACCCCTTGCCCGGCCGGGCGAACTCCGTGCCGACCGGGTGGCCGATCCACTCGCCGTGCTCGTCCTCGCCGAGGTAGATCCCGTCGAAGCCCCAGTGGGGCTTGTTGCCCCACTTCGTCATGTCGACTCGGATCCTGGTGCCTGCCTCGAAGCGCGTCATGGGGTCAATCTGCCACGACCGGCGCCGGCGGTGTGAGCGTGTCGAGGATCTCGAACCAGCGCTCGGCAGAACCGTCATGCGGCGCTATACGGGGCCGGCCACCCCACTTCGTGAACTCGACACGAACGGGGTGGCCGGCTTCGAAGCGCATGGGCGCCGATTCTGCCTCAGGCGTTCTTCTTCGGCAGCACGTATTTCGCACCCAGCGCGACCAGGTCCTGGTAGCGCGAGCCGGTGAACTTGCCGAAGTTGTGGATGACGTGGGCGTCGAGGCCGACCAGCACGCGGGCCTGCTTCTTCTCGATGCCCTTGATGATGATCTCGGCGGCGCGGGCCGGCTCCATCTTGGCGAGCTTCTCGTCGAAGAACTTCGCGGTCGCGGCCTGGTCGTCCTTGGCCGAGACGCGGGCGCTGCGGGCGACCGCGGTCTTGATGCCGCCGGGGTGGACCGAGGTGACGCCGACCTTGTGGCCGTCGATCAGCATCTCCTCGCGCAGCGCCTCGGTGAAGCCGCGCACGGCGTACTTCGCCGCGTTGTAGAACGCCTGGTCGGGCATGGAGACCAGCCCGAACAGCGAGGAGATGTTCACGATGTGGCCGTCGCCGGACTCGATCAGGGCCGGCAGGAAGAACTTGGTGCCGTGCACGACGCCCCACCAGTCGATGCCGATGATCCAGTCGATGTCGTCCCATTCGAGGTCGTTGACCCGGCCGGACAGCGCGACGCCGGCGTTGTTGATGACCACGTTGACCGTGCCGAAGTGGGCGATGACGCCCTCGGCGTACGTCTTGAAGGCCTCGCGGTCGGCGACGTCGAGCTTGTCTTCCTTGATCTCGCGGGCGCCGGCCTGCTTGGCGAGCTCGACGGTCTCGGCCAGGCCGGCCTCGTTGACGTCGGAGAGCGCCAGGCGGGCGCCACGGCCGGCGAGGTCGACCGCGAGGGCGCGGCCGATGCCGGAGCCGGCTCCGGTGAGTACGACTACCTTGTCGTCGAAGGACTTCATGCGGGAACACTCTCCTGGGTCGTGTCGGCGTGCTGGGTGCTGGCGGCGGTGACGACGTACTTGTCGACATCGAACTTGCTGGTCAGGTGGCGGAACAGGAACGTGAAGCTCGGCCACAGGGTGGTGTTGCGGCCGTGCTCGTCGAGATACCACGACGCGCAGCCACCCTCCGACCAGACGGTCTTGTCCATCTTGCGCTGCAGGTCGTCGTTCCAGGCGGAGGTGGCGTCCTCGGTCGGCTCGACGGTGGCGTACGCGTTCGTACGCATCGTGCGGATCGCATCGCGGATGTAGGCCACCTGCGACTCGATCATGTAGACCATCGAGGAGTGGCCCAGGCCGGTGTTGGGGCCGACCACGAAGAAGAGGTTCGGGAACTCGGGGACCGTGGTGCCCTTGTAGGCGCTCATCCCCACCTCCGCGAACCGCTCGGCCATGGTGCGGCCCTTGCTGCCGGTGATCGCGTGGGCGATCGGCAGGTCGGTCGTGTAGAAGCCGGTCGCCACGACGAGGACGTCGATCTCGCGGCTGGTGCCGTCCTTGGCGACGATCGCGTGCTCGCTCACCCGGTCGATGCCGTCGGTGATCAGGTCGACGTTGTCGGCGGCCAGCGCCGGATAGTAGGCGTTGGAGATCAGCGTGCGCTTGCAGCCGAGCGTGTAGTCGGGGGTGACCTTGCGGCGCAGCTCGGGGTCCTTGATGCCGCGGCGGATGTTGTTCTTCGCCATCAGCTCGTGGGCCTTGGTGAGCCTGGGCTCCACGGCCAGGCCCAGGACGCGGACCTCCAGGCCCCAGTAGACCGCCGCGCGGGCGAGCCGCTGGACGCCGGGGACGTGGCGGAAGGCGGCCTTCTCGAGCTTGGAGTAGCGGTGCTCGTTGCGGGGGAGGACCCAGGGCGCGGTGCGCTGGTAGACGTCCAGGCGGGCGGCCTTCTTCTGGATCTCCGGGACGATCTGGATCGAGCTGGCGCCGGTGCCGATCACGGCGACGCGCTTGCCGGTGAGGTCGACGTCGTGGTTCCACTGCGCGGAGTGGAAGATCTCGCCCTGGAAGCCCTCGATGCCCTCGATGTCCGGGAGCTTCGGCTCGGAGAGAGCGCCGGGGCCGGCGATGACGGTGGTCGCTGCGTACGTCTTCTTTCCGCTCTTGCCCTCCGTCTCGACGAGCCAGCGCTGCTGGGTCTCGTCCCAGGTCGCGGAGGTCATCGCGGTGTCGAAGACGAAGCGGTCGAGCGTGCCGGACTGCTCGGCGACCTTCTTGATGTACGCCTCGATCTCCGGCTGGGGCGAGAAGCTCATCGACCAGTCGGGGTTGAGCGCGAAGGAGTAGCTGTAGAGCTGGCTGGGGACGTCGCAGGCGGCACCGGGGTAGGTGTTGTCGCGCCAGGTGCCACCGACGCCGGAGCCCTTCTCGATGACGACGAAGTCGCGCTCGCCGTCCTCCTCGAGCTTGATCGCCGCACACAGGCCCCCGAAGCCGGCACCGACGATCAGGTGGTCGACGTGGGTGAGGTCAGCAGTGGTCATACCGAGAGTATTCTTGCCTATTGAACAGATGTCAATAGAATGGTCGGCATGAGCCAACGCACGAGACTGACGCCCGAGCAGCGCCGCGAGCAGCTGCTCGACCTGGGCATTCGCCTCTTCGCGCGCCACTCCCTCGACGAGATCTCGATCGACGTGGTGGCGCGCGAGGCCGGCATCTCGCGCGGGCTGCTCTACCACTACTTCGGCGACAAGATGGCCTTCCGTGAGGCGGTCGTACGCCGCGCCGCCGACGCTCTCGTCGCCCAGACCGCGCCGCCCTCGACGGGGGAGCCGGTCGAGCGCCTGCTGGCGTCGATGACCGCCTACGTCGACTTCGTCGACGCCAACTACGAGGGGTACGTCTCGATGGTCCGTGGCGCCGCGAGCGACCCGGTCCTGCGCGAGATCTACGACGAGGCCTTCTTGGCGTTGGGGTTGCGGATCTTCGATGCCGGTGCCGACTTCGTCGAGGACACTCCCGCCGCGCGATTGGTGGTGCGCGGGTGGCAGGCGATGTCGGAGGAGCTGGTGCTCTCCTGGAAGGCGGATCCCGCCGGGCTGTCGCGCGAGGAGCTGCTGGGGATGCTGGCGGGGTCGTTGCCGGTGCTGCTGGAGATGCTGCCGCGGAGCTCCGGGGTGGGTTCAGGCGAGCTGTAACACGTCGTTCGTAGGACTATCCGGTCGTTCTGATAGGGCGAGTAGTGCCACGAACGACGTGTTACATGGGCGCCCGCACTCAGGAAGCAGTTACCGGGACCCAACCGATGGACGACCGACTACGTCAGTAGGGCGTCGGGGGTCGGAACCGGAGGAGGAGACTGGTGAGTCGGGACGAGGAGTTCACCGCCTACGTCAGGGAGAGACGCGCGCACCTGTTTCGCGCGGCCTACCTGCTGTGCGGGGACGAGCATCGCGCCGAGGACATCGTGCAGCTGACGCTGTCGAAGGTGTACGCGGCGTGGCGAAAGGTGCGGAAGGCCGACAGCGTCGATGCCTACGTACGTCGGGTGCTGGTCAACAGCCATCTCGACGAAGGCCGCCGTCCGTGGCGGCGCGAGCGAGCGGGCGAGGTCGCCGACCGGCCGGAGCCGGCCGGCCTCGGGGTCGAGGAGCTCGATGAGCTCTGGGCCGCGCTGCGATCTCTACCCGCAGGTCAGCGCCGGATCGTGGTGCTCCGACACTACTGGGGCCTGTCGGTCGAGGAGACGGCCGCCGACCTCGGGGTCGCCACGGGGACGGTCAAGAGCCAGACCTCGACCGCCCTGGCCAACCTGCGCCGCACCCTTCGTCCCGGCCCCGCTTCCGCCGACGTTGCCCGAGGAGGCCAGCGATGAACACCTTCGACGACGACACCCTGCTGCGCGACAGCCTCTACCGCATCGGCGCGACCGCTCCGGTCCCGCTCGCGGACCCCGCCGAGGACGTACGCCGCGGCCGCCGCCGCGTGCGCCGGGCCCGCCTGGTCGCGGCCGTCGGGACCGTGATGGCGGTCGGGATCATCGGTATCGCCGGGGTGGCGCTCCAGCCCGTCATCGCCGACCGGGCCACCGATCCGGCGGGGTCGCCGACCGCCACCTCGACCTCGTCGGTGCGCCGGGCCGAGTCGGTCGCGCAGGCGCTGCCCAGCACGTTCGACCTGGCGATCAACGTGATGTTCGAGCGCGACGGCGCCTTGGCAGGCGTCCCCGACGTCGTGATGAGGCCGTTGCAGGCGACAACCGATGAGGCCATCACGATCTGGACGGCGAAGGCGGAGCAGATCGACGCCGGCGGCGACCAGGAGCTCGCGGACGTCCTCGGGAGGATCCAGCGGTCGTTGGACGGCATGGCGAAGACACGATCGGACATCCGTGACACGACCCAGTCCCAGGTGGTGGCGGCGGCCTACGGGACACTCGCCGACGATCTCCTCTCGCTCGCGACGCTCGTGCCGTCGGTCGGCGACGCCGAGATCGATGCCCAGATCGAAGCGCTCGGCGCCATTCGCCCGGCGTTCCGGTCATTGGGCGAGGAGCGGGCCCTCATGAGGGAGGCGCTCACGAAGCGCCAGCACTCGCAGGCGGCGGGTATGTCGGCCGAACCCATCAGCGAGGAAGACCTCGCCGCGCTCGCCTCGGCCGAGGCCACCTGGCGTCGGTCGCTCGCGGACTTCTACGCGGCGACCTCGGAGCGTCAGCGCGAGACCCTCGACCGGATCACCTTCAACACCGCGACCGACGGGGCCATCGGGGTCCCGGCGCACCGGGCGGTCAACCAGATCCTGTCCACCGGCAGCCTGGACCGGGTCACGCTCACGCCGGACGCTTACACGGGGTCCTGCACCGAGCTGATCCGTGGGCTGCAGGAGCTGTTCGTCGCTGCGGCGAACGAGATCATCGACGATCTCGCCGCGCTCGACCGCTAGAGACAGGTAACACGTCGTTCGACGTACTCTCCGGTCGCTCTCACAGGGCGACCAGTACGTCGAACGACGTGTTACAGCGCGGTCGGGACCTACTCGGAGACAGCCGCCTCGAGCTGGTCCAGGGCCCAGTGGAGGTCGTCCTCGGCGATCACCAGGGGCGGCGCGAGGCGGATGGTGGAGCCGTGGGTGTCCTTGGCGAGCACGCCGCGGGCGAGGAGGCGCTCGCAGATCTCGCGACCGGTGCCGACGGCCGGGTCGATGTCGACGCCGGCCCACAGGCCACGGGAGCGGAAGCCGACGATGCCCTTGCCGACCATGGCCATCAGCCGGTCGCGCAGGACCTGGCCGAGGGCCTCGGCGCGGGCCTGGAACTCGCCGGTCTCGAGCAGGTCGATGACGGCGGTGCCGACGGCGCAGGCGAGCGGGTTGCCGCCGAAGGTGGAGCCGTGCTGGCCGGGGCCGATGACGCCGAGCACGTTGCGGTCGGCGACGACTGCCGAGACCGGGACGATGCCGCCGCCGAGCGCCTTGCCGAGGATGTACATGTCCGGCTTCACGCCGGCGTGGTCGCAGGCGAAGGTGTAGCCGGTGCGGCCGAGGCCGGCCTGGATCTCGTCGGCGGCGAAGAGCACGTTCTCGCGGGTGCAGAGGTCGCGCAGCCCGATGAGGAAGTCGTCGCCGGGGATGACGACGCCGGACTCGCCCTGGATCGGCTCGACCAGCACGGCCACCGTGTGGGGAGTGATGGCTGCCTCGATGGCGGCCAGGTCGGCGTACGGGACCATCACGAAGCCGGGGGCGAACGGGCCGAAGCCGTCGCGCGCGTCGGCGTCGTCGGAGAAGCCGACGATCGTGGTGGTGCGGCCGTGGAAGTTGCCGCCCATCACGATGATCTCGGCCCGGTCGGCGGGCACGCCCTTGACGTCGTAGCCCCACTTGCGGGCGACCTTGATGGCGGTCTCGACGGCCTCGGCGCCGGTGTTCATCGGCAGCACCATGTCCTTGCCGCACATCGCGGCCAGGCGGGCGGTGAACTCGGCGAACTGGTCGTGGACGAACGCGCGCGAGGTCAGGGTGACCTTGTCGAGCTGCTCACGGGCGGCGGACAGCAGTGCGGGGTGGCCGTGACCGAAGTTCAGTGCGCTGTAACCGGCCAGCATGTCGAGGCAGCGGCGACCGTCGACGTCGGTCACCCAGGCGCCCTCGGCGTGGCTGATCACCACCTCGAGCGGGTGGTAGTTGTGCGCGGAGTGCGCCTCGGCTGCAGCGAAGGCGGCGGGGGTCAGGCTGGTCGCAACGGTGTCCTGAGCTTCGTTGAGCAGGGTCATCGCACTCCTCCATCTCGTGGGGTGTTCTCGGTGATCTGAGCCAAGATCATCTGATTGTCAGACAATCCTACGATCAGGCTACGCCAGATGTCCCATCGTTGTCGCCACGGCAGGCGCGGGCGGTGAACACCGGTGCCGAGGGCGTGTGGCCCGGGGGGTATAGATTCCGTCAGCCATCTCGGCCCGCCTCGCGTTCTCGGCAGCGAAGCGACGACCTCACCACCATCTCGGGCAAGAGACTCGGAGGAACCACAGATGCGCGTCCGCGCACTGGTGGCGGCTGCTGCCGTCGCCCTGATCGTGCCGGCGGTGCCGGCCTTCGCGACGGAGACGCCGTCGCCCACCACGGACCCGACGCCGACGGCCACTGCCGATCCGACGACGGACCCGACGGCCACTGCCGACCCGACCGCCACCGCCGACCCGACGCCGACCGCGACCCAGACACCCGAACCTGCACCGTCTCTCGACGTGTCCGCCACATTCACGCTCGGCCGGGCGGCACGTCCGGGCGAGCTGGTTCCCGCCAGCGTCACGGTTGTAGGTGGCGCTGACTCGTCCGTCGAGATCGCCTGGCAGCTGGAGGACCCCCACGGGGTGTCACTTGGAGCTCCTTCGGCGCCCGTGCCGGCGACGCTCGACGCCGCTGGGGTCGCCTCTGTGGCCTTGCCGGTGCCGCAAGCCGCTGATGGCTGGTACTACATCAGAACGTACGTCACCCGGCCGTCGGACGGCGCCACGGGTCGCTCCGGGGCGACGGGCCTCACGCTGGACGGGACTGCGCCGGCTTTCACCCTGGCTAACAGCCTCAGTACGTTCTACCCGGCCCGTGACGGGTATCGAGACCGAACGACGGTCCGCATCTACGGAGTGGACGAGACGTCGTACAACACCGCGACGGACCCGCGTTACCGCCTGCAGGTCCTCCGGTCCAACGGAACCCTTCTGCGCACGATCGCGTCCGGACAGCTCGAATGGAGCGGGCGCGCAGGGGTGGAGTGGGAGAAGGAGGTCACCTGGAGTGGGCTCGACGCAGCGGGTGTCCAGGTGCCCGCCGGCACCTACACGCTCAAGGCCATCGTCACCGACGCGGCTGGCAACTCGGTGGCCAAGGCGGTCAACGTGACGGTCTCCTCGAAGAAGCTGATCTGGAAGACCTTCTACCGCAAGCTCACCGCCGGGGGCGCGCTGGCGGACAAGTACGTCGGCTCCTGCTCGACCCTCAAGGCGCCCGCGCGCAGCGACTGGGCGGGCTCGCGCGGTTACCGCTCGAACGTCAAGTGCCAGGGCGGCGACACCGCCAAGTCACGGGTGATCACCGACAGCGTCGCGTGCCTGCCGCGGTCGTTCGACGGCAACTACCGCAACCTCACGATGAAGCACTACGGCGGGCGGCCGAAGGGCTACACCAAGAACGTCTATCTCGTGACCCACGTCTACAAGCCGCAGACCTCCGGTGACTGGACGCTCACGCAGCGCCACCAGTTCGGCAACTCCGTGCAGTGGAAGACGATGGCGTCGGTCTCCACGCCGAACGCGCTGATCGCCGACCGTCGGTCGACGCAGTATTGTCCCTCGATCTGGTGGGTCTCCGGTCTGCAGTCGAGCTCGCGCTACGACGTGTGGAAGTACTCGGTCGCCATCGAGTACCGGGTGCTCGCATGACCACGATCGAGAAGTCGGCCGATGCACCGGCGGAGGCGCGGGTGGTCAGCCGGAAGGTGCTGATCGTCGTGGTCGTCGCCCTGGTGCTGGCCCTCCTCGTGGGCGGCGCCGTCGGAGCCCTCGTCCTCGGCGGCGACGAGGCCCCGGCGAAGAAGCCGACGACCGGGCAGCCTCCCGCGCCGCGCGACGGCCCGGACCCGGCCCAGCTCGACGACGACGCCTTCGCTCCCGAGGGTGAGGTCGGCGCCGACCAGTAGCAGACGGAAAACAAGAGGACGACGTACGTCACCGGGACACGTTCCCGCGGCGTACGTCGTGCTTTGTCATCGAAGTCAAAGGTCCGGCACAGCCTCGTCACAGGAACTCGGCGGACGCTGGAAACATGAGCGAGAAGAGTACGGGCGACGAGGCTCCCGAGCCGGTGCAGCCGACGGCCGAGCAGCCCGCCGCCGAGCAGCCCGCCGAGCAACCTGCCGCACAGCCCGCGCCGGTGGCCTACGCGCCGCCCGCCTTCGGTCCGCCGACCGCCGCTCCGGTGGCCCCGAAGGCACCGAGGAAGAAGCTCTCGGAGCGGATCTTCGGATGGAAGAGCGTCGCGGTCGCCGCGGCGGCCGGCCTCGTCCTCGGTGGTGGTGTGGCCACGGGAGTCGCCGCCGTCGTCGTGGGCGGCGGCGACGACCAGGGCCAGCGGGAGCTGGGCCGGCGTGGCGGCGGTCCGATGCCCTACGGGCAGCTGCCCGAGGGTGGTCAGCTGCCCGACTTCGGCCAGGGCGGCGGTGGGCCCGGCGGCTTCGACCAGCAGCAGGTGCGGCCCGACGGCTCCTCCTCCGAGGGCCAGTCGAGCTGACCCACCCCAAGATCGCGTACGCCGCCAGGCTCCCCGACCGGCGGCGTACGTCTTGATTTGTCTCCGCCACGCGGGGGCTCGTAACCTTGTTCGGTCGTGACTCCTGCCGCGTCCTGATCCCTGGTTCGATGAGAACTGTCGCACGGTCAGGGGCGCAGATCCGGATGACTGTCGCTGGGATTCCAGCCGACAGGGCAAGCCGGGCCGTGTTCGTCAGAAGCCACGCAGCAACATCCCGCCTCCTGCATCCGCTGGGCGGGCACTACGAACTAAGAAGGCACACGTGCGTACTTACGCTCCCAAGCCGGGCGACATCGAGCGCGCCTGGCTCGTGATCGACGCGACCGACGTCCGTCTCGGCCGCCTCGCTGTCCAGGTCGCCGAGCTCCTCCGCGGCAAGCACAAGGCGATCTTCGCGCCCAACGCGGACACCGGCGACTTCGTCATCGTCATCAACGCCGAGAAGGTCTCCCTCTCCGGCAACAAGAAGACCACCAAGCTGGCTTACCGTCACTCGGGCTACCCGGGCGGCCTGACGGCCACCCCGATCGGTGAGGTCCTGGACAAGGACGCTCGCAAGGCGATCGAGAAGGCCGTGTGGGGCATGCTGCCGAAGAACAAGCTCGGCCGTCAGATGCTCAAGAAGCTGAAGGTCTACTCCGGCCCTGAGCACCCGCACGCCGCGCAGCAGGCCGTTCCGTTCGAGATCAAGCAGATCGCCCAGTGAGCCAGGACCAGGACATGACTGAGAACAACGTAGAGGTCGAGGAGACCTTCGAGACCGACGAGCAGGGCCTCGCGTACACCTCCGAGAGCGCCCCGTCCGCCGACACCCCCGAGCGCCCGGCGACCATCGCCCCGGCCGCCGCCACCGGCCGCCGCAAGGAGTCCGTCGCCCGCGTCCGGATCGTTCCGGGCACCGGCGCGTGGACCATCAACGGTCGCACCATCGAGGACTACTTCCCCAACAAGCTGCACCAGCAGATCGCGAACGAGCCGTTCGCCGCGCTGCAGCTCGAGGGTCGCTTCGACGTGATCGCCCGCATCGACGGCGGCGGCATCGCCGGCCAGGCCGGCGCGCTGCGTCTCGGCGTGGCCCGTGCGCTGAACGACGTCGACGTCGAGGCCAACCGCCCGACCCTGAAGAAGGCCGGTCTGCTCACCCGCGACGCCCGCGTGGTGGAGCGGAAGAAGGCCGGTCTCAAGAAGGCCCGCAAGGCCTCGCAGTTCAGCAAGCGCTGATCGCCCTCGCGATCGCCTAGCATTGTTGGGGTGCCTCGGCTCGCCGAGGCACCCCGACTCACTTTTCGGGCGGGGGCCGACGTACGAAAGAAGGTCACACGGACGTGGCACGCCTTTTCGGCACTGACGGAGTTCGCGGTCTCGCGAACGGCGACATCCTCACCGCCTCGCTCGCCCAGAACCTGGCGACATCCGCGGCACTTGTCCTGACCGAGGAGCTGCGGAACTCCGGGAGCGGACGCAAGCCGCTGGCGGTCGTCGGCAACGACTCGCGCGTCTCCGGACAGTTCCTGCAGGCCACGGTCGCCGGTGGTCTCGCCTCGGCCGGCTGCGACGTGATCGATGTGGGCGTGCTGCCGACGCCCGGGGTCGCCTACCTCACCGCGGCTCTCCAGGCCGACCTCGGCGTGGTCATCTCGGCCTCCCACAACCCGATGCCCGACAACGGCATCAAGTTCCTCCAGCGCGGCGGGCACAAGCTCGACGACGTGCTCGAGGACCGGATCGAGGCACACCTCGACGAGCCCTGGGACCGCCCGACCGGCGCGTCGGTGGGCCGGATCTCGTCCCACGAGAACCCCGTGGAGACGTACGCAGCCCACCTGATCTCCACGCTCGAGCGGCGTCTCGACGGGCTGACCGTCGTCGTCGACTGCGCCAACGGCGCCGCCGCGGCCGCCGGTCCGCTCGCCCTGGACCAGGCCGGCGCGAAGGTGATCGCGATCAACGACATCAACGACGGCCTCTCGATCAACGACGGCGTTGGCTCGACCCACCCCGAGATGCTCCAGAAGGCCGTCGTCGAGCACGGTGCCGACGTCGGCTTCGCCTGGGACGGCGACGCCGACCGCTGCCTGGCCGTCGACGCCCAGGGCAACCTGGTCGACGGCGACCAGCTCATCGCCATCCTCGCCCTCGGGCTCCACGACGCCGGCCGGCTCCCGGACGACACCGTGGTCGTCACGGTGATGAGCAACCTCGGCTTCGTGAAGGCGATGGACGCCGCGGGCGTCCACGTGAAGCAGACCGCCGTGGGCGACCGCTACGTGCTCGAGGAGATGCGCCGCGGCGGCTACGCCATCGGCGGCGAGCAGTCCGGCCACATCATCATGAGCGAGCACGCCACCACCGGCGACGGCATCCTCACCGCCCTGCACGTCCTGCAGCGGATGACCGACACCGGGCGTACGCTCGCCGACCTCGCCTCCGTCGTCACCCGCCTCCCGCAGGTCCTGCTCAACGTCAAGGGCGTCGACAAGGCCCGCTGCAAGACCGACGACGGGCTCCTCGAGGCCGTCGCCGTCGAGGAGAAGGCCCTCGCCGGCTCCGGGCGCATCCTGCTGCGTCCCTCCGGCACCGAGAACCTCGTACGCGTCATGGTCGAGGCCCCCACCCATCACGAGGCCGAGGCGTGTGCCGAGCGGCTCGCCGAGGTCGTGCGAGAGCGTCTGTCACTCTGACCCCTCCGATCACACCCGTTGCCGAGTCGGCTCGTCATGACGAGCCGACTCGGCGAGGTTTTCGGTCAGGATGAGCCGACTCGGCGTCAGATCTTGCGCAGGCGTACGTAGCGGACCGAGTGGTCGCTGTCCTTGCGCAGGACCAGGGTGGCGCGGGAGCGGGTGGGGAGGACGTTCTCGCGGAGGTTGGGGCCGTTGATCTCGTTCCAGATCTCGGTGGCGCGGGTGACGGCCTCGTCGTGCGACAGGGCCGCATATTTCGTGAAGTAGGACGACGGGTCGCGGAAGGCGGTCTCGCGCAGCCGGAGGAAGCGGTCGACGTACCACTGCTTGATGTCGCGCGACCCGGCATCGACGTAGACGGAGAAGTCGAAGAAGTCCGAGAGGGCCAGCGAGATGGTGCCGTCGGCGCGGACCCGGGAGGGCTGCAGGACGTTGAGGCCCTCGAGGATGACGATGTCGGGCTTCTTGACGAGCACGGTCTGGTCGGTGACGTCGTAGGTCAGGTGTGAGTAGATCGGCGCGCGCACCTCGTCCTCACCCGACTTGAGGTCGACGAGGAAGCGGAGCAGAGCCTTGCGGTCGTACGACTCCGGGAAGCCCTTGCGCTCCATCAGCCCACGACGCTCGAGCTCGGCGTTGGGGTAGAGGAACCCGTCGGTGGTGACCAGGGCGACGTTGGGGTGCTCGGGCCAGTGGGCGAGCATCTGCTGGAGCACACGAGCGGTGGTCGACTTGCCGACCGCGACCGACCCGGCGACACCGATGACGAACGGCGTACGTTCCGGCATCGTCTTGCCGAGGAAGAGCTCCTGCTGGTCGTGGAGCTTCGCCGAGGCGCTCACGTAGAGGCTCAGCAGGCGGCTCAGCGGCAGGTAGACCTCCTCGACCTCCTTGAGGTCGATCTGGTCGCCCAGGCCACGCAGCGACTCGATCTCTGCCTCGGTCAGCGGACTCTCGGTCTCGGTCGCGAGCTCGGCCCACGCGCTTCGGTCGAGCTCGACGTAGGGCGAGGAGCCGCGGTCATCGCCGTGTGGCCCGGGGTGTGACATGGCAACGATTGTTACGCACAACCGCCGCCGCTTCCTTATGGGGCCCACGAGAGCCGTAGGATCATCCGCCATGTGCGGCATCGTTGGGTACGTCGGAGACCGGTCGGCGCAGGGCGTCGTGATCGATGGCCTGCGGCGGTTGGAGTACCGCGGCTACGACTCGGCGGGGATCGCGCTGATCGCGGACGGCCGAAGCGGAGCCCGAGGCGATCAGCAGGGCAAGCTGGCCGTGGACAAGCGGGCCGGCAAGCTCGCCAACCTGGAGAAGGCGATCGCGGACACGCCGCTGCCGGCGTCGACGACCGGGATCGGCCACACCCGCTGGGCGACCCACGGCGGCCCGACCGACGGCAACGCCCACCCGCACGTCGGCCGCACCGGCCGGGTCGCGGTCGTGCACAACGGGATCATCGAGAACTTCGCCGAGCTGCGGGCCTCGCTGGAGGCCGACGGCCACGAGTTCGCCTCGCAGACCGACACCGAGGTCGCCGCCCACCTGCTGGAGCGTGAGGTCGTCGGCGGGGCCGACCTGACCATCGCGATGCAGAAGGTCTGCTCGGTCCTCGAAGGTGCCTTCACGTTCGTCGCGATCGACGCGGAGGACCCGTCCCGGGTGGTCGCCGCACGGCGCAACAGCCCGCTCGTGGTCGGTCTGGGCGAGGGGGAGTCCTTCCTCGGCTCCGACGTCGCCGCGTTCATCGAGCACACCCGCGAGGCGCTCGAGCTCGACCAGGACCAGGTCGTCACGATCACCCGCGAGGGCGCGACCGTCACCAACTTCGACGGCACCCCCGCCGAGGGCCGCCGCTTCCACGTCGACTGGGACCTGGCCGCCGCCGAGAAGGACGGCCACGACTGGTTCATGCGCAAGGAGATCCTCGAGCAGCCTCGTGCGGTGGCCGACTCGCTGCTGGGGCGGCGTACGCCTTCGGGGTCGCTCCACCTCGACGAGATGCGGCTCGACGACGACGAGCTGCGCGAGGTCACCAAGATCATCATCATCGCCGCGGGGACGTCGTTCTACGCCGGCATGGTCGCGAAGTACGCCATCGAGCACTGGTGCCGGATCTCGGTCGAGGTCGAGCTGGCCTCCGAGTTCCGCTACCGCGACCCGATCCTCGACAACTCCACCCTGGTGGTGGCGATCTCGCAGTCCGGCGAGACCGCCGACACCCTGCAGGCGATCCGGCACGCCCGTTCGCAGCGCTCCAAGGTGCTGGCGATCTGCAACACCAACGGCTCCACGATCCCGCGCGAGTCCGATGCGGTCATCTACACCCACGCCGGCCCGGAGATCGGGGTCGCCTCGACCAAGGGGTACGTCACCCAGCTGGTCGCCTGCTACCTGCTCGCGCTCTACCTGGCGCAGGTCAAGGGCACGATGTACGGCGACGAGATCGACGGCGTGATGACCCAGCTCGAGGCGATGCCCGCTGCCGTGTCGAAGGTCTTGGAGACCGCACCGCAGGTCTACGACCTGGCGCGTGAGTACGCCGACCGCCGGGCCTTCCTGTTCCTCGGGCGCCACGCCGGCTATCCGGTCGCCCTGGAGGGTGCGCTCAAGCTCAAGGAGCTCGCCTACCTGCACGCCGAGGGGTTCGCCGCCGGCGAGCTGAAGCACGGCCCGATCGCGCTGGTCGAGGAGGGGCTGCCGATCTGGTGCATCGTGCCCCCGCGCGGCCGCGACTTCCTGCACGACAAGATGCGCTCGGGGATCATGGAGGTCCGCGCCCGGGGTGCGCGCACCATCGCGCTGGTCGAGGAGGGCGACGACTCGGTCGACTCGGTCTCCGACACGATCATCCGGCTGCCGAAGGTGCCGGTGCTGCTGCAGCCCCTCGTCGCGGTCGTGCCGCTGCAGCTCTTCGCCTGCCAGCTCGCCACCGAGCTCGGCTACGACGTCGACCAGCCCCGCAACCTCGCCAAGTCGGTCACGGTCGAGTGATGGCGCTGCGCTGATGGCCGTGATCGGAGTCGGGATCGACGTGTGCGACCTCGCGCGGTTCGAGGAGTCGCTGGAGCGTACGCCGCGGCTGCGTGAGCGGCTGTTCACCCCTGCCGAGGCGGCGAAGCCGATCGCATCGCTGGCCGCCCGCTTCGCCGCGAAGGAGGCGCTCGCCAAGGCGCTGGGCGCGCCGCAGGGGATGGAGTGGCACGACGCCGAGGTGATCTCGGAGTCGTCGGGGCAGCCCCGGTTCGAGCTCCGCGGCACGGTGCTGGCGCAGGCCACGAAGCTGGGCGTCGCCACCGTCCACCTCTCGCTCTCCCACGACGCCGGGATCGCCTCGGCGATGGTCGTCCTGGAGGACTGACGGGCCTGTTGGAGCCCTTCGGCCCCACCCCGGCAGCGCCTCGGCGCGTAGGCTGGGCGCATGCGGCGTGCGCACTCGGTCGAGCAGGTCAGAGCGGCAGAGAAGGCCTTGATGGCGAGCCTGCCAGAAGGCGCCCTGATGCAGCGTGCGGCGGCCGGGCTGGCCTACGCGGTCATCGACCACCTGGGCGGTGCCTACGGAAAGCGTGTCGTCCTGCTCGTCGGGAGCGGCGACAACGGCGGAGACGCGCTGTACGCCGGGGCGCTGCTCGCGCGTCGCGGGGCGCGGGTCGAGGCGTGGTTGCTGTCGGATCGGGCGCACACAGGTGGGGTCGGTGCTCTGAAGGCGGCAGGGGGGATCGTTTCCTCTGGTGTGATCTCGACAGGCTCGATCACCGGGGACTTGGTGATCGACGGGATCGTGGGGATCGGCGGGAAGCCGGGGCTGCGGCCGGAGGCCGAGGAGGCGCTGGACGTGCTGGCCGGGGTTCCGGTGGTCGCCGTCGACACGCCGAGCGGGGTCTGCGTCGACACCGGGGAGGTCGACGGGGCCCATGTGACCGCCGACCTGACGGTCACCTTCGGCACCTACAAGCCGTGTCATCTGCTCGACCCGGCGGCGTCGGCGTGCGGGAAGGTCCAGCTGGTCGACATCGGGCTCGAGCTGCCGATCCCGGCCATCGAGAGCCTCGAGGCAGCCGACGTGGCCGCGCTGGTGCCGCGCCCCGCGCCGGACGGGCACAAGTACACCCGCGGCGTGGTCGGTCTCCGCGTCGGCAGCGCCACCTATCCGGGCGCCGCGCTGCTGGCCGTCGCCGGCGCCAACACCGGCCTGGCCGGGATGGTCCGCTACGTCGGGACCGCCTCGGAGTGGGTCAAGCGCCAGCACCCGGAGGTCGTCGGCGACGGACAGGCCCAGGCCTGGGTGGTCGGCTCGGGCAGTGCCGACGGCGCCAACAGCGCGCTCGCGTTCGCGCGGGCCAGCGGCGTACCTCTCGTCATCGACGCCGACAGCCTCCGTGCGCTCAACGGGCCGCTCGGCGTGCCCGCGATCCTGACGCCGCACGCGGGTGAGCTGGCGGCGCTGATCCGGGAGGACCGTGCCGACATCGAGGCTCGACCGCTGCACTACGCCCGGCTGGCGGCCCAGCGGTTCGAGGCGGTGGTGCTGCTCAAGGGGCGGCGGACCACGATCGCCTCGCCGGATCCCGACACGCCCGTACGGGTCAACACGACGGGGACGTCCTGGCTCGCCACGGCGGGCTCGGGAGACGTGCTGGGCGGGCTGATCGGCTCGCTGCTCGCCACCGGTCTCGCCCCCATCGACGCCGCCTCGGCCGGGGCCTGGCTGCACGGCGCGGCGGCGACCCTGGCGAGCGCCGGCGGGCCGGTCACCGCGAGCGGTGTCGCCGCGGCGATACCTGCCGTTATCCGATCCCTTCCTGCTGTCTCGAGTTAGCGGCAACTATCCTTGACACCATGTCACCGAGCCCAGCGCCTCGGGCTCCGCTTCGGCGAGCCGAGATCGTCATCGACCTCGCCGCGATCCGCAACAACGTCTCGCGGTTGAGAGAGCACCTGCGTACGCCGATCATGACGGTCGTGAAGGCCGACGGCTACGGGCACGGCCTGGTCGAGGCCGGGCGGGCCGCTCGCCAGGGCGGCGCCGACTGGCTCGGCGTGGCGTCGGCGGACGAGGCGCTCGTGCTGCGCGCGGCCGGTGACGAGGGACGGCTGCTGGCCTGGCTGATCATGCCGAGCGAGCCTGCCGAGGACCTCGTCGCCGCCGACATCGACGTCACCGCCTACACCGTCGCCGACCTGGAGAAGTTCGCCGCCGCCGGCGACGCCCTGGGCCGTACGCCGCGGGTGCAGCTCAAGGTCGACACCGGCCTCTCCCGGGGCGGTGCTGCCTTCGCCGACTGGTCGAACCTGGTCGCGCGGGCGCGCATCCTGGAGGCCGAGGGAGCGATCCGGGTCACCGGGATCTGGTCGCACTTCAGCGCCAGCGAGAACACCGCCGACCCGATCAGCGCCCTCCAGGAGAAGGTCTTCGGCGAGGCGCTCGCGGTCGCCGAGGAGGCCGGTCTCCGGCCGGAGGTACGCCACCTGGCCAACTCCGCGGGAGCGCTGCTGCGCCCCAGCGCACGGCTCGACCTGGTGCGGGTCGGGATCGCGACCTACGGCATCGACCCGGCGCCCGGCGTCGAGGGTTCGCCGTGGGCAGAGCTCGGGCTCGTCCCCGCGATGACCGTGCGGGCGGAGCTGGCGATGGTGAAGCAGATCGAGGCGGGTGCGGGCGTCTCCTACAACCACACCTGGGTGGCCGAGGAGCCGACGACGGTGGGGCTGATCCCGGTCGGCTACGCCGAGGGCATCCAGCGGCGTGCCGGGAATCGCGCGTCGGTATGGGTGGACGGCGCCCGGCGACCGGTGCGGGGCACCATCTGCATGGACCAGATCGTGGTCGAGCTCAGGGACGCCTCGGTCGAACCCGGCGCCGAGGTGCTCCTGTGGGGTACCGGCGCCGACGGCGAGCCGACGGCCCAGGACTGGGCGGAGGCGAGCGAGACCATCGCCTACGAGGTCGTCACCAGGATCGGAGGGCGGATGAAGCGGCGGTACGTGGACACCGAGCAGACCGAGCAGGCCGAACAGGGAGGCGACAGATGAGCATCGCGACACGGATCGGTCAGATCGCGGCCGGAACGTTGGGAGCGGCCGCGGTCGCCGCCGCGGCCCGTGGCGCGGTGGTGGTCAAGAAGCGCCGCCGCGCGATCGAGGAACGGCCCGAGGACCGGACCCCGCTCGGGACCCTGCGCTCCTGCCCGGTCACCGTGGTGACCGCCGACGGCGTACCCCTTCACGTCGAGGTCGACGAGGTCGACCCGGCTCACACGCACCCGGGCGGGGCGAACGGGGTGACGCTCGTCTTCGTGCACGGCTACTGCCTCAACCTCGACTGCTGGCACTTCCAGCGCGCCGCCTACCGGGGCCTGGTGCGGTCGGTCTTCTACGACCAGCGCAGCCATGGCCGCAGCGGTCGCTCCTCGCTCGGCAACGCCACGATCGACCAGCTCGGTGACGATCTGCTCCGGGTGCTGGACGCGGTCGTGCCGGAGGGGCCGGTGATCCTGATCGGCCACTCGATGGGCGGGATGACGATCGCCGCGCTCGCCGAGGACCACCCCGAGCTGTTCGCGCCCTACGACGAGGGCGGCCGCATCATCGGCGCCGCCCTGATCTCGACCACCGCCGGTGGCCTCGACCCGAGCCGTCTGCTGATCCCGGTGCTTCCGGCCAAGCTCTCCGGCGGGATCGCCAACGGCACCATGCGGACGCTGGCGCGGGGGCACGGGATCGTCGACCGGTTCCGGGTCATGGGGGCCTCGGTGGCGACGGTCTTCACCGACGTGTTCGCCTTCGGGGACGAGGTGCCCGCGGCGTACGTCGAGTTCGTCGACGGGCTGCTCTCGCAGACGCCGTTCGAGGTGGTCGCGGAGTTCTTCCCGAGCTTCCGTGCGCTGGACAAGTTCGCATCGATCACCACGCTCGGCCGGGTGCCGACCACGATCATCTGCGGCACCGCCGACCGGCTCACCTCGATCGGCCACAGCCGCAAGCTGCACTCCTACATCCCGGGCTCGCGCCTGGTCGAGTGCGAGAACGCCGGCCACATGGTGATCCTCGAGCGGCACGGACAGGTCAACGCCGAGCTCGACCAGCTGCTCGCCTCGGCCACCCGGGATGCGGCTTCGGCATGACGCTCGAGTTCGAGCGGGTCGGGCCGGAGGCCGCGGCCGAGGTGCTCGCCATCGTCCGCGCGGCCTTCTCCGCCCGCCCGCCGCTCGACCCGCCCGCCGATGCGCTCGGGGAGTCCGAGGGGTCGATGAAGGAGCGCCTCTCCGGCTTCGGGGGCGTGCTGGCGCGGCTGGACGGAGTCGGGGTCGGCACGGTGGTGATGGATCCCGCCGACTCGACCATGTGGCTGCGTCGGTTCGCTGTTCTGCCTGATCAGCAGGGTCATGGGGTGGCGCACAAGATGGTGACGTACGCCGCCTCCCTCGCCGTCTCCGAGGGTTTCGGCGATCTTGCGGTGATCGCGCGCGAGGAGCTCCCGGCGACGTTGCGGTTCTGGGTTCGTCAGGGTTTTCGAGAGATCTCTCGCGAGTCGCCGGCGGTGCGGCTGCACCGTCCGCTGAACGAGCATGTCGTCGAGGCGCTCGACGCCGAGGCGATGTTCGAGCTCGGTCGACGGGTGGCCGCCTTGGTCGCCGCCGGCGACGTACTCGTCCTCTCCGGCGGCCTCGGCGCCGGCAAGACCACCTTCACCAAGGGTCTCGGCCTCGGGCTCGGGGTGCGCGGCGAGATCACCTCACCGACCTTCGTGATCGCCCGGGTGCATCCCTCGACGGTCGGCGGTCCCGAGCTCGTTCACGTCGACGCCTATCGGCTCGGCGGGATCGACGAGCTCGACGACCTCGACCTGGACACCGATCTCGACGACGCGGTGACCGTCGTCGAGTGGGGCGAGGGCCTGGCCGAGGGGCTCTCCGAGTCGCGGCTGGAGATCCGGATCGTACGTGCCGAGGCCGACGAGGCGCCCCTGGATCTGGTCGATGCGCCCGACGGCGCGGACCCGCGGCGCGTGGAGATCGTTCCGGTCGGACCCCGCTGGCGCGGTGTGGATCTCAGCAGGCTCTAGGGCGCGCTCTAGGGTGGGAGTGTGCTTCTCGCCTTTGACACCGCCACGCCCCAGGTGACTGTGGCGCTCCACGATGGTGACGATGTCGTCGCCGAGGTCGTCTCCGACCGCACCATGAAGCATGGTGAACAGCTGGCGCCGCTGATCTCCGCCGTCCTCACCGAGGCCGGGATCGTACGCCAGGATCTGACCGCCATCGCCGTCGGTGCCGGCCCCGGGCCGTTCACCGGTCTCAGGGTCGGGCTGGTCACCGCCCGGACGCTCGGGTTCGCGCTGGAGATCCCGGTCTACGCGGCCTGCACCTTGGACATACTGGCGGTGGAGGCTGTCGCCTCCGGGATCGGTGAGGGGTTCTTCGTGGCGACCGATGCGCGTCGCAAGGAGGTCTACCTGGCCTCCTACGACTCCGACGGCGTACGGCTCGAGGGTCCCGTCGTCGCCCGCCCCGCCGAGGTCGCCACCTCGGTGCCGGTGGTCGGAGAGGGCGCCCTGCTCTATCCCGACGCGTTCCCGACTCCGGTCGGCCCGGTGCGCCCGTCCGCGGGGTGGCTGGCTCGGGCGGTGGCCGAGGAGCGGGTCGAGCTGATGGACCCCGAGCCGCTCTATCTGCGCCGGCCGGATGCGGTGGAGCAGGCTGCCCAGAAGAAGGCGATCTCCCGGTGACCGTACGCTCGGCCGGCCCGGACGACGTCGACGCGATCGCCGACCTCGAGGTCGAGGCGTTCCCCGAGGATGCCTGGACGCCCGAGTATCTGCAGGTGGCCATCGACGGGAAGATGCCGACAGTCCGGATCCTCGTCGCCGTCGACGATGCGGGGACGATCGTCGGCCATGCGCTGCTGAGCGTCGTCTACGAGATCGCCGAGCTCCAGCGGATCGCGACTGCTACGGAGCAGCGTCGTCGGGGGATCGGTGGGGCGCTCCTCGACGCGTCGATCGAGCTCGCTCGGAACGAGGGAGCCGAGCGGATTCTCCTCGAGGTCCGTGAGGACAACGTCGGGGCCATCCGGTTCTATGACCAGGCTGGGTTCGTCGAGATCGACCGCCGTGAGCGCTACTACCGCGACGGCGCCACTGGGATCGTGCTGGCGCTCGAACTCAGCTGACCTCAAGAGATTCATCGGCCTGTGGATAACTTTCGGCAGCGATTTCCCATCCGTGGTCTTCTGTCGTCATGGTTCAGTTTGCTACCGACTCGATGACGCGAGAGGCCGGCTTGGGGCTGGCGCGCGCCATCAGCCTGCAGGGGATGCGGACGCCGTCGCTGAGGGCGATCGGCGAAACGATGGGCGCCAGCGTGCCCACGGTTCATCGATGGCTCGGCGGTGGCCAACGGAGGCTCGCTCGGGTCGTGGGAGCGCACCTAGGGGTCATCATCGATGTCATGCGTGATCGCACCGGCGCCAGAGGCGCGGCGGGCTTCATACCATGTGCGGACGCCGAGCTGTTCCCGATCAGAACCCTCCTGGCGTTCGAGGAGATGGGCCGATCCGACGACTTCGTGGCCGAACAGGTCGCCGAGGCATGGCGGGAGCTGTGCGTGACCCTCGGCAACACGATCAAGCAGTCAGACGTCGGTCGTGAGGCCGTCATCCTCCGTGGGCTCTGGGCGAGCGTCTGTGACGGTCACGCCCCGATGACTCTTGGCGACGCCTCTCGGATCTGGACCGAGGATGTCGTGTCCCGGCGGGACGCTGGCCGCGGGTGAAAGAAAAGTCTCTTTCGCGGGATGACCGGGTGGTGCGGCTTGGGCTCGCGGTGGTGAGTCCACGATGCCCAGGCAGTACTTGTTGATGCCCAACCTCCCCGCGTGAAAGAAACATTTCTTTCACAGAATCCGACCGGTGCCGCTCCCAGACCGATTCACGGTGACCTGACGTGGACACGGCAGAATGCAACCCATGGCCGATGAACCGCTAGTGCTCGGGATTGAAACGTCGTGCGATGAGACGGGGATCGGCGTCGTCCGCGGACACACGCTCCTGGCCGATGCGGTGGCGAGCAGCGTCGAGGAGCACGCCCGGTTCGGTGGGGTCGTGCCCGAGGTGGCGAGCCGGGCGCACCTCGAGGCGATGGTGCCGACGATCGAGCGGGCCTGCGAGGAGTCGGGCATCAAGCTGAGCGACGTCGACGCGATCGCAGTCACCGCAGGGCCCGGCCTCGCCGGCGCCCTGCTGGTCGGCGTGGCGGCGGCCAAGGCGCTCGCCCTCGGACTCGACAAGCCGATCTACGGGGTCAACCACCTGGCCTCACACGTCGCGGTCGACCAGCTGCAGCACGGCCCGCTTCCCGAGCCCTGCATCGCCATGCTCGTCTCCGGAGGCCACTCCAGCCTGCTCAAGGTCACCGACATCACTCAGGGTGTCGACCCGATGGGTGCCACCATCGACGACGCCGCGGGCGAGGCCTTCGACAAGGTCGCCCGCCTGCTCGGCCTCGGCTTCCCGGGCGGTCCGGTGATCGACAGGACCGCCACCTCGGGCAGCTCGATCGCGATCGACTTCCCTCGCGGCCTCACCACCCGCCGCGACCTGGAGCGACACCGCTTCGACTTCTCCTTCTCCGGCCTCAAGACCGCGGTCGCCCGCTGGATCGAGGCGAAGGAGCGCAGCGGCGAAGCCGTTCCGGTCGCCGATGTGGCCGCCAGCTTCCAGGAGGCCGTGGTCGACGTGCTGGTGCGCAAGGCCCTCGACGCAGCCTCCTCCGAAGGCATCGAGGACATCATCATCGGCGGCGGTGTCGCCGCCAACAGCCGGCTCCGGGTGCTCGCCGAGGAGCGCGCCACCAAGCTCGGCATCCGCGTCCGGGTCCCGCGCCCGGGCCTGTGCACCGACAACGGCGCGATGGTGGCGGCGCTGGGGGCCGAGATGGTCGCCAGGGGACGTACCCCGTCGGCGCTGGACCTCCCCGCCGACTCCTCCCAGCCGATCACGACCGTGCTGGTCTGACTGCCCTGACCGCCCTCAGAAGGGCCGCACCAACAGGCACGTCCCCTCACCGGCAACCCTGGTGAGCACGATCGTGGCCTCGGCGGAGCCAGACAGCGAGAGTCGCTTGCGAAGCTGCTCGGGCACGACCTGTACGCCGCGCTTCTTGATCGTCAGCTTCCCGATCCCGCGCTCGCGCAGCGCCGCCTTGAGCTGCTTCTCCCGATAGGGGAGCTCCTCGAGCACCTGATAGCCGCGGGCGAACGGGGTCTCGAAGGAGGCGGAGGAGGTGACGTACGCGATGTGCTCGTCGACCAGATGGCCCTGCACCCCGGCGGCGACGGCGGTGACCAGCCCGGCCCGGATGACCGCGCCGTCGGGCTCGTAGAGGAACTCGGCGACCGCGCCGACCTCCGCACCCGGGTCGTCCTCGGAGGTCAGCGTCGCCAGACCGCGCTCGCCGATCACGGTGGCCCGCCGGTGCGTGCTGGCCAGCGAGCCCGACCACAGCGCGGCCTCCTTGACCTCGCCGCGGTCGCTGACCCATTCGGCCTCGACACCGTCGGGCACGAGGTCGTGCGGGATCCCGGGAGCGACCTTCACGCACGCGTCGCGCGCGAAGAGCGTCTCGACCCACGACCACGGCGGTGTCCACCCCTCCGCGGAGAAGACCCGGCCCGTGGCGCCGCGACGGGCGGGATCGGCGTACGCGACGTCGAAAGGTGAATGGTCGACAGCTGTCGCGTCGGCGACGGTGACGGCGCCGGGCAGCCCGAGGGCGTCGAGGTTCGCCCGGGCGACGGCGACCCGCTCCGGATCGTTGTCGACGCCGGCGGCGGTGAGCCCGGCACGCGCGGAGGCGATCAGGTCGCCGCCGATCCCGCAGCCCAGGTCGATGACGCTCGCCGCGTCGAAGGCGCGTAGCCGCGCGGCCCGGTGATGGGCGACGGCCAGCCGGGTGGCCTGCTCGAGGCCGTCGGGGGTGAAGTACATCTTCGGCGCCAGATCGCCGAACTTGGCGCCCGCCTTCCGGCGCAGGTCCACCTGCGTCATCGCTGCGGCCACGTGCTCGGCGGTCTCGTCCTTGCGCAGCGCGGTCTGCACCGCCAGGGCCGAACCTTCGTCCGTCATCTCGGTGGCTCGCGCGAGCAGCCGTTGCCCGTCGTCGGTCAGCAACCAGGCGAAGGCGTCGAGATCCATGCAGCCGATCCTCTCAGGCGAGTTTCCGGACCGGGCAAACTCCATTACCCCGCGGGGTGTTTATGTAGGATCCGCCGGGTGCGCAGATCTCCCCGTAGAGTCCCGCCGAACCTCTGGGCGGCAGCGGCCGTCGTGACTCTGCTGTCGCTGATGCTCGTCCCGCCCGCATCTGCCGACACCGCGACCCCGGTGAGCACGTGCTCGTCCGGTGACCGCTCCTACACCTCGGTGGGTGCCACATCCGCCACCGCGACGGCGCCCGACGGCTACCTGATCTCGTCGTTCTGCGTGGTCGGACGCGGAAACGCCGGCGCCGAGAGGCACACGCTCTCCGCGCCGGAACGGACGGTGGTCGTCAGTCACAGCACCGGCAAGCAGCTGGAGAGCTACTCGGTGACGTACGTGCGGATCCCGGTCCCCAGCGTGCCGGAACCGGCTGACGAGACGGACGAGGAGACGGAGCCGCGGGCCGAACGATCGGCGGACGCACAGAAGGCGACGGCGGAGCCGAGCAGGTCGGCCACGGCCAAGAAGTCGCAGGTCGCCGAGGATGTTTCGCCGCTGGGCGCACTGCCGGGCGACGGCGAGGAGCTCAAGGTCACCAGATTCGAGGAAACCGACGACAGCGAGGATCGCTGGTCCGTCCTGGTCGTCGGCGGCATCATCGTCGTCGGCCTCCTGGCCGGTGCGATCGCCCTGACGGTGAGGCTTCCCGGACAGCGATAGACCGGGCTTGCTGGCACTCATTGCGGGCGAGTGCTAACGTCTGCATTGGCACTCTCCCCTTGAGTGTGCCAACGCTTGCGAGTCAGGTGCGACCCCCGCGACGGCGCGCGTGGCAGATCGCAAGCACAGACGTAGCAACACCCACCCAGAATCATCTGACTCCATAGAAGAAATGGGGAGGTCGACACAGTGTCGGTCAACATCAAGCCGCTCGAGGACCGGATCGTCGTCAAGGCAGTCGAGGCCGAGCAGACCACCGCCTCTGGCCTGGTCATCCCGGACACCGCCAAGGAGAAGCCCCAGGAGGGCGAGGTCCTGGCCCTCGGCCCGGGTCGCATCGACGACAAGGGCAACCGCGTTCCGCTCGACGTCGCCGTCGGCGACAAGGTCATCTACAGCAAGTACGGCGGCACCGAGGTGAAGTACGCCGGCGAGGAGTACCTCATCCTGTCGGCCCGCGACATCCTCGCGGTCATCGCCTGACGTCATCCGTCTCGCACAGCGCGGCCGGGCCGGGCGGGATATGTCCCGGCGGCCACGGCCGCGCGCTGCGTACTAGGGAGTAAATGCACATGCCGAAGATCCTGGAGTTCGACGAGAACGCCCGCCGCGCCCTCGAGCGTGGCGTCGACGCGCTCGCCAACGCCGTCAAGGTGACGCTGGGCCCGAAGGGCCGCTACGTCGTCCTCGACAAGAAGTGGGGCGCCCCGACCATCACCAACGACGGTGTCACCGTCGCCCGTGAGGTCGAGCTCGACGACCCGTTCGAGAACCTTGGTGCTCAGCTCACCAAGGAGGTCGCGACCAAGACCAACGACATCGCCGGTGACGGTACGACCACTGCGACCGTCCTCGCCCAGGCGATGGTCCACGAGGGTCTGCGCGCGGTTGCTGCCGGCGCGAACCCGATGAGCCTCAAGCGCGGTATGGACGCCGCTGCGGCCGCCGTCGGCGACGCGCTGCGCGCCGCCGCCCGTGAGGTCGTCGACGAGTCCGACATGGCCTCGGTCGCCACCATCTCCTCCCGCGACGCGAAGATCGGCGAGATCCTCGCCGAGGCCTTCGCCAAGGTGGGCAAGGACGGTGTCATCACCGTCGAGGAGTCCAACACCACCGGCACCGAGCTCGAGTTCACCGAGGGTATGCAGTTCGACAAGGGCTACATCTCTCAGTACTTCGTGACCGACCAGGAGCGGATGGAGGCCGTCATCGACGACCCGCTGATCCTGCTCGTCCAGGGCAAGATCAGCTCCGTCCAGGAGCTCCTGCCGCTGCTGGAGAAGGTCATCGCCGCCGGCAAGCCGCTCTTCATCATCGCCGAGGACGTGGAGGGCGAGGCCCTCTCGACCCTGGTCGTGAACAAGATCAAGGGCACCTTCAACGCGACCGCCGTCAAGGCTCCCGCCTTCGGTGACCGCCGCAAGGCCATGCTGCAGGACATCGCGATCCTGACCGGTGCGCAGGTCGTCGCCGAGGAGGTCGGCCTCAAGCTCGACCAGGTCGGCCTCGAGGTGCTCGGCACCGCTCGCCGCGTGACGGTCTCGAAGGACAACACGACCATCGTCGAGGGTGGCGGCGACGCTGCTGCCGTCGAGGGTCGCGTGGCCGAGCTCAAGTCCGAGATCGAGCGCACCGACTCCGACTGGGACCGCGAGAAGCTCCAGGAGCGCCTCGCCAAGCTCGCCGGTGGCGTCTGCGTGATCAAGGTCGGCGCTCACACCGAGGTGGAGCTCAAGGAGAAGAAGCACCGCATCGAGGACGCTGTCTCCGCGACCCGCGCCGCCATCGAGGAGGGCATCGTCCCCGGCGGTGGCTCCGCGCTGATCCACGCCGTCTCCGTCCTGGAGAAGGACCTCGGCCTCGAGGGCGACGAGGCGGTCGGCGTACGCGTCGTCCGCAAGGCCGCCGACGAGCCGCTGCGCTGGATCGCCGAGAACGGTGGCGAGAACGGCTACGTCATCACCACCAAGGTCCGCGACCTCGGTGTCGGGCAGGGCTACAACGCCGCGACCGGTGAGTACGGCGACCTGGTTGCCCAGGGCGTCATCGACCCGGTCAAGGTCACCCGCTCCGCGCTCATCAACGCCACCTCGATCGCGGGCATGCTGCTCACGACCGAGACCCTGGTCGTCGACAAGCCGGAAGAGGAAGAGGCGCCCGCGGCCGGTCACGGCCACGGTCACGGCCACTGACACAGAGCTGAGTCGGCGCATCTTGCCCCGTGCTTCGCGAAGCGAAGCGAGCGAAAGGGGCGGGATGCGCCGACTCGGCGATTTCAAGGAACGACCAGCGAGTCGAGAGAGACCTCGTCCGAGAGCACGTTCATGTCGACGTACGCCTCATCCTCGCTCCCCACGCCGTCGAGCCGATCCCGGTTCGAGTACTGCCAGATGGTCCAGTCGCGCCCGTCGGGAACCCGCGGTGGCCACGCGACGGAGCGGAACCAGATCGGGTTGTCGGGGTAGGCGTCGACCAGGTAGGCGCGGTAGGCCGACGGCGTGGTGTAGATGACCGGCGCGATGCCGTAGTGGTCCTCGAGGGCGTCCAGCAGAGGGTCCAGGATGGCGCGGACCTCGGCCGCCGGCGGCAGGTTCCCCTTGAAGGAACCGTAGGGCTCCAGGTCGACGACCGGGGCGAGCATGCCGGCGACGCGGGGCACCGTGGCGATCATGTTGTGCGCCTGGTCGCTGCCGGGGCTCTCGAAGCTCATGAAGTGGTAGGCACCGGTCGCGATCCCGGCCCGCTGCGCCTCGGCCCAGTTGGCGGAGAAGCGGGAGTCGACGTGCGCCGAGCCCTCGGTCGCCTTGATCCAGGCGAAGGCGATGTCCTGCTCGGCGACCCGTGGCCAGTCGACGGCGCCGTTGTGGTGGGAGACGTCGATGCCGCGTACGTCGTACTTCGCCGCGAACAGCCGCGTGGGCATCACGACGCCGGTGTAGACGAGCACGGTCGTGATCAGGGCGAGGCAGGCGAAGACGGCGGAGCCGATCAGCACACGTCGGCGACGGGCGGGGGCGAGGGGCACCGCCGCAACGTACCGGTTCTCAGTGCGAGGCGAGCAGCTTCTCCATGATCTCGATCTCGACCGACTGGGTGGCCTCGACGTCCATCGCCATCTCGATCGCCTGCGCGTCGCTGCCGCTGGACGCCATCGGTTCGGCCATCTTCAGGGCGCCCTGGTGGTGCTGGATCATCCCGGTCAGGAAGAGCCGGTCGAACCTCTCGCCGCGGGCCTTGCCGAGCTCACTCAGCTGAGCCGGGGTGAGCATGCCGGCCATGGTGTGCGGGGGATCCGAGGCGCGCGGCACCCGGAGGCCGCGGGCGTCGAGCCAGCCGCTCATGGCCACGATCTCGGGGCCCTGGGCAGCCTCGATGCGCTCGGCCAGCGACACGACCTCGGGATCGACGGCGTGCTCCTTCGCCAGCCGGGTCATCTCCAGGGCCTGGGCGTGGTGCGGGATCATCATCGACACGAAGTCGGCGTCGGTCTGGGTCCACGGGTCGGTGGCGGCGGCCGAGGACGAGACCGTCTCGGCAGCCTCACCGGGCGCCCCGCCCTGCACCACCGGAGCCGACTGGGTGGCCGCCTCCGGGCTGGGCGAGTGCCCAGTGTGCTCACTGTGCCCACCGTGGGCATCGTGTGAGGAACCTCCGCACCCGCCGAGCGACACAGCCGCGAACAGGACTCCCGTGGTGATGACACCGACTCGCCGACCGCGCATGTGGTTCCTTCCGAGACGCCGCAGGGGAGGAACAATCTATTCACATTCCACGTCGGCCGTGTACGAGTTTTACTAAAGTTGAGAGGTCATGCCCGTGCCACCCCACGGCGGCCGACTCGGAAGGCTTGCGCTCATGAGGCTTAGACGTCCTACCCACTTTCTGGCCCCCATCGCGGCGGTCATGGTTGTCGCAGGAGGGCTGGCCGTCGCCGCCCCGTCCTCCGCAGACGAGTCCCACACCCACGGAACCGAGACCACCCAGACTCCCGAGGCGCAGACGAGCTGCACCGCCGAGGAGAAGCGGGCGATCACCGCGCTCGGCGACAACTTCGCCTCCGCCTGCGTCGCCGGCAACGACCTCGCCCAGCTCGACGCCAACAACCCGGTCGTGCCTGCCGGCGAGTCCGCCGGGTCACCCAACATGCACCTGGTCGCCAACATCCCCAAGTCGGGCGCCTTCGAGCCCGCCAACGCCCTCAACAGCGACCTCGCCTTCCAGGGGCACTACGCGTTCGCGGGCAACTACAACGGGTTCAACGTCATCGACATCAAGAACCCGACGAGGCCGAGACTGGTCAAGCAGTACGTCTGCCCCGGATCCCAGAACGACATCTCCGTCTACGGCGACCTGCTGGTCCTCTCCGTCGACTCCAGCCGCAGCAACAACACCTGCGACAACGTGCCGCAGTCGGCCGAGATCAAGGAGTCGTGGGAAGGCATCCGCGTCTTCGACATCAGCAACCCGCGAGACCCGCAGTACGTCGCGGCGGTCGAGACCAAGTGCGGCTCCCACACCCACTCGCTGGCGCCGAGCAAGGACGGCAAGGACGTCTATGCGTACGTCTCCTCCTATGGTCCCCGCGACACCTATCCCGACTGCCAGCCCCCGCACGACAAGATCAGCATCGTGAAGATCCCGACGCGGGCGCCGGAACAGGCCGCGGTGGTCGCCGAGCCGGTGCTGTTCCCCGACGGCGGCTACACCAACACCGCCGGGTGCCACGACATCACCACCTACCCGTCCAAGGACATCGCGGCCGGTGCCTGCATGGGTGACGGCATCCTGATGGACATCTCCGACCGCGAGAACCCGGTCGTCACCGAGCGGGTCACCGACACCGAGAACTTCGCGTTCTGGCACTCGGCGACGTTCAACAACACCGGCACCAAGGTGGTCTTCACCGACGAGCTCGGTGGCGGTGGTGCGCCGACCTGCAACCCGGAGACCGGGATGGAGAAGGGCGCCAACGGCATCTACGACATCGAGGGCGGCAAGCTCGTCTTCAAGTCCTACTACAAGATGCCCCGCACCCAGTCCAACACCGAGAACTGCGTCGCCCACAACGGCTCGCTGATCCCGGTGAAGGGCAAGGACATCATGGTGCAGGCCTGGTACCAGGGCGGTGTGTCGGTCTACGACTTCACCGACTCGGCCAACCCGAAGGAGATCGCCTGGTTCGACCGCGGTCCCTTCGAGAACACCTCGACGATCGCCGGTCCCTGGTCGACCTACTACTACAACGGCTACATCTACTCCAACGAGATCCAGCGCGGCTTCGACGTCTTCGACCTGCGCGACCCGCGCGTCGCCTCGGCGAAGAAGGTCAGGTTCGACGAGCTGAACGTCCAGGCTCAGCCCTCCTACTGAGGAGCCGAGTCGGAGCAGAGCCGAGTCGGCGCATCTGGCCGCGAGAGGGGTCGGATGCGCCGACTCGGCGATTTCAAGGAATGACCAGCTGATCGCAACCTCCTGGTCACCAGGAGACGCCATAGTCCACCGCGATGACCGAGACCGTTGCTGCCGACAGGACCGGCCGGGCATACGCGACCCGGCTGATCCAGCGCAGCTCGGTCGAATGGGTGATCGCCGCCGTCCTCGGCCTGCTCCTCCTCAGGCTGCTGTGGAGCCTGGTGACCAACGAGAACCTCCTCCCGCGAGAGGTCGTCGGGCACCTGCTCCATCCGGACGTCCTCGCCGGGGTCTGGTTCACGGTCCGGATGACCGCGCTGGTCTTCGCGATGGCCTCGGCGATCGGTGTCGTCGTGGTCAGGATGCAGAGGTCGGAGAACCCGCTGCTGAGCGGGGTCGCGGCGGCGTACGTCTGGATGTTCGGGAGCGTCCCGGTGCTCGTCCAGCTGCTGCTGTGGGGCAACATCGCGCTGATCTTCCCGGACCTCGGCTTCGGGATCCCCGGGCTGCACATCGACACGATGCGGACGGTCACCCCGGTCCACGCGGCGATCGTGGGGCTGGCGCTGGCGATGGGAGCGTACGCCGCCAGGGCCCTCCCCGACGGCGACCGGATCTCCGCGCTGGGCGACGTCCTGGTGACGACGCTCCAGGCGACGAGCCTGGTCTCGGTGCTCTCGATCACCGACCTGCTCGGGGTCGTGCAGGCGCTCGAGGAGCGCAACCACCTGATCGTCCCGCTGCTGGCGGTGGCCACGATCTGGTACCTCGTCCTGGTCACCGCGGCCCGGGTCGCGGTCCGTCTGGTGCGGGTCGTGCGGGGGCGCAGCCAGGCACACTGACGGTGAACCGCAGGGTAAAAGTCGCCGGCTATTGCAAGACCTGGCAACGCAGGTCTTTGTAGAGTGCAGCGCGTGACTTTCGAGCAGGCCTGGCAGCGGTGGCGCGATGAGCGGGAGGCCCAGCTGAGAAGTCCCGAAGGTTTCCTGGCCATCACCGGCCTGCACTGGCTGGGGCCGAGGCCGCAGCGATTTCCCGGAGTCCCTGGTTTCTGGTCGACCGGTCCCGACGGTGCCGTCGTCGATCTCGGCGAGGGCGAGTGGCTCGAGCTCGACGGTGTCCCCCTCGTCGGTCGCCACGTCTTCGGCCACGTGGACCCCTACGGCGTGATCGCCACCTTCGACGGGGGGACGGTCGAGGTCGCCGACCGGTTCGGCACCCCGGTGCTCCGGCCGCGGCAGCCCGACGGTCCGTTCCTGCGCGACTACACCGGCACGCCGACGTACGCTCCGGACCCGTCGTGGCAGATCAGCGCCGTCTTCACGGCCTACGAGAAGACCCGGCCGATCTCGGTCGGGTCCGTGGTCGAGGGCCGCTCGAGCATCATCGACGCCGTCGGGGAGGTCGCGTTCGAGATCGGCGGCCGCCCGCAGCGGCTGATCGCCTTCGACGGCGGCGACGACGAGCTGTGGCTGCTGTTCACCGACGAGACCAGCGGGGTGACGACCTATGCCGCCTGCCGTCAGCTCGCCGTCGAGCGGCCGGTCGACGGCCGGGCCGTCCTCGACTTCAACCGCGCCGCCAACATGCCCTGCGCCTACACGATCCACGCCACCTGCCCGCTCCCGCCGGCGAGCAACCACATCGACGTGCTCGTCGAGGCCGGCGAGAAGACCCCGCCCCGGCCGCCGGCGGACTGAAGGTTTAACCCTGAGTAACGGACCAGAAACAGCGAAACAGGCAGACTAGGGCCCATGGCGGGGACGATGTTGTGGAGAGTGCGTACGACGCTGCCGGACCGACCGGGCACGCTGGCGGCGCTGGCTCAGCGCTGCGGTGAGGCCGGGGTCAACATCCTGGGGATGCAGATCTTCCCCGGGCTGGACGAGGTGACCGACGAGTTCGTGCTGCGTACGCCACCGGGATGGAGCGACCTGCGGGTGGCCGAGCTGCTCGCCTCCGCGGGTGGGTGCGACATGGTGATCCAGCCCGCCAACGAGGCTGCCCTCGCCGACCAGCCGACGCGCTACGTCCAGGCCGCACGCCATGTCCTGGAGCGGCCGATGTCGTTCCCCGAGGTGGTCGCCCAGCTCTTCGACGCCGAGGCCGAGGCCCCGCCCGGCGTCGTCCACGACACCATGGAGCTCCGCGTCGCCGACGTCGACGTCCAGCTGCACCGCACCGCCCCGTTCACCGCGACCGAGCACGCCCGCGGCTCCGCCATGGCCGACCTGGTCAACGACGTCCTCGACCGCAGCCGCGAGTCGGCGGCGATCGGCACCACCCCGCCCGTACGCCGCCTGGGCACCGGCAGCACTCCCGACCTCGTCGTCTCCGGAGAGACCGTCACCGCCCTGATCGACGGGGTCGCGGTCGGCATCGGCGAGGTCCTGGGCGCGACCGAGGACGACGAGAACGTACGCATCGTCAACCTCCGCGTCGACCCGGCCTGGCAGCGCCGCGGCATCGGGACCCGGCTGCTGGTCGACACCGCCAAGCTCGCGCACATGCTCGGCGCCGACGAGATCCTGCTGACCACCCAGTCCGACAACCAGGCCGTGCTGCCCATGGTCCTCGCCGCCGGGATGCGCGGCCGGATCCGGATGGCCGGCGACCTGCTGACCGTCAAGGTGCCGGTGCGGGATCTCAAGCCGTTGGACCGGTAGGTAGGAATACCCGGTCAACCGGTGATTCCTGCGCTTCTCAGGCAATGCAATGCCAGAGAAGCGCAGGAAACACCTGAGAAGTCTCGCCGTTTCGGCGATCCTCGGGGCTGGGCCGTAACATTTCTCTATGGAGATCCCGGAGAAGTTCGCGACGCTCGGCCTCACCTACGACGACGTACTCCTGTTGCCCGGATACTCGGATCTGGCGCCGTCTGACATCGATACGACCTCCCGGCTGACCCGCGAGATCAACCTGCGGGTGCCGCTGATCTCCGCGGCGATGGACACCGTGACCGAGTCGCGGATGGCGATCGCGATGGCCCGCCAGGGCGGCATCGGCGTGCTCCACCGCAACCTGAGCATCGAGGATCAGGCCTACCAGGTCGACCTCGTCAAGCGCACCCAGACCGGGATCATCTCCAACCCGGTCACCATCGGCCCCGACGCGACGCTGGAGCAGCTCGACAAGCTCGCCGGTGAATACCGGATCTCCGGGTTCCCCGTCGTCGACGTCGACCAGAAGCTGATCGGCATCATCACCAACCGCGACCTCCGGTTCACCCCGGTCGCGGAGTGGGCGACCACCAAGGTCAACGAGGTGATGACCTCCAAGGACCTGATCACCGGCCCCGCCGAGATCTCCCGCGAAGAGGCCACCAAGCTGCTGCGCCAGCACAAGCTCGAGCGGCTCCCGCTGGTCGACGCCGACGGCCGCATCACCGGCCTGATCACGGTCAAGGACTTCGTGAAGTCCGAGCAGTTCCCCGACGCCTCCAAGGACGCCCAGGGCCGGCTGCTCGTCGGCGCGGCGATCGGCTACTTCGGTGACGCCTGGGAGCGGGCCACCACGCTCATCGAGGCCGGTGTCGACGTGCTCGTCGCGGACACGGCCCACGGCAACGTACGCATGCTGATCGACATGGTCCGCCGGCTCAAGACCGACCCGGCCACCAAGCACGTCCAGGTCATCGGCGGCAACGTCGCGACCAAGGAGGGTGCGCAGAGCTTCGTCGAGGCGGGCGCCGACGCGGTCAAGGTCGGTGTCGGCCCGGGCTCGATCTGCACCACCCGCGTCGTCACCGGCGTCGGCGTACCGCAGATCTCCGCGGTCTACGAGGCCTCCCTGGCCTGCAAGCCGGCCGGCGTCCCGGTGATCGCCGACGGTGGGCTGCGCTACTCCGGCGAGATCGGCAAGGCCATCGTCGCCGGCGCCGACACCGTGATGCTCGGTTCGATGCTCGCCGGCACCGAGGAGACCCCCGGCGACACGGTCCTGATCAACGGCAAGCAGTTCAAGGCCTACCGCGGCATGGGCTCGATGGGCGCCATGTCGAGCCGCGGCAAGAAGTCCTTCTCCAAGGACCGCTACTTCCAGGCCGAGGTCACCGACGACGACATGATCGTCCCCGAGGGCGTCGAGGGTCAGGTCGCCTACAAGGGCGCGCTGGCCACGGTCGCCCACCAGCTCACTGGTGGTCTCCACCAGACCATGTTCTACGTCGGCGCGCGCACCATCCCCGAGCTGCAGGAGAAGGGCCGCTTCATGCGGATCACCTCCGCCTCGCTCAAGGAGTCGCACCCCCACGACGTCCAGGTCACCGCCGAGGCGCCGAACTACCACGTCTGAGCCTCGAGCGCGTCGAGCCCCGAACCCGTTGGGTTCGGGGCTCGTCCCATTTTCCGGATGCCCCGTCCGGATCCGCGCATGACGGCTAGAATGTTGAGCAAGTTACTCGACATATAGGGGTGGTCGCGCGCATGAGTGTTGATGAGGCCGTACGTCGCCACACCCTGCTCGCTCGTGATGGCGACGAGCAGCTCCTCGGTGCCAGGCTCGTCGCGCGCCGCAAGCCGGGCCAGTGGATCTCAGCAGCGCTCGCGCTGCTGGTCGTCGCCGGGATCGTGAAGAGCCTGGTGACGAACCCGCGCTACCACTGGGACGTGGTCGGCGCGTTCTTCCTGCGCCCCTCGATCCTCGACGGGCTGGTGCTCACCCTCTGGCTGACCGCGGCGGTGCTGATCAGCTCCTACCTGCTCGGCATCGTGCTCGCCGTCATGCGGCTCTCCACCAACCCGGTGCTGAGCTCGGTCAGCGCGGTCTACATCTGGTTCTTCCGGAGCGTGCCGCCGTTGCTGCAGCTGCTCTTCTGGTTCCAGATGGCCTCGCTGTATCCGCAGATCAGCCTGGGCATCCCGTTCCTGGAACCGTTCGTCACCATCGAGACGGCCCATCTGTTCAGCGGCCTGCTCGCGGCCTTCGTCGGGCTCACCTTCGACATCGCCGCCTTCGCCGCCGAGATCATCCGCGGTGGCCTGGTCTCGGTCGAGGCGGGTCAGAGCGAGGCGGCCAAGGCGCTCGGCCTGTCCAAGGCCCGGATCTTCTGGCGGATCGTGCTGCCGCAGGCGATGCCGGCGATCATCCCGGCCTCCGGCAACCTGCTGATCGGGCTGCTCAAGGGCACCTCGATCGTCTCGGTGATCGCGGTGCAGGACCTGCTCTACTCGGTGCAGCTGATCTACGCGCAGAACTACCTGGTCATCCCGCTGCTGCTGGTCGCCACGATCTGGTACCTGATCCTGGTCACGGTCCTGTCGACGATCCAGTTCTTCGTGGAGCGCTACTACGCCCGCGGCAAGGGCGCGCGCACCGGGTTCTGGCGGCTGTGGCGCGGCCAGCTGCCGCTCGTCCCACGGTCGAGTCCCCGTCGAGACGTGGAGGTGATCTGATGAGCGAGCCGTTGGTGCGTGTTCGAGGCCTGAGCAAGCAGTTCGGCGCCAACACCGTCCTCGACGGCATCGACCTCGACGTCGCCCGGGGCTCGGTGGCGGTCGTCCTGGGGCCGTCGGGGTCGGGGAAGTCCACCTTGCTGCGTACGGTCAACCACCTGGAGAAGCCCGACGCCGGCTTCGTCGAGGTGGACGGCGAGATCATCGGCTACCGCCGCGAGGGAGCCCAGCTGCGGGAGCTCTCCGACCGGGCGGTCACCCGCCAGCGCAGCCGGATCGGGATGGTCTTCCAGCAGTTCAACCTGTTCCCGCACAAGACCGCCCTCGAGAACGTCCTGGAGGGCCAGCTGGCCGCAGGCGTACGCCGCCGGGCGGCCGAGACGCGCGGGCGCGAGCTGCTCGACCGGGTCGGCCTGGCCGACAAGGAGCGCTCCTACCCGCGACAGATGTCGGGCGGCCAGCAGCAGCGGGTGGCGATCGCCCGCGCGCTCGCGGTCGAGCCCGAGCTGATGCTCTTCGACGAGCCGACCTCCGCGCTCGACCCGGAGATGGTCGGCGAGGTGCTCGGCGTGATGAAGGACCTCGCCCGGACCGGGATGACGATGATCGTGGTCACCCACGAGATCGGCTTCGCGCGCGAGGTCGCCGACCAGGTCGTCTTCCTCGACGACGGCCGGCTGGTCGAGGCCGGGCCGCCCGGCGACGTACTCGTCTCTCCCACCCACGAGCGCGCTCGGGCGTTCCTCTCCGCTGTGTTGTGACCCCCAGACAAGGAACTCAGATGAAGCTCAAGCTCGTCCTGGCCGCCCTTGCGGCCCTCGCCCTCGCCGGCTGCGGCAACGCCTCGGACACGCTCAGCGACGCCGAGCGTGGCATCGGGGCCGACGGCTCGGCCTCCGCCGAACCGGCCGCGATCCCGACCCAGGACGTCGTCTCGGGCGTCCAGGCGGACCCGGCCCTGACGAAGCGGCTGCCCGCCGACGTACAGAAGTCCAAGACGCTCGTCCTCGGCACCACCGAGGCCACCGGTGAGCAGGGGCTCCCGCACGGCGGCTCGGACCAGGCCGGGGAGCAGATCGGTCTCGACATCGACCTGCGCAACGCGGTCGCGGCCAAGCTCGGGGTGACCTGGAAGACGGAGTTCGGCAGCTTCGAGACGATCGTGCCGGGCGCCCAGAGCGGGAAGTACGACGTCGGCCAGGCCAACTTCGCGGTCACCTCCGAGCGGCTCGAGGTGGTCGACTACGCCACCTACCTGCTCGACGGGCAGTCGTTCGTCTCCCGTGAGGACGGCGACCTCGACCAGGTGAAGACGCTGACCGACATCTGCGGCCACACCGTGGCGACCTCGCCCGGCTCCAGCTTCCAGCAGATCCTCGAGGACGGCGCCGCCGAGTGCGAGAAGGCCGGCAAGAAGGCCTACGAGGTGGACTACTTCAAGGACAACGCCGCGATCCTGCTCGGCCTGCAGAACGGCAAGACCGACCTCTACTTCGGTCCGACCCTGTCGCTGAAGTACCTGGTCTCCCACCAGCCCGGTCTGAAGTACCTCGGCGAGCTCAGCCTCACCGACGTCGGCTTCGTCGTCGCCAAGAAGTCGCCGCTGGCGCCGGTGATCGTCGACGCCATCAACGCGCTCATCGCCGACGGGACGTACAACAAGATCTTCACGAAGTGGGACGTTTCCGACATAAAGCTGGACAAGTCGGAGTTCAATCCGAAGCCGGCATTCTGAACCTTCCGGGAGGAACTATGACCGTCACCGACACCTTCACCCAGGACTGGGCGACGTGGCACGAGGAGCACGAGAAGAAGCGCGCCTCGGCGCACGGATTCCTCGCCATCACCTCGATCCGCTGGCTCACCGAGGAGCCGGAGACGTACGACGACGTCCCGGGCGCCTGGTCGACCGGCCCCGAGGGCATCGTGGTCTCGCTGGCCCCGGGTGAGTCCCTGATCGTCGACGGCGTCGAGGTCACCGGCCGGCACTCGTTCGGCGTGATCGACGAGCGCGGCGGGGTCACCGCCGCGTTCGGCGACGCGGTCGTCGAGATCGCCAAGCGCGGCGGCAACGACATCATCCGGCCGCGCCACCCCGACAACCCGGTCCTGGTCGGCTACCGCGGCACCGAGGCCTACGCGCCGGACCCGAGGTGGGCCGTTCCCGGGCGCTTCGTCGCCTACGACACGCCGGTGCCGACCACCGTCGGCTCGGTCGTCGACGGCCTCGAGCACGTCTACGAGGCGGTGGGCGAGATCGAGTTCGAGGTGGGCGGTGCCGTGCACAGCCTCATCGCGTTCCCCGGCTTCGCGCCCGGCTCCCTGCACGTGCTGTTCGTCGACCAGACCTCGGGGAGGACGACGTACGCCGCCAACCGGTCGCTCTCCGTCGACGCGCCCGACCTGGACGGCAACGTGATCGTGGACTTCAACCGCGCGACCAACCTGCCGTGCGCCTACACCGACCACGCCACCTGCCCGCTCCCGCCGGCCGGCAACCGGCTGCCGGTGGCGGTCGAGGCGGGGGAGAAGCTGCCGTAAGGGCCGATCGGCCGAATGTTGGCCGAGGTACCTCGGTGGGCGATCACTTCATTCGTGGAGTTCGACGAAGCAAGTGATGCCCTACCGAGGTAACTCGGTCAGCATCTAGCGACCGCGGCGGGCCCACTCGGCCGCGAGCAGCTCGTAGGAGCGGACGCGGTCGGCGTGGTCGTGGGTGATGGTCGTGATGACCAGCTCGTCCGCCTCGACCGCGCGCTGGAGGATCTCCAGCTGGTCGGCGACCTGTGCAGCGGTGCCGACGAACTGCGTGTCGAGGCGGTCCTGCACGAGCGCCCGGTCCTCCTCGGTCCACGTCCACGCGCGGGCCTCGTCGGGCGTCGGGAACGGGATGGCGCCCTCGGCGGTGCGGATGGAGCGGACCCAGAGGCCGTAGCCGGTGGCGAGCTCGCGGGCCTCCTCCTCGGTCTCGGCCACCACCACGTCGGCGGAGACGGCAACGTGGGGTGCGGTGAGGGTGTCGGAGGGCGCGAAGGCGGTGCGGTAGGAGTGGGCCGCCTCCAGGACGCCGGAGGGGTTGACGTGATAGTTCGTCGCGAACCGGAGTCCCCGCTTCCCGGCCGCCTCGGCGCTCTCGCCGCCGCTGCTGCCGAGCACCCACAGCTCGAGCTCCGCGCCCTCGCCGGGTACGACCCGCGCCGGGGTGCCGGCGGCGTCGCGGTAGGTGCCGTCGATGAAGGCGAGGATGGTGTCGATCTGCTCGCCGTAGTCGGCCGCGGTCGCGCCGGGCAGCTGCAGGAGCTCCTTCTGGAGCCGGAACCGCGGTGACCCGAGCAGCCCGCTGGGGTCGAACTTCGGCGGGACGAGGAGCCCTTCCGGCGTGCGTCCGTCGACCAGCTCGACCGGTACGCCCACCGGAGCCGCAGCTCCCGGCCTGCCGCCGGAGCGTCCCAGGCCGAGGTCGATCCGGCCCGGGAAGGCGGCGTCGAGCAGCCCGAACTCCTCGATCGTCGACAACGCCGTCCGGTGCCCCATCAGCACCGCGCCGGAGCCGATCCGGATCGTCGAGGTGGCGCTGCCCAGCAGCGCCAGCACGACCGCCGGCGAGGTGCCGGCGACACCGGGGTTGAGGTGGTGCTCGGCGACCCAGTAGCGGTGGTAGCCGAACGACTCGGTCGCCTGCGCGAGCGAGACGGCGTTGCGCAGAGCGTCCGCTCCGGAGGCACCGGACGGCACGGGCACGAGATCGAGGACGGACAGGGGTGTGTGGCTCATGGATTCGCTCCGTTCGTGGGGGAGCCCCAGCCCCAGGGCGGGTCGGGGAGGGCGGTACGCAGCGGGGCGGCCACCTCAGTCGCGAAGAGCTCCAGGCTGTCGCGATGCTGCTGCTCGGACAGGCCGCTGGCATCGGCATGGACGTGGACGACCTGGTGGCCGAAGCGCTCGTGGTAGCGGTGGATCTTCTCGACCACCTGCTGCGGCGACCCGACCAGTGCCGAGGAGCGTTCGACGAAGTCCTCCAGGGTCGGGAAGACCGGCTCGAGCCCGACGCTCGCCTGGAAGGCGAGCTGGCCCTCGAAGACCGGGCGATAGGCGGCGTACGCCTCCTGGCTGGTCGGTGCCACGAACAACCCTGCCGTTCCGGCGCCGATCGCGATGTCGGCGGGGTCGTGGCCGTAGGCGGTCCAGCGCTCGCGGTAGTGGTCGACGAGCTCGCCGTAGGGCTCGATCGGGTTGGTGACGTTGGCGGAGAAGAGCGGGTCGCCGTAGCGGGCGGCCAGGTCGACGGACTCCTTCGAGGTGGCGCTCCCGTGCCAGACCCGCACCGGCTGCTGGAGCGGCCGCGGCCAGACCTCGGCCTCGACCAGCTCGGGCCGGAACCTCGGGGTCGCCGTGACTCGGTCCTGCCGCCACAGCTTCCGGAAGATCTCGTACGACTCGGCGTTCCGGTCCCACTGGTCCTCCGGCGTCACCTGGAACAGGTCACGCTGCGCGGAGCCGTTGCCCTTGCCGATGATCAGCTCGAGCCGGCCGTCGGAGAGGTGGTCGAGGGTGGCGTAGTCCTCGTAGGCCCGCACCGGGTCGAGCAGCGCCAGCGTGGTCACCGCGGTGAAGAGGCGGATCCGCTCGGTGCGTGCGGCGAGGTGGGAGAGGACCACGGTCGGGGAGGAGGAGATGAACGGCCGCTCGTGCCGCTCGCCGACCCCGAACCCGTCGAACCCCAGCTCCTCGGCGAGGACCGCGTTGGCGACGACCTCCCGGAACCTCTCGTACGTCGACTTCTGCTGCCCCGTCACCGGATCGGGCCGGTGGACGATGAGCGTGATCGCCAGGAACCTCACTGCCCCGGCTCCCGCAGCCCGAGGTTCTCGCGGAGCGTGGCCCCTTCGTAGGCGGTGCGGAAGACGCCGCGCTCCTGGAGCAGCGGCACCACGTGGTCGACGAAGGGCGCCAGCCCGCCGGGGGTGATGTGGGGGACCAGGATGTAGCCGTCGGCGGCGTCGGCCTGGACGAAGTCGTCGATGGTGGACGCGATCGTCTCCGCCGAGCCGATGAAGCTCTGCCGGCCGGTGACCTCGACGATCGTCTCGCGGGTGCTCAGCCCCTTGGCGCGCGACACCTCCCGCCAGCGCTCGGCCTGCTCGAGCCGGTCGCCGTGCGAACGGGCGCTGGCGCGGCCCTTCGCGATCAGGTCGTCGTTCTCGGACGGGTCGACGGTGGGCAGCGGGCCGTCGGGGTCGTGGTCGGAGAGGTCGCGGTTCCACAGCTGCTCGAGCAGCTTGATCGCGGTCGCGGGCGAGACCTGCTGAAGGCGGATCTCCCGGGCCAGCTCCACGGCCTCGGCGTCGGTGTCGGCCAGCACGAAGGTGGCCGCGGGCAGGATCAGCAGGTCCTCGTGGCGACGGCCGAACCTCTCCAGCCGGCCCTTCACGTCGGTGTAGAAGCGCTGGCCGTCCTCGAGGTGGCTGTGCCGGGAGAAGATCGCGTCGGCCTTGGCGGCGGCGAAGTCGCGGCCCTCCTCGGAGTCGCCGGCCTGGAAGATCACCGGGCGGCCCTGCGGGCTGCGCGGGACGTTGAACCGGCCACTGATGTCGAACTGGCTGTCCTGATGCTCGAAGGTCCCCGCGGCCGGTGTCGACAGGAACTCTCCGGAGGCCTTGTCGGCGAGGATCTCGTCGCCCTTCCAGGTGTCCCACAGCCGGGTCGCGGCGTCGAGGAAGGTCCGGGCCCGCTCGTAGCGCTGGTCCTGCGGCAGATAGCCGCCGCGGCGGAAGTTCTCCCCGGTGAACGCGTCCCAGGAGGTGACCACGTTCCACGCGGCCCGGCCGTCGGAGAGGTGGTCGAGGCTCGCGAACTGGCGGGCGACCTCGTAGGGCTCGTTGAACGTCGAGTTGATCGTGCCGGTCAGCCCGAGGCGCTCGGTGACCGCGGCGAGCGCGGCCAGGATGGTGAACGTGTCCGGCCGCCCGACCACGTCGAGGTCGTAGATCTGCCCGGCCTGCTCGCGCAGCCGCAGCCCCTCGGCGAGGAACATGAAGTCGAACAGGCCGCGCTCGGCGATCTGCGCGAACTCGACGAACGAGTCGAACTCGATGTGGCTGCCCGAGGCCGGGTCGCTCCACACGGTGGTGTTGTTGACGCCGGGGAAGTGGGCGGCGAGGTGGATCTGCTTCTTCGGCTTGTCATCGTTGCGCACGGTGCTCATGCGGGCGTCCCCTCGGTGGTGGCGTAGCGGCTGATGGGACGCGGCAGACCGAGCGCGCCCCGCAGGGTCGTCCCGGCGTACGCGTCGTGGAAGAGCCCCCGCCGCTGCAGCTCGGGCACGAGCTTCTGCGTGATCCGGCGCAGGTCGTCGGGGAGCACCGCCGGCCGCAGCCGGAACCCGGAGAGGCCCGCGGCGTGCCAGGTGGCCAGCAGGTCGGCCAGACCCGCGGGGGTGCCGGCGAAGATCAGCGCGTCGGACTCGTACGCCGCCCCGGCCGCCTCGTTCAGCCGGGTCAGCCGGTCCTGGGCGCCCTGCTCGGTCTCGTCGAGCACGACGACGATGTCGCCGAAGACGTGGACGGTCTCCTCGCCGCGCCCGGCGGCGTCCTGCGCGGCCCGGATCTCGGCGGTGATCGAGGCGATGTCGGCCGGAGTCCGCGGCGTCACGAACCCGACGTCGGCCGAGGTGCCGACCAGCTCGAAGGGCCGGTCGCGGTGGGCGAGAGCGGCCACGACCGGCTGTCCCTGCGGCGGCCGCGGGGTGATCGAGGGGCCCTTCACGTCGAAGTGGAGTCCCTCGAAGTCGATGTAGTGGATCTTGTCGCGGTCGACGAACCGGCCGGTCGCGACGTCACGGATCTCGGCGTCGTCCTCCCAGGAGTCCCACAGCCGCCGCAGGACCTCGACGTAGTCGGCCGCCTCGGCGAACGCCTCCCGGATCAGCCCCTCGCCCGCGGGCGAGCGCAGGTCGGCGTACGAGATGTCGGGGAACTCGCGTCGCCCGAACAGCGCGGCGTCGCGCGGCCGCGGCGCCACCTGCACGCGTACGCCGGCGCGGCCCCGGCTCACGTAGTCCAGCGTCGCGATCGCCTTGCTGAGATGGAACGGCTCGGTGTGGGTGACGACCACGGTCGGCACGATGCCGATGTGCCTGGTCAGCGGCGCGATCCGGGAGGCGATCAGCACGGCGTCGAGCAGGCCGCGCACGCGGTCGGTGCGATCGTCGTCCTCGGTGCCGAACGGTGCGTCGGTCTGGATCGAGAGCGAGTCCTCGATCGTGACGAAGTCCAGCAGGCCGGTCTCGGCCTCCTGGACGAGACCGGCCCAGTAGCCGGGTTTCAGAAGATCTTCCGGCCGGGCGTTCGGCTCTCGCCAGGCGGCCGGATGCCACCCGGCGCCATCGAGAGCCACGGCGAGTCGAAGACGAGGTAGGGGCGCGCTCATGCGCAAAAGTCTACTGACTTCATCAACTTAGTTCAGAGAGTTTCGGAGGATGGACCGGCGGACGGGCATCCCGACGGCCACCAGCAGCGCGGCGATCAGGACCAGGACCGCGTTGACGGCGATCGCCACGTGAAGCGCGCCGAGCGAGTCGATCCCGCCGGCGGCGGTGGCCACGGTGGACATGATCGGGATGCCGAGGGCGATCGCGACCTGCTGGGTCATCATCGCCAGGCCGGTGGCCAGCCCCTGCTCGTGGTCGGGCAGCCCGGAGGTCGCCGCGACCATGAACCCGACGATCGCGGCGACGTGCCCGATCGCGCCGACGAAGTTCATCAGGCCGACGAACCACAGCCAGCCGACCGAGGGCCCGACCAGGACGAGGATGCCGGTGGTGACCGCCTGGATGGCGAGACCGACCGCCACGGTGTTGCGTACGCCGAAGGTCTCGATGAACCGAGGAGCGACGGAGCCGCCGATGATCGCGCCCAGGCCCATCGCGACCAGCATCAGCCCGGTCTGCAGGGCGTCGAGGCCGAGGACGTGCTGGAGATACATCGTCAGCACGAAGACCAGCGAGGACTCGAAGGCGAAGGTCGCGAAGCCGGCGATGTTGCCGAAGCCGATCGTGCGCCGGGTGAGGATCTGCAGCGGCACCAGCGGGTGCGGGTGGGCGGACTCGGCGCGCCAGAAGGCGACCAGCAGGACCACCGCGACGCCGATCGCGGCCAGCCCCCAGACGTCGGCGATGCCGGCCTCGCCCAGACGGGTCGCGCCGTAGACCAGCGCGAGCAGACCGCCGGTCACCAGGACGGCGCCCGGGATGTCGAGCCGCGACCGCTCCCGGTCGGCGGAGTCGCGCAGCACGAACGGCGCGATCGCCACGACCAGCAGCGCGATCGGTACGTTGACCAGGAACGCCCAGCGCCACGAGAGCAGATCGGTGAGCACGCCACCGAGCACCGCTCCCGCGGTGAAGCCGGTCGACATCACCACGCTGTTCAGGCCCAGGGCGCGCTGCCGCAGTGGTCCCTCGGGGAAGGAGACGGTGAGCAGCGAGAGCGCCGCCGGGGTGACCGCGGCGGTGGCCAGGCCCTGGGCGACCCGGGCGGTGAGCAGCATCTCGGGAGAGGTGGCGACACCGCCGAGCAGCGAGGCGGCACCCAGCGCGATCATGCCGATCAGGAAGACCCGCCGACGGCCGACGTAGTCGCCGATCCGGCCGAAGAGCAGCGTGAACCCCGCCGCGCACAGCGCGAACGCGGTCGCGATCCACTGCACGTGCGCCTCGGCGAACCCGAGGCTGTCCCCGACGGTCGGCAGCGCCACGTTGAGGATCGAGAAGTCGACGGTGAGGGTGAACTGGGAGGCGAGCAGCAGCAGGAGCACCAGCAGCTGTCCGCGGGTCATGGCGGCCTCGCGTACGGGCTCGGCCTGGGTAGTCGTGGTCATGGCCCCAACGCTGCGCCGGATGACGTACGCCAGCCAGACACCTGTCCTGACAGTCACCCGCGTGCCTGGCACTGGCAGGGACAGGAAGAAATCGCCGCGCGCCCGCACTATAGGAACCATGACGACCGAGCTCGGAGAGTTCCTGCGCAGCCGCCGGGCGGCGATCAGCCCCGAGGAGGCCGGCCTGGTGTCCTACGGTGCCCGCCGGGTGCCCGGCCTGCGCCGCGAGGAGCTGGCCATGCTGGCCGGCGTCTCGCCGACCTACTACACCCGGCTGGAGCGGGCCGACCACCACAACGCCTCCGACGCGGTGATCGACTCGCTGGCCCGGGCGCTGCGGCTGAGTGCCGAGGAGCACGACCACCTGCGTCGGCTGGCGCGCCCGGTCGAGACGGTCTCGGGCGGCCGCGACGTGGAGCCGCGCCCGGCCGCGGTGGCGATGCTGATGGACTACCCCGGTCCCGCGCTCATCGTCGACCACGCCAACTACGTGCTCGCCTGGAACGACCTCGGCCACCGCCTCTACGGTCACGGGCTGGACTTCGACGCGCCGTACGCCGGCCGCCCCCAGCGCCCGAACATCATCCGCCGGTTCTTCCTCGAGCCGGACGGTCCCGAGCTCTTCGTCGATCCCGAGGGCACCGGGCTGCAGATGGTCGGCTTCCTGCGCTACTCCTCGGGCCTGCACCCCGACGACCACATCCTCAGCTGCCTGGTCGGTGAGCTCGTCCAGCGCAGCGACCTGTTCGCCGAGCTGTGGGCCGAGCATCCGGTGATGGACTGCGGCTACGGCATCAAGCGCCTGCGGCATCCGGTGGTGGGGCGGCTGGACCTGGCGTACGAGGCGATGGTGCTGCCCGAGACCAGCCAGCGCATCGTGCTCTACCGGGCCGAGCCCGGTTCGTCCTCGGCAGCCGCGCTCGAGCAGCTCGCGCGCGGGTTGTGAAGCTGAGAGTGGTCTATAGATCACTCTCAGCTTCACAACCCCTACAGGTCCTTGGCGTAGGTCGCCGGGGGAGCGCCCACGACGTCCCGGAACGTACGCACCAGGTGGGCCTGGTCGCTGAAGTCGAGCTCCGCGGCGACCGCGGCCCAGTCGACGTCGCCGGAATGGGCGCGGGCGGCGACCTCGAGCACGCGGAACCGCTGCACGACCCACTTCGGGCCGATCCCGACGTACTCGCTGAAGAGGCGCTGCAGCGACCGCAGGCTCAGGCCGGCGTGGTCGGCGAGCTGCTCGGCGCGCGTGATCGAGCGGTCGTCCTCGGCGAGAGTCACCCAGCGGCGTACGTCCTCGGCCACGGGGTCGGCGGGAAGGCCGACCTCCAGGAGGTAGGCCTCCATGGCGGCGGCCATCTCCTTCGGGTCGGCCGACGACAGGATCCGCTCCGCGGCCGGCCGGTCGTCGACGCGGAGCAGCTCCTGGGCGGGGACGACCTGGTCGGCGATCGTGCTCACCCGGCGGCCGAGCACGGGCCGGAAGAGGCCGGGCAGGAAGGAGACGCCGAGGGTGTGCCCGCGGCCGGTGAGATGCCGGACGAACGGGCGCCGGCCGATGCCGTGGACCAGCAGCCGGCCCTCCTCGGCGGCGATGTGGATCCGCGGCTGCGGGATGACCTGCTGGTCGTGCGGGTGCTCGAGGTCCCAGGCGACGTACCAGTGGTAGTCCACGTGGCCGGCGATCTCGGGGCAGGGTGCGAACCGCTCGGTGGTGATCGTCCGGGCCGCCGTCACCGGCCGCACGATCGCGTCGGGATAGCCCCTGCCCTCCACGTGACCTGCCATGCCGCCAACGATATGGCGCGTTCCTTCAATCCTGCGCCCCTGTTTCCCGAGCAGGCTGGACCCATGACGAACAGCAACACCTACGGCAACAAGGCAAGCACCACGATGACCGTCGCGCGCTGGATCGAGGCGGCCTACGTCGACATCGACGGCGAGGGCACCCAGATGGGCGACGACGTCTACATCCCGAACCGCGGCCTGACGACCGCCGAGACCGACTACACCTACTCCGGGGAGATCGAGGGCAAGGGTGTCGCCCGGATGATCGGCGCCTACGGCAACCCCGCCGGCGGCGCGGTCTTCGAGGCGTACGAGCAGTTCACCGGCTCCATCGCCGGCCAGGAGGGCTCCTGCGTGTGGCGGATCAGCGGGACGTACGCCGACAAGACCGTCCGCTCCCACCTCACCGTCGTCCCCGGGCTCGGCACCGGCGGTCTCGAGGGGCTCGTCGGCGAGGCGGACATGGTCCTCTCCGAGGAGGGCGGTGGCGAGGCGTACGGCTTCGTGCTCTCCTACGACCTGAGCTGACGGTCCAGGTCGGTGCGTGCTTTCCGATCTCGATCCGGTCACGTGGAACAATCCGTCCTGTGACTGAGATCGAGATCGGCCGGGCCAAGCGAGCACGACGGGCGTACGCCTTCGACGACGTGGCGATCGTGCCGTCGCGGCGCACCCGTGACACCACCGAGGTCAGCACCGACTGGCAGATCGACGCCTACCGCTTCGACATCCCGGTGATCGCCGCGCCGATGGACTCGGTGATGTCGCCGTCGACCGCGATCGCGTTGGGCAAGCTCGGCGGCCTCGGGGTGCTCAACCTCGAGGGCGTGTGGACCCGCTACGACGACCCGCAGCCGCTGCTCGACGAGCTGGCCGAGCTGAGCGGTGTCGACGCGACCCGGCGGCTGCAGGAGATCTACGAGGCGCCGATCAAGGCCGAGCTGATCACCGAGCGGCTGCGCGAGGTCCGCGCCTCGGGCGTCACCGTGGCCGGGGCGCTGTCCCCGCAGCGGACGAAGGAGTACGCCAAGGCCGTCGTCGACGCCGGCGTCGACCTCTTCGTCATCCGCGGCACCACCGTCTCGGCCGAGCACGTCTCCTCGCAGGCCGAGCCGCTCAACCTCAAGGAGTTCATCTACGAGCTCGACGTGCCGGTGATCGTCGGCGGCTGCGCGACCTACCAGGCCGCGCTCCACCTGATGCGCACCGGCGCCGCCGGCGTGCTGGTCGGCTTCGGCGGCGGTGCGGCCCACACGACGCGGACGGTGCTGGGTGTCGCGGTGCCGATGGCCTCGGCCGTCGCCGACGTGGCTGCTGCGCGTCGTGACTACCTGGACGAGTCCGGCGGCCGCTACGTACACGTCATCGCCGACGGCGCCGTCGGCCGCTCCGGCGACATCGCCAAGGCGATCGCCTGCGGCGCCGACGCGGTCATGGTGGGTTCGCCTTTCGCGCGTGCCACGGATGCCCCCGGCAAGGGCTTCCACTGGGGCAACGAGGCCCACCACGCCGACCTGCCCCGCGGCGAGCGCGTCGCCTTCCAGCCCGTCGGCACCTTCGAGGAGGTCCTCTACGGCCCCTCCCACGTCGCCGACGGCACCATGAACCTCGTCGGCGCCCTCAAGCGCGCCATGGCCACCACCGGCTACACCGACCTCAAGGAGTTCCAGCGCATCGAGGTCGTCGTCGGCTGACGATCGATCCCCGGCCGAATCTGTAGTTCTGACGGCCGAGTCTGCAGTTGTGGGCGACGAAACGACAGTTTCGTCGCCCACAACTGCGTTTTCGGCGTTGTTGCCCGGGGACCCTTCGCCGTACGGGCGGTGCGTTCGGCGGCCGAGTGGTCGGGCGCGCAGACCGAGGCGTCACGTACGTCGGCCGAGACGTCGCTCCGGTTGCTCGAGACGTCGCTCCGGTCGGTCGAGACGTCACGTACGTCGGTCGAGTGGTCGCGACGGTGCCACCTCGGCCGACCGGAGTGACGCTTCGGCCGACGTACGTGACGCCTCGGCTGACGCGCGGCTGACGCGTCGCCCGACCGGGGTGACGCTTCGGCCGACCGGGGTGACGCGTCGGCCGACCGGGGTGACGCTTCGCGCGACCGGCGTGACGCCTCGGCCGACCGGGCGGACTTCTCGGCATTGCCTGGACACCGACCTTCCATGTTCTTGGGCGACCCCGTAGAGTGACCGCTGTCACCACCTAAGCAAGCGCTTAGATTAGCCGAGCACACGAGGGATTGAGCATGTCGAGGTTCGAGGGACGTACGGCGATCATCACCGGGGCCAGCCGGGGCATCGGTCTGGGCATCGCCCAGCGGCTGGTGGAGGAGGGGGCGAAGGTCGTCATCACGGCGCGCAAGCCCGAGGCGCTCGAGGAGGCGGTCGAGGGGCTCGGTGGCAAGGCGGTCGCCCTCGGCATCGCCGGGAAGGCTGACGACCCGGACCACCAGGAGGAGGTCGTCAAGACCGCGATCGAGACGTTCGGCGGCGCGGACCTGCTGGTCAACAACGCCGGTATCAACCCCAAGGCCGGCGGCCTGATCGACATGGACCGCGAGTCGGCCCGCAAGACCGTCGAGGTCAACTGCCTCTCGCCGATCGGCTGGACCCAGCAGGTCTGGCGGCAGTGGATGTCGGAGCACGGCGGCGCGGTCGTCAACATCTCCTCGGTGGCCGGCCTGGCCCCGACGCCGCTGATCGCCACCTACGGCGCGAGCAAGGCGATGCTCAGCTACATCACCCAGGAGCTCTCGGTCGAGCTCGGCCCGAAGGTACGCGTCAACGCGATCCTCCCCGCAGTGGTGAAGACCAAGTTCGCCGAGCTCCTCTACGAGGGCCGCGAGGCCGAGGTCTCGGCCGCCTACCCGCTCAAGCGCCTCGGCGTCCCCGAGGACATCGCCGGCGTCGCCTCCTTCCTCCTCTCCGAGGACGCCGGCTGGATGACCGGCCAGCTCGTCACCGTCGACGGCGGCCTCACCCTCGCCGGCGGTCGCGTCTGATGCCGATCGCTCCCGACAGCACCGCCGTCGTCACCGGCGCCGCAGGTGGCATCGGCCGCGCGCTGGCCGCCCGCCTCGTCGCCGAGGGCGTCCGCGTCGTGGTCAACGACATCGACGACGTACGCCTCGCCGAGACCGCGAAGGAGATCGGCGCCCACCCGGTGGCCGGCGATGCGGCTTCCGTCGAGGGCGTCGCCCGCCTGGTCGAGGCCGCGAAGGACCACCTCGGCCAGATCGACACCTGGTACGGAAATGCCGGCATCGACCGCGGCATCGGCCTGGACTGTCCCGAGGAGGACTGGCAGGCGTCGTACGAGGTCAACGTCATGGCCCACGTCAGGGCAGCAAGGCTCCTCGTCCCCGAGTGGGTCGAGCGGAAGTCGGGTCGTTATGTGGTGACCGCGAGCGCGGCGGGGCTGCTGATGATGGTCGGTACGCCGACCTACTCGGTCACCAAGCACGGCGCGGTCGCCTTCGCGGAGTGGCTCTCGGTGACCTACCGCCACCACGGGATCGTCGTCCAGGCGATCTGCCCGCAGGGTGTGCAGACCGGGATGCTCGAGCGGTCCGGACCGATGGCGGGCCTGCTCAGCCGCGACGGCGCGCTCACCCCCGAGCAGGTCGCCGACGCCGCCTGGGAGGCGACGACCGACGACCGCTTCCTGGTGCTGCCGCACCCGGAGGTGGGCGACTACTACGCCGCGCGGGCGACACAGACCGACAAGTGGCTCGGCGGGATGAACCGACTCTGGCAGCACGTGGAGGGACAGGTATGAAGGCGTGGCGGATCAACGAGCTCGGTGAGCCGAAGGACGTGATGAGGCTCGAGGAGGTGTCCGACCCGTCCCCCGGGGCCGGGCAGCTCGTCGTGAAGGTGCTGGCCAGCCCGGCCAACTTCCCCGACGTCCTGATGGCGCGGGGTCTCTACCAGGTCAAGCCCGAGCTGCCGTTCACTGCCGGCGTCGAGCTGTGCGGCGAGGTGACCGAGCTCGGTGACGGAGTCGACGGCTTCCGGGTCGGCGACCGCGTGATCGGCGGCGCCGCGCTGCCCTACGGCGGCTTCGGCGAGCTCGCGCTGATGGACGCCGCGACGACCTTCCCGGCGCCCGAGGCACTCACCGACGCGGAGGCGTCGAGCCTCTACATCGGCTACCAGACCGGCTGGTTCGGGCTCCACCGCCGCGCTCACCTCCAGCCCGGCGAGACGCTGCTCGTCCACGCCGCCGCGGGCGGGGTCGGCAGCGCCGCGATCCAGCTCGGCAAGGCCGCCGGGGCGACCGTGATCGGCGTGGTCGGCGGACCGGAGAAGGCCGAGGTTGCCAAGAAGCTCGGCGCTGATGTCGTGATCGACCGACACGAGGAGGACTTCGTGAAGGTCGTCAAGGAGGTCACCGGCGGCAAGGGTGCCGACGTGATCTACGACCCGGTCGGCGGCGACACCTACGACCGCTCCACCAAGTGCATCGCCTTCGAGGGCCGGATCCTGATCATCGGCTTCGCCGGCGGCCGTATCCAGGAGGCCGCGCTCAACCACGCGCTGATCAAGAACTACTCGATCGTCGGGCTCCACTGGGGTCTCTACAACATGCTCGCCCCCGAGCTCGTCAGGCAGTGCCACGCCGAGCTCACCCGGATGGCTGCCGAGGGCTCGATCAAGCCGCTGGTCAGCGAGGAGCTCTCCCTGGAGCAGGTGGCCGACGGCGTCCAGCGCCTTGCCGACGGCACCACGGTCGGACGGGTCGTGTACGTCGCATGATCGAGCAGATCACGGGCGAGATCAAGGGCGTCCTGTTCGACTACGGCGGCGTGATGACCACGCCGGTCCGTGACTCGATCGCGGCCTGGATCCAGGCCGACGGCATCAAGCCGGAGAGCTTCACCACCGTGCTCCAGGAGTGGCTGGGCCGCTACGTCGACACCGGCACGCCGATCCACCGGCTCGAGCTCGGCGAGCTCCCGGTCGAGGAGTTCGACCGGCTCCTGGCCGAGCGCCTGGAGACGTACGCCGGCACCCCGGTCGACCCGGTGGGAGTGCTGAAGCGCCTCTTCGCCGGGATGGGGCCGGACCCGGAGATGTGGACCCTGGCCCGCGACCTGCGGGACGCGGGCGTCCGGGTCGCGCTGCTGTCCAACAGCTGGGGCAACTTCTACGACCACGGCCCCATCGAGGAGACGTTCGAGGTCGCGGTGATCTCCGAGGACGTACGCCTCCGCAAGCCCGACCCGGCGATCTTCGAGCTCGTCCTCGACAAGCTCGACCTGGACGCGGCCGAGTGCGTGTTCATCGACGACGCCGAGCCCAACATCATCGGCGCCCGCGACCTCGGGCTGGTCGCCGTGCTCCACGAGGACGCCGCGACCACCCGCGCGACCCTGGCCCGACACATCCCCGCACTCGGAGGTGCCCGATGACCGAACCACTGCCCGGACTCGACCTGGACCGGCTCGGCCCCTGGCTCGCCGAGCACGTCCCCGGCGCGGGCGCCGAGCTGAGCGCGACCCACATCTCCGGCGGCAAGTCCAACCTGACGTACGCCGTCTCCGACGGCACTCACGAGTGGATCGTCCGCCGTCCGCCGCTGGGGCACGTGCTCGCCACCGCCCACGACATGAAGCGCGAGCACACCGTGATCACCGCCCTGCGCGACACCGATGTGCCGGTGCCGCACACGTTCGCGTTCTGCGAGGACGAGGAGGTGCTCGGCGCGCCGTTCTACGTGATGGAGAAGGTCGACGGCCGGCCCTACCGCTACGCCCGCGAGCTCGAGCCGCTCGGCGTCGAGCGGACCCGGGCGATCTCGGAGCAGCTGATCGACGTGATGGCCGCGCTGCACGCGGTCGACCCGGCCAAGGTCGGGCTGAGCGAGTTCGGCCGCCCCGAGGGCTTCCTGAGCAGGCAGGTCAGGCGCTGGAAGAAGCAGCTGGAGGCCTCCTACTCGCGCGACCTGCCCGCCGCCGACGAGCTGCATGCGCTGCTGGAGGCGCGCGTGGGCGCTGCCGAGGCCGCCTCGACCGGGCCCGGGATCGTGCACGGCGACTACCGGCTCGACAACGTCCTCACCGACGAGACCGACCGGATCAAGGCGGTCGTCGACTGGGAGATGGCCACACTCGGCGACCCGGTCACCGACCTGGCGATCCTGCTCACCTACCAGCGGATGGCCTCGGTCTCCGGCGACGGCACCGTGACCGACGTCAGCAACGCACCCGGCTGGCTCTCCGAGGACGAGATCATCGCCCGCTACGACGCGGCCAGCCCGCGCGACCTGAGCGAGTTCGGCTTCTACCTCGGGCTGGCCGCCTACAAGCTCGCCGCGATCCTCGAGGGGATCCACTACCGCTACCTCAAGGGCCAGACCGTCGGGCCCGGCTTCGACAAGATCGGGGACGGGATCCACCCGCTCCTGGACATGGGACTGTCTGCAATGAAGGAGAACTGACGCATGGACTTCGCACCCGACGCCAGGACCGAGGAGCTCGTCGCCTCGGTGTGGGACTTCCAGAAGACGTACGTCGAGCCGAACGAGGCCGTCTTCGACGAGCAGCTCGCGGCACTGCCGGATCGCTGGGCCTGGGACTCGGTTCCCGTCCTCGGCGAGATCCGGGCGGAGGCCCGCAAGCGTGGCCTGTGGAACCTCTTCCTGCCCGGCGAGGGCGGGGCCGGGCTGACCAACCTGCAGTACGCCCCGCTGGCCGAGATCACCGGCCGCAGCCACCTCGCGCCGGCCGCGTTCAACTGCGCCGCGCCCGACACCGGCAACATGGAGGTGCTGCACGACTTCGGCAACGAGGCCCAGAGGAAGGAGTGGCTCTCGCCGCTGCTGGAGGGTGAGATCCGCAGCGCCTTCGCGATGACCGAGCCGGCCGTCGCCTCCTCGGACGCGACCAACATCGAGACCTCGATCGCGCTCGACGGCGACGAGTACGTCCTCAACGGCCGCAAGTGGTGGATCACCGGTGCGATGAACCCGAACGCCAAGATCTTCATCGTGATGGGCAAGACCGACCCGTCCGCCGAGCGCCACAAGCAGCAGTCGATGATCCTGGTACCCCGCGACACCCCGGGCCTGACGATCAAGCGCGGCATGGAGGTCTTCGGCTACGACGACCACGACCACGGCGGTCACGCGGAGCTCGTCTTCGAGGACGTACGCGTGCCGGTCGGCAACCTCATCGGGGCCGAGGGCATGGGCTTCGCGATCGCCCAGGCGCGCCTGGGTCCCGGCCGCATCCACCACTGCATGCGCTCCATCGGCCTGGCCGAGCGGGCGATCGAGCTGATGTGCGCTCGTGTCGAGGACCGCGTCGCCTTCGGCAAGCCGCTCTCCGAGCAGGGCGTGATCCGGGACTGGATCGCCGAGTCTCGGGTACGCATCGAGCAGCTGCGCCTCCTCGTCCTCAAGACCGCCTGGCTGATGGACACGGTCGGCAACAAGGGCGCCCACACCGAGATCCAGGCGATCAAGATCGCCACCCCGGCGACCGTCCAGTGGATCCTCGACAAGGCGATCCAGGCCCACGGCGCCGGCGGCCTCTCCCAGGACTTCCCGCTGGCCAAGGCGTACGCCGGCATCCGCACGCTCCGGTTCGCCGACGGCCCCGACGAGGTGCACAAGAACGCCCTAGCCAAGGCGGAGCTGCGCAAGCAGGCCGCACGTCGAGAGGGCAGGCAGTGACTCCCGAGGAGATCAGGGGGCGCGTCGAGGAGTTCCTTGCCGAGCACCCCGTCGCGACGACCGAGCCGAGCGCCTTCCTGCACGCCCGCTACCGGGCCGGGCTGGCTTGGGTGGCGTTCCCGGAGGGCGAGGGTGGTCTCGGGGTCTCCCGTGCCCTGCAGCCGCTGGTGAACGATCTCTTCGAGGCCGCCGGTGCCCCCGACAACAACCCGCGGCGCAACGGGATCGGGCTCGGCATGGCCGCGCCCACGATCCTGGCCTACGGGACCCCGGAGCAGAAGGCCCGGTTCCTGGAGCCGCTGTGGTGCGGTGACGAGATCTGGTGCCAGCTCTTCTCCGAGCCCGGCGCCGGCTCCGACCTGGCCGGGCTGGCGACCCGGGCGGTCCTCGACGGCGACGAGTGGGTCGTCAACGGGCAGAAGGTGTGGACCTCGGGCGCCCACAACGCCGACTTCGCGATCCTCGTCGCCCGCACCGACCCGGACGTCCCGAAGCACCGCGGGCTGACCTACTTCCTCTGCGACATGCACGACCCCGGCGTCGAGGTACGCCCGCTGCGCCAGATCACCGGCGAGGCCGAGTTCAACGAGGTCTTCCTGACCGACGTGCGGATCCCCGACGCGCACCGCCTCGGTGCGGTCGGGCAGGGCTGGGAGGTCGCCAACGCCACGCTCAACAACGAGCGCGTCGCCATCGGTGGCGCCGCCATGCCGCGCGAGGGCGGGATGCTCGGCGTGGTCGCCGAGTCGTGGCGGGAGCATCCGGACAACCACACCCCGGAGCTGCGCGACCGGCTCTTGAGGCTCTGGGTCGAGTCCGAGGTGGCCCGGCTGACCGGGGCCCGGCTGCGGCAGAAGCTGGCCGTCGGCCAGCCCGGCCCGGAGGGGTCGGCGATGAAGCTGACGTTCGCCAAGATCAACCAGCAGCTCACCGGGCTCGACCTCGAGCTCCGCGGCGAGGAGGGTCTTCGCTACGAGGACGGGGAGGGCTGGACGATGGTCCGGCCCGAGCACGTCGACTTCGCCGGTCGCGACGCCGTCTATCGCTACCTGCGCGCCAAGGGCAACTCCATCGAGGGTGGCACCTCGGAGATCCTGCGCAACATCGTGGCCGAGCGCGTCCTCGGCCTCCCCGGGGAGCACCGGGTCGACAAGGACGTTGCCTGGAAGGAGATCCCTAGATGAGCGCACCCGAGGTCGAACTGCTCGACAACGAGCTCGACGCCGACCTGCGTGCCACGGTCAGGTCGTTCCTGGCCGAGCGCTGCGACCCGGCCGAGGTCGTCAAGGCGTACGACGGGGACAGCTCGCTCACCCCGGTCCTGTGGAAGGGGATCGCCGGCGAGCTCGGGCTCGCGGGGCTGCTGATCCCGGAGTCCTACGGTGGCGCCGGGGCCACCGCCCGTGAGGCCGCCGTGGTCCTGGAGGAGCTGGGGCGTTCGGTCGCCCCGGTGCCCTTCCTGACCAGCGCGGTCGTCGCGACGTCGGTCCTGCTGACCGGACCCACCGAGGCCGGCGCTGACCTGCTGGCCGGGCTGGCCTCGGGGGAGCGCACCGCGGCGCTGGTCGTACCGCTGCCCGCGACGACCGCCCAGCCGCTGGCGCCCGTCGAGACCGAGATCCGATCGGTCGCCGGTGCTCTCGAGGCCGACACGCTCCTGGTGCCGGTCGCGACGCCCGACGGCCTCGAGGTCCGGGCCGTCCCCGCGGACCAGGCGACGGTCGCCCCGGTGAGCTCGCTCGACATGACCCGCCGGCTCGCCGACGTGACCCTCGACCCGTCTGCCGGCGAGGTGGTCGTGGCCGCGGAGCACGGTGCCGACGGCGTACGTTCCGGTCTGCTCGCCGGGGCCGCGCTGATGGCCTCCGAGCAGGTCGGGGTGGCGCAGTGGTGCCTGACCACGACGGTCGACTACCTGAAGGTTCGGCGCCAGTTCGGCCGGATCGTCGGTGGCTACCAGGCGCTCAAGCACCGGCTCGCCGACCTCTACACCAGCGTCGAGGGAGCCGGCGCTGCCGCGCGCCACGCCGCCGGAGCGCTGGCGCTCGGGGACGCCGAGGAGGCGGAGATCGCGACCCATGTCGCCGCGGCCTACTGCGGTGATCTCGCCGTCACCGCGGCCGAGGAGGCCGTTCAGCTGCACGGCGGCATCGGCATGACCTGGGAGCACCCCGCCCACCTCTACCTCAAGCGGGCCAAGGCCGACCAGATCGCGTACGGCCTCCCCGGCCTCCACCGCGACCGCCTCGGTTCCCTGGTCGACATCTGAGGCCGAGAGGTCAGTTTCTGACGCCGAAGAGTCGATTTCTGACGTCGAGTGGTCCATTCGGCGTCAGATATCGACCTCTCGGCGGGGCTATTTCTCCAGGGCCATCAGAGCGAGGGCCAGGAGGAGGCGGTCGCCGGGGTCGGAGATGCTCCGGCCGGTGAGGTCCTGGATCTGCTTGATGCGGTAGATGACCGTGTTGCGGTGGCAGATCAGGTCCTCGGCGGCGTGGGTGGGGGAGCCGCCGTGGACGATGAGAGCGCGGAGCGTCGCCAGCAGCACGTCGGACTGGTGCGCGGGCTGGGCCAGGATCGGGCCGAGGGTGCGGCGGACGAGCAGCGAGGAGACCGCCGGGGAGGCGGTCAGGAGCACCTGGGGGAGGCGGTCGTCGACGACCGCGATGTCCGTACGTCCCCGGGGGATCGTCTCCACCGTGTGCGTGGCGAGCTGGAAGGCGGTGCCGAAGCCGCTGAGGTCGTCGGCGATGGCGATGCCGACCCGGCCCGAGTTGCAGCAGGCGAGCTGTTCGACCAGGTCGGTGACGGCCTCCGCGACCGGGCGCGACCCCAGCGGGACCAGCCCGAAGTGGTGGTCGCCGCGGACGTGCCAGAACGACAGCAGGTCGCAGCGTTCGAGCCGGTCGTCGGGGTTGCGCAGCGGTGAGTCGCGGTTGCCGTCGAAGGCGGCGATGACGCAGGCCATCTGCGAGTCGGCCGCGATCCCGAGGATCTCCTGCACCTCGGCGGCGAACGCCGGGTCACCGCCACGGCCCTCCGCCAGCCCGTCCAGGAGCCGGCCCTGGAGCTGCAGGTCGCGGCGCTGCAGGAGCGCCGCCTCCTTCCGGTAGGCCGAGGACATGACCGAGTTCTGCACGTCCAGGTCGGTCCACACCTGCCGCCCGGCGAGCACCATCACCCGGTCGTCGATCCCGAGCGCCTCCTGCTGGTGGACCATCGACTCCCACAGCATCCGGGTGCCGACGGTGTAGGCGTTGAGGCAGTACTCCAGCGGAACGCCCTGCCGCGCCCGCCGGCGGCCGGTCTCGCGCCACAGGTCGACGGGATTGGCGCCCGGGGTGAGTCCGGCCATGGCGCGGATGCCGCGGCGTACGTGCTCCCGGGTGCTCGAACGCAGGTCGGCCCGGATCGACTGGTCGGCGTTCTCGTACCACTGCGGCTGGATCGCGATCAGGGTCAGCGTGATGTCGTCGGCGATCGCGTCGGCCTGGCTCACCAGGGAGGCCCAGGCGCGCTCGACCAACGGCCGAAGGTCCGAGTCGGGAGATGTGTCGCTCGTCACACCCATGTGCGGAGCGTCCCATGTCTGCTGTCGGTTCCGCAGCAAAGCCAGGAATCTCGGACGGACCGCCCGAAGGATTTTGGGCGCAGTGCCCATATCCCCCGTTGTGCGGAGAGTCCAAAGTGATAGCCGTCACAACGGGCCGAAGGGAGCACGATGCAGAAGCCTGGCCAACCCACGCCGCTGTTCGCCGTCGAGGGTGTCTCGGTGAGATTCGGAGGCGTACGTGCCCTCGAGAACGTCTCGCTGGAGGTCGCTCCCCACGAGGTGCTCGGCGTCATCGGCCCCAACGGTGCCGGCAAGACCACCCTGTTCAACGTCGTGTGTGGCTTCGTCACCCCCGCCGACGGCGAGCTCCGGCTGCGGGGCGAGACGATCCCGGGCCTGCGCCCGCACCAGCTCGCCGGCCACGGCATCGCCCGGACCCTGCAGGGGCTGGGGCTCTTCGAGCGGATGACGGTGCTCGACAACGTGATGGTCGGTGCCGACCGCCTCGCCCGCGCCGGCTTCGTACGCAGCCTGCTCGGCCTCGGCCACCGCGACGACGCCCGGCTGGCCGGCAAGGCGCGCGAGGTCCTCGGCGAGCTCGGGATCGAGTCGTACGCCACCCGCTACCCGGGCAGCCTGCCCTACCCGATCCGGAAGAAGGTCGCGCTCGCCCGCGCCCTGGTCGCCGAGCCCGAGCTGCTGCTCCTCGACGAGCCGGCCAGCGGGCTGAGCGCCGAGGAGATGAGCGAGCTCGGCGAGATCATCACCGGCCTGACCGAGCGCACCGCGGTGATGCTCGTCGAGCACCACATGGACCTGGTGATGTCGGTCTGCCACCGCATCACCGTGCTCGACTTCGGCCGCGTCATCGCGGCCGGCAGCCCCGACGAGATCCGCAACGACCCGGCCGTGCTCGCCGCGTACCTCGGCGACGAGATCGAGGAGGCGGTCTGATGTTCGCCGTCGAGGACCTGAGCGCTGCGTACGGACCCGTCAAGGCGCTCAACGGCGTCACCTTCACCGCGTCGCGAGGGCAGGTCACCGCGGTCCTGGGCGCCAACGGCGCCGGGAAGACCACGCTCCTGCGCACCGTCTCCGGGCTGGTGAGATCCACCCGGGGGACGGTGAAGCTGGACGGCAAGGACATCACCCGCACCGCGACCGAGAAGCTGACCTCGTACGGCCTCTCCCATGTCCCGGAGGGGCGCGGCGTCATCGCCGAGCTGACCGTCGTCGAGAACCTCCGCCTCGGCGGTCTGCACCGTGCGACCGCCTCCGAGCCGATGCCGATCGAGCGGATCTTCGAACTCTTCCCGCGATTGGGCGAGCGCCGCGACGCGACCGCCCACCAGCTCTCCGGCGGTGAGCGGCAGATGCTCGTCATCGGCCGGGCGCTGATGGCGCGGCCGACCGTGCTGCTGCTCGACGAGCCGTCCCTGGGGCTCGCGCCGCGGGTCGTGGCCCAGATCTTCGACCTGCTCCGCGGGCTGGTGCAGAGCGAGGAGCTGACCGTCGTGCTGGTCGAGCAGAACGCCCGCAGCGCCCTGTCCATCGCTGACCACGGCGTCGTGCTCAACCTCGGCAAGGTCGTCGCCTCGGCGCCGGCCGCCGAGCTGGCCGCCGACGAGCAGCTCCGCCACGCCTATCTCGGGTTCTGAGGAGACGCAGACATGCAGCAGTTTCTCGACACCACCCTCGGTGGCCTGGTGCTGGGCGCGGTTTACGCCGCGTTCGCGCTGGCCCTGTGCCTGATCTGGCGCTCGACCCGGATCGTCAACTTCGCCCAGGCCGCGATGGCGATGGTGACCACCTACATCGCCTTGAGCCTGCTCAACGCCGACGTCCCCTACTGGCTCGCCTTCCTGGCCGCGCTCGCCGCCGGGTTCGGCCTCGGCGCGGTGATCGAGCGGGTGATCATCCGCCCGGTCGAGGGCAAGGCCGAGCTCAACGCGGTGATCCTCACCCTCGGGCTCTTCATGGTGCTCCACGGGCTCACCGCGATCACGTTCGGCGTCCAGCACCGTGGCTTCCCGGCCCCGGTCAGCACCAACGCGATCTCGGTCGGGGACACCTCGATCGGCATCACGCCCTTCGGGATCCTGACGATCGTCGTGGTCGCCCTGGTGATGGCCGGGCTCGTCGTCCTCTTCCGCTTCACCGACCTGGGGCTGCGGATGCGGGCCGCGGCGTTCAACGGCGAGGTCTCCCGCCTCCTCGGCGTACGCGTCGGCCGCATGCTCACCCTCGGCTGGGCGCTCGCGGCCGCCGTGGGCGCGGTGGCGGGGATGCTCATCGCCGGCGGCGACCTGGTGAACCCGGCGTTCATGGACCCGTTCGTGATCTACGGCTTCATCGCCGCCGTGCTGGGTGGCCTCGACTCGCCGCTCGGGTCGGTGATCGGCGGGCTGATCCTCGGGCTCTCGCTCTCCTACGTCACCGGCTACGTCGGCGAGCACCTGGCGCCGCTGGTCGCGCTCGGGATCTTGATGGTGGTGCTGCTGGTGCGTCCCAGCGGCCTCTTCTCGGCGGCTGCGGCCAGGAGGGTCTGACCCATGGAACGTCTGCGCTCTATCCTCGGACCGCTCGCCCGGCCGATCACGTCGGTGCCGCTGGCGCGCCACCTCGTCGTCGCCCTGATCGCCTTCGTGGTGGCGATGGCGGTCATCGGCGCCTCGAGCCAGTATCTGCAGACCCGCTACGCCGAGATGGCCTACTTCGCCATCGCCGCCGGCGGGCTCACGCTGCTGACCGGACTCTCCGGCCAGCTCTCCCTCGGCCACGGCGCACTGATGGCGGTGGGCGCCTACGCCGCCACGCTCGTGCTCGACCGCACCGGCGGCGAGACCCTGGCCGACGTCTTCGTCGCGCTGCTGGTCGCGATCGCCGTCTGCGCTCTGGTCGGCGTGGTGGTCGGGGTGCCGGCGGCGCGGCTGCACGGGCCCTACATCGCCGGCGCGACGCTGACGCTGGCGGTCGCGGTGCCCCGGCTGGCCAACCAGTGGCACGTGCTCGGCGGGGAGCAGGGCCTCCAGGTGCCGGTGCCCCGCGCGGCCGAGCTCCCGGCCTGGATCCAGGACCTGGTCTGGTTCTTCACCGCCGTCGAGATCGACCAGTACTCCTTCCTCGCCTACCTCGGCTGGCTGCTCCTCGCCCTCACCTTCGTGGCGCTCGCCAACCTGAGCCGCTCCCGGGTCGGCCGGAGATGGCGGGCGGTGCGGGACGACGACGTCTCCGCCGAGCTGGCCGGCATCCACCTGGGCCGCGCCCGCGTGGTCGCCTTCACCGTCAGCGCCATGGCTGCGGGTCTCGCGGGTGGCCTGATGGCCATGAACGTACGTCTCACCGCGCCGGGGGCGTTCACGATCACGCTCTCGCTGACGCTGCTGGCCGCCGTCGTCCTGGGCGGGCTGGGCAGCCTGCCCGGAGCGCTCATCGGGGCCGGCGTACTCGCCTTCCTGCCTCACTTCGCGACCGATCTCGGAGAGTCGGCCGGGCTCAGCGCCACCCAGGCCGCCGAGGTCACGCCGGTGGTCTACGGGCTGGTGCTGATGCTCGTCATCCTCCTCGCGCCGGCGGGGATCGTCGGCAGCCTGCGCTCGCTCGTGTCGCGCGCCTCGCGCACTTCATCGCTCGCCTCAGCTCTCGGGTCAACCAAGGAGAAGACAACATGAGAAACACTGCACGCAGAGCCGTACAGGTCGTCTGTGTCCTCACCACTGCCTCGCTCCTCGCGGCCTGTGGCGCGGGGAAGGAACGGCCCTCCGAGGACGGGTCGGCGGTCGGCGTCACCGACACCACCATCAAGATCGGCGCCCACTTCCCGCTGACCGGCCCGGCCGCCCCCGGCTACTCGGAGATCCCCTCGGGCCATGAAGCCTTCTATGAGTACGTCAACGACGCCGGTGGCGTCCACGGCCGCGACATCGAGATGGTCGTCAAGGACGACGCGTACAACCCGACCAACACCAGCGCCGTCACCAACGACATGATCCTGCAGGACGAGATCTTCGCGATGGTCTCGGGTCTCGGCACCCCCACGCACCGCGCGGTCGTGCAGCGGCTCAACGACGACGGGATCCCCGACCTGTTCGTCTCCAGCGGCTCGCTGCAGTGGGGCGACGACCCCGGCAAGAGCCCGATGACGTTCGGCTGGCAGACCGACTACGAGATCGAGGGCAAGATCATCGGGCAGTACGTCAAGGAGAACATGCCCGACGCCAAGGTCGGTCTGTTCCTGCAGGACGACGACTTCGGCGAGGACGGCGAGAAGGGCACCCGGGAGTTCCTCGACTCCCAGATCGTCGACGTGCAGAAGTACACGCCGGGCGGGTCCACCGACTTCTCTCCGCAGATGTCGTCGTTCAAGTCCAAGGGCGTCGACCTGGTGATCGGCTTCAACACGCCGTCCTACACCGCGCTGAGCCAGATCGCGGCGCAGGGCGTCGGCTTCAAGTCGAAGTGGTTCTACTCGAACGTCGGCTCCGACCCGGCGCTCGTCGGTGGGCTCCTGGCGTCGATGACCAAGGGCAAGATCCCGGCCGAGCAGGGCGTGAAGCTGATGGACGGGATGATGACGACCGAGTATCTCAGCGGCGTCGACGCTCCCGACGACGAGTGGGTCAAGCTGTGGCAGAAGGTCTGGGACAACTACTCCAAGAAGGGCTCGGAGAAGCTGACCAACTACCGGATCTACGGCATGGCCCAGGCCTACACCCTCGTCCAGGCGCTGCAGGCCAACGGCAAGGACCTGACCCGGGAGTCGATCGTCAAGACCATCGAGGAGGAGGGTTCCTCCTTCGAAGGACCCGGCCTGGCGCCGTTCCGCTTCTCCGCGGACTCCCACCTGGGCATCTCCGGGATGAGCGTGGTCGAGATCAAGAACGGCGCCTCCGAGCCGCTCACGCCGGTGCTCGTCACCGACATCGGCGACGCTCCGATCGAGGAGGACGACAGCGCCGCCTCGGATGCCCCGCCCTCGTCGGGCATCCCCGAGTGATCGGTACTGATCAGTAGGTTGCCGCACGTTCACGGACCGGCCTCGGTTACAGTGATTAACCCTCACTAACGCCACTGGAGGTGGTCGGTCCGTGAACGTACTCGCACCCGGGAGCGGGGTAGTTGTGACCGGAGCAGCCCGAGGGATCGGGAGAGCCCTGGCCACGCGGTTCGCCGCGGAAGGGTGTCGCGTCGTCGTGGCCGACATCGACGACGCCGAGCTCTGCTCGGTGGCCGACTCGATCGGCGCCCTTGCGGTCCCCGGCGACGCCGCCTCCGCCGCCGGCACGGCGGCGCTGGTGGACGCTGCCCGGGAGGAGCTCGGCAAGATCGACGCCTGGTACGGCAATGCGGGAGTCGAGCGCGGCCGCGGCCTCGAAGCCTCCGACCACGCCTGGTTGACCTCCTACGAGGTCAACGTCCTCGCCCACGTACGCGCGGCGCGGCTGCTGCTCCCGGAGTGGGTCGCCCGCGGCGCCGGCCGGTTCGTGGTCACCTCCTCCTCCGCGGGTCTCCTCACACTGCTCGGCTCCCCCTCCTACGCCGCGACCGAGCACGCCGAGATCGCCTTCGCCGAGTGGCTCGCCGCCACCTACCGGCACCAGGGCATCGTCGCTCAGGCGATCGTCGCGCGCAGCGTGAAGACGGCGATGCTCGATCGCTCCTCCGGACTCCCGGGTTTCCGGTCGGCCGAGGGCGCGCTCACCGCCGAGGAGGTCGCCGACGCCGTCTGGGATGCCGGGCAGACCTCGCAGTTCTGGATCTCGCTCGAGCCCGACGTGGCCGAGGAGTACGCCACGCGTGCCGCGGACGTCGACAGCTGGCTCGACGAGGTGAACCGGATCCGGCAGGAGCTCGACCGGACCGACTAGTCTCGACGCGTGGAACCTTTGGTCTCGACCTGGCTCAGTGGGCTCGACGGCATCCCGACGCAGGCCCAGAACGTCAACCAGCAGCACTACGCGGCGAGCCTGATGAAGGTGCCGGTCGCGATCGCGGCCTATCGGCTGCGCGACCGCGGGCTGCTGTCGCTCGACGAGCCGATCGCGGTGCACACCGACTTCGACTCCGCGGTCGCCGGGGCGCGCTTCGAGATGTCGCGGGAGGAGGACCAGGACCCCGAGACCTGGGAGGCGATCGGCTCCGCGCTGCCGCTGGCTGATCTCGTACGCCGCTCCCTGACCGTCTCCGGCAACCTGGCCGTCAACCTGGTGCTCGAGCGGGTCGGGCTCGAGGAGGTCGCCGCGGTGCTCGCCGACGCTGGCGTGACGCCGATGACGACGGTCGCGCGCGGGATCGAGGACGCGCCTGCGCGTGAGGCCGGGCTGCAGAACCTGGTGACCGCCAACGACATGGGCAAGCTGCTCACCAAGCTCGCCTCCGGCCGGCTGCTGTCGCCGGAGTCGACCGCCGAGCTCGAGGGCATCCTGGTCGCCCAGGAGTATCGCGACGCGATCCCGCTCGGCGTACCCGAGGACGCGGTGGTCGGCAACAAGACCGGCTGGGTCGACGGCGTACGCCACGACATGGCGATCATCCGGCCGGCTCAGGGCGACCCGCAGGTGATGGTCGTGCTCACGACCGGCCTGGACGACGACGAGTCGGAGTTCCGGATCAGCGAGGTCGCTCGCTATCTGTGGTCGACCCTGTGACCTCTCCGTCGATCGTGGCGGTGCGCACCCAGCGTGTCCGGGTGCCGCTGCACACCCCGTTCGTGACCGCGCTGCGGCGTACGGAGTTCGCGGAGACGGTCGTGGTCACCGTCGAGGACTCCGACGGGTGCGTCGGCTGGGGCGAGGCGCCACAGGTCTGGCGGGTCACCGGCGACTCGCTCGCCGGGTCCGCCGCGGCGCTGGAGGGGCCGATCTCGGATGTGCTGGTCGGTGCTGCCGCCGATCTGTCGGCTGCGCGGTTGATCCAGGGGGCGGTCGTCGGGAACAGGTCCGCCAAGATGGCCGCCGACGTCGCGCTGCATGATCTCGTCGCGCGGCGAGCCGGCATCTCGATGACCGGACATCTGGCCGAACTGGACGGGCACTTCGTGGGGTTGTCGGGTGTTTCAGTGCCCGTCATGTCCAGGGATACCCGGTCGACCGGGTATCCCTGGGACAGCGTCCTCACCGACATGACCCTCTCCGTCGGCACACCCGCCGACCTGGCAGAGGCGGCCGCCGCCCGAGCCCGAGACGGGTTCACGACGCTCAAGATCAAGGTCGGAACGGACGCCGCAGGTGATGCCGAGCGCGTGCTCGCGGTGCGCGACGCCGCCCCGGGCTGCGTACTCCGCCTGGACGCCAACACCGGCTGGCGCGCGGACGAGGCGGTGGCGGTGCTGACGACCCTGGCCGACCAGGATGTCGAGCTCGAGTTCGTCGAGCAGCCGGTGGCCCGGCGTGACCTCGAGGGCATGGCGTACGTCCGCCGGAACCAGCCCTACCCGATCCTGGCCGACGAGTCGGTCTTCGACCTCGAGGACCTCGTCGACGTCATCCGCGCAGGCGCAGCGGATGCGGTCAACGTCAAGCTGGCCAAGTGCGGCGGGATCACGCCGGCGATCGAGCTGCTGGAGGTCGCGAAGCGCCACGGCCTCGGCCGGCTCGTCGGCTGCATGATGGAGTCCCACCTGGGCATCGGTGCCGCCGCGGCCCTCGCCGCCGCGACCGGCATCGACGGCGAGCAGGATCTGGACGCCGGCTGGTGGGCGAGGAACAGCCCGTACGAAGGTGGCATCGGCTACGACGGCCCCCGCATCCTCTTCCCCCAGGCGAACGGCCTCGGCATCGAAGGAGTCCTCCCATGATCACCGTCCACCGGCCCACCTTCGTCGTCGCCGCACCCGCACAGGACGCCGAGCACGAGACCGAGGTCGTCCCCGGCGAGGAGGTCGTCGTCCTGGAGACCCAGGGGGAGTGGGCGTACGTCGTGGTCCCGGCCCACTCCTCCTCGAAGGACGAGCGCGGCTATCCCGGGTGGCTGCCGGCCGACGCCCTCACCAGCCCTGTGAACGCGCTGCTGAGCAAGGCCCGGAGCTACCTCGGCGTGCCGTACGTCTGGGGCGGCACGACAGACACCGGCATCGACTGCTCGGGGCTGGTCTTCCGAGCCGCAGAGGCCATCGGCGTACGTCTCCCGCGGGACGCCCGCGACCAGGCCGCCGCGCTCGAGCCGATCGACCTCGACGAGGTCACCGCCGGCGACCTCTACTTCTTCGCCCAGGACCCCGGCGGACGGGTCACCCACGTGGCCATCGCCACCGCGTCTCCCGAGCCCGATGGCACCCGCCCGATGATCCATGCCGACGGCGACACGATGGTCGTCGTCGAGGAATCCATGCCTCCCGAGAGGCTCGCCACCCTCGTCGGCGCCGCCCGTCTGTGACGGCTGCGTGACTTATCAGGCAGCGCCGGTGAATTCTCGCGCGCCAGAAGTGACAATTCGGCGTGGTGGGTTAACTTCGAACGTATGACTCGCACAGGGGCACTGAGTCCGCAGAGCCGCGATCTCGCGATCGGCACGATGGTCGGTGCGGCGGGGGAGACCGAGCTCGACGTTCTCGTCGTCGGGGGAGGTGTGACCGGCGCCGGCGTGGCGCTGGACGCCGTCACCAGAGGACTGAGCACGGGGCTGGTGGAGCAGCGCGACCTGGCGTCGGGGACGAGCTCGCGCAGCTCGAAGCTCGTCCACGGCGGGCTCCGCTATCTCGAGATGCTCGACTTCGAGCTGGTCCGCGAGGCGCTCCAGGAGCGCGGTCTGCTGCTCAACACCCTGGCCCCGCACCTGGTCCGCCCGGTGCCGTTCCTCTACCCGCTGACCAACCCGGTCTGGGAGCGCGCCTACATCGGCGCCGGCCTCGCGCTCTACGACGGGATGGCGGCCTTCGGCCCGCTCTCCGGGCTCGGCAACTCCGGCCTCCCGCGCCACCGCCACCTCACCCGCCGCGGCGTCGCCCGGATCGCCCCCGACTTCAACACCGACGCGATCACCGGCGCGATCCAGTACTACGACGCCCAGGTCGACGACGCCCGCCTGGTGATGACGATCGCCCGCACCGCCGCCTCCCACGGCGCCCACATCGCCACCCGGGTCCAGGTGACCGGGTTCCTGCGCGAGGGCGAGCGGGTCGTCGGCGTCCGGGCCCGCGACCTCGAGCACGACCAGGACCTGGTCATCCGGGCCAAGACCGTCGTCAACGCCGCCGGGGTGTGGACCGACGACATCCAGGCGATGGTCGGCGGCCGCGGCGCCCTGCACGTCAAGGCGTCCAAGGGCATCCACCTCGTCGTCCCGCGCGACCGGATCCGCTCCGAGTCGGGCTTCATCGTCCGCACCGAGAAGTCGGTCCTCTTCGTCATCCCGTGGGGCCGCCACTGGATCATCGGCACCACCGACACCCCCTGGACCTACGACCTCGCTCACCCGGCGGCCTCCAAGACCGACATCGAGTACGTCCTGGAGCACGTCAACGCGATCCTGCGCGAGCCGCTCGACCTCGAGGACGTCGAGGGCGTCTACGCCGGGCTCCGCCCGCTCCTGACCGGCGAGTCCGACCAGACCGCCGGCCTCAGCCGCGAGCACACCGTGGTCACACCGCTGCCGGGCCTGGTGCTGATCGCCGGCGGCAAGCTGACGACCTACCGGGTGATGGCCAAGGACGCCGTCGATGCGGCGGCCCACTCGCTCGGCACCACCACCAACATGACCCTGCGCGACTCGATCACCGACAAGGTGCGCCTGGTCGGGGCCGAGGGCTTCGAGACCCGCTCGAACCAGCGCGTCCTGCTCGCCCGCCGCTCGGGCCTCCACGTCGCCCGGATCGACCACCTCCTGGGCCGTCACGGCGGCCTGATCGACGACGTGCTCGACCTCATCCAGGAGCGACGCCCCCTCGCGCTGCCCCTCGAGGGCGCCGAGGACTATCTCGCCGCCGAGGTCGTCTACGCCGTCCACAACGAGGGCGCCCGCCACCTCGACGACGTGCTCGAGCGCCGCACCAGGATCTCGATGGAGACCTTCGACCGCGGCGTACGCGCGGCTCCGGGGGTCGCCAAGATCATGGCCGAGGAGCTCGGCTGGGACGACCGGCGCGCCAAGGAGGAGGTCGACCACTACCTGCGCCGCATCGAGGCCGAGCGCCGCTCCCAGCTCCAGGTCACCGACGAGGAGGCCGACCGCGCCCGGCTGGAAGTGGAAGACCTCGTCTGAAGGCGCGCCGAATTGCCGTGGCGGACCAAGCGGTTGACGTAGCAATCTGACGCCATGTTCCTGGTCGAAGACCCGCCCGAGCCGCTGGCCACCGATGATTTCGTCCTCACACCGCTGCGGCCCGAGCTGCTCGACCTGGACACCGAGGCCTACCTGGCCAGCCCGGACGTGATCCGCGACCACAGCTGCGGCAGGTGGCCGGTGGAGGGTTTCGGCAGCGACGACAACCTGCCGCTGGTGATCCGGCACTGGTCCGACCACCAGGCGAAGCGCGCCTTCACCTACCTCTTCCTCGACCCCGAGGGCACCTCCTCGCTGGGATGCCTCTACGTCCGGCCGCTGTTCCCCTACCTGGAGGCGATGGGCGCCGACGCCCAGACCCTGCTCCGGTACGCAGGTGGCTCCACCGCCCGGGTCAGCTACTGGCTCCGCCAGGACCGTGAGCCGGGGCTGGGCGCGGCGGTCGCCGAGCGGCTCGACGAGTGGCTGCGTACGAAATGGCCGTTGGACGCCTATCTCTACCGGGCCACGCCTGCGGAGGAGTGCACCGTGCACGCCCTCGACCGGCTGCCGCTGGACCGCGTCACGATCGACCTTCCGGCCGAACAGCAGAGCTACCTGTGGTGGGCTGCCGACGTTCGTATCGTGAGTTAGTGGGACGACTGTCTGGCTTCCGAGACGCCCGTCACATACTCTCGGTACATGAGCGCATCCAACCCGACTTCTTCCGGCGGCCCGATCGTCGAGGGCCCGCTCGATCCCGAGCACGACGCCGCCGCGTCCCTGGCCCTCGAGCCTGACTACGTCTCCCGCCTGACCGGCCGCGTGGTGGCGACGACCGGGGAGAGTCACGAGGTCATCAGTCCGCTCAACGGGGCGCCGCTGGCGCACATCCCGCAGTCGAGCGACGACGACGTCGCCGGTGCCTTCGCCAAGGCCCGGGTCGCGCAGGAGAAGTGGGCCGCGACCCCGGTCGCCGAGCGCGAGCGCATCCTGATCAAGCTGCACGACCTCGTCCTCGACCGGCAGGACGAGATCCTCGACCTGATCGTGCTGGAGTCGGGCAAGGCTCGCAAGCACGCCTTCGACGAGCCGCTGCACATCGCGCTGACCGCCCGCTACTACGGGCGGAAGAGCAGCAAGATCCTCGACACCGAGCGCAAGCTCGGCGTCATCCCGGTGCTGACCCGGGTCGAGCTCAACCACGTCCCCAAGGGCGTCGTCGGCATCATCAGCCCGTGGAACTACCCGTTCACGATGGCGCTGTGCGACGGCCTGGCCGCGATCGCCGCCGGCAACGCGGTGGTCATCAAGCCCGACTCCCAGACCATGCTCAGCGCGCTCCTCGGCGCCGAGTTGCTCGAGGAGGCCGGGCTCCCGGAGAACCTGTGGACCGTCGTCGCGGGCCCGGGCTCGAAGATCGGCACCAGCATCATCCAGCGCGCCGACTACGTCTGCTTCACCGGCTCGACCAACACCGGCAAGCTCGTCGCCAAGCAGGCCGCGGAGAGGCTGATCGGCGCCAGCCTCGAACTCGGCGGCAAGAACCCGATGCTGATCCTGAAGGACGCCGACATCGAGAAGGCGGCCGAGGGTGCGACCCGCGCGGTCTTCTCCAACTCCGGCCAGCTGTGCGTGAGTGTCGAGCGGCTCTTCGTCGACGACAAGATCTACGACCGGTTCGTGGAGCGCTTCGTCGCCCGCACCCAGGCGATGACCCTCGGGGCCACCCTCGGGTGGGAGAACGACATGGGCACCCTGATCTCGCAGGCCCAGGTCGACACCGCGACCGCCCACGTCGAGGACGCCGTCTCCAAGGGTGCGCGCGTGCTCGCCGGCGGCAAGGCCCGTCCCGACCTGGCGCCGTTCTTCTTCGAGCCGACCATCCTCGAGGGCGTCACCCCGGAGATGACCTGCTTCGGCAACGAGACCTTCGGTCCGGTCGTCTCGATCTACCGCTTCCACAGCGAGGAAGAGGCGATCCAGCGCGCCAACGACGGTGAGTACGGCCTCAACGGCTCGATCTACAGCCGCGACACCGCCCGCGCCCGCCGCATCGCCCGCCAGATCAAGTGCGGCACGATCAACATCAACGAGGCCTTCGGCGCCACCTTCGCGAGCATCGACGCCCCGATGGGCGGCATGCGCGAGTCCGGCCAGGGCCGCCGCCAGGGTGTCGAGGGCATCCTGCGCTACACCGAGACCCAGTCGGTCGCCTCCCAGGCCGTGCTGCGCTTCGCCCCGCAGTTCGGGATGAGCGACCAGGCGTACGCCAAGTTCATGACCGCCTCGCTGCGGGTGCTGAAGTCGCTGGGCCGCGCATGAGCGGGAGTCACTACGACGTCCTCGTCATCGGGTCGGGGTTCGGCGGCTCGGTCTCCGCGCTGCGGCTGACGGAGAAGGGCTACAAGGTCGGGGTGGTCGAGGCCGGTCGCCGGTTCGCCGACGACGAGCTGCCCAACACCTCGTTCGACCTGCGCAAATACCTCTGGGCGCCGGCGATCGGCTGCTACGGCATCCAGCGCATCGACATGGTCAAGGACGCCGTGATCATGGCCGGCGCCGGGGTCGGCGGCGGCTCGCTGGTCTACGCCAACACCCTCTACGAGCCGCTCGACCCGTTCTACGAGGACCCTTCCTGGAGCCACATCACCGACTGGAAGGACGAGCTCGCCCCCTACTACGAGCAGGCCAAGCGCATGCTCGGCGTCAACCTCTACCCCAACATGACCCCGGCCGACGAGGTCATGCAGAAGGTCGCGGCCGAGTCGGGTCGCGGCGACACCTTCCACAAGGCGCCGGTCGGCGTCTTCTTCGGCGGGCCGGGCCAGGTGCCCGGGCAGGAGGTCGCGGACCCCTACTTCGGTGGCGAGGGCCCCGACCGGCGTGCCTGCATCGACTGCGGCGAGTGCATGACCGGCTGTCGCCACAACGCGAAGAACACCCTGGTCAAGAACTACCTCTACCTGGCCGAGAAGAACGGCGCCGAGGTGCACCCGCTGACCACGGTCACCCGCGTCTACCCGGCCAGGACCGGAACCGGGTACGTCATCGAGACCCGCTCCACGAAGGCCAAGCTGGGCCTGGGCCGGACCCGGAAGTTCACCGCCGATCAGGTGATCTTCTCGGCGGCCTCGCTCGGCACCCAGAAGCTGCTCCACAAGCTCAAGCGCACCGGCGACCTCCCGCAGATCTCCCCGCGCCTGGGTGAGCTGACCCGCACCAACTCCGAGTCGATCCTCGGCGCAATCGCCCCGGACACCGCCATCGACTACACCGAGGGCGTGGCGATCACCTCCTCGTGGCACCCCGACGAGCACACCCACATCGAGCCGGTCCGCTACGGCCACGGCAGCAACGCGATCGCGGCCATGCAGACGGTGCTCACCGAAGGTGGTCCCCGGCGGTTCCGGCGGTGGCTCAAGGAGATGTGGCTTCAGCGGCGGTCGCTGCGTACGTTCTACGACTTCAAGCACTGGTCCGAGCGCACCGTCATCGCGCTGGTCATGCAGGCGCTCGACAACTCGATCACGACCTTCCCGAAGCGGACGATCTTCGGGTGGCGGATGTCGTCGAAGCAGGGCCACGGCAAGCCCAACCCGACCTGGATCCCCGCCGGCCTGGACGCCGTGCGGAAGATGGCCGGGGTGATGAGCTCGGGGGAGAAGCCGGGCTATGCCGGTGGCACCATCGGGGAGCCGTTCAACAAGCCGATGACCGCCCACTTCATCGGTGGCTGCACCATCGGCGACTCGGTGGAGACCGGGGTGATCGACCCCTACCAGCGGCTCTACGGCTACGAGGGGCTGCACGTCGTCGACGGCTCCGCCATCTCGGCCAACCTGGGCGTGAACCCGTCGCTGACGATCACCGCGCAGGCCGAGCGGGCGATGGCGTTCTGGCCCAACAAGGACCAGGCCGACCCGCGCCCGGCGCTGGGTGCGGGCTATGCCCGGATCCAGCCGGTCCGGCCGGCCTCGCCCGCGGTGCCGGCGACCGCGCCGGCCGCGCTGCAGCTGCCCATCGTTGACGTCTCGTGACCGAAGTGTTGTGTTGGTGAAACAGACTTCGCCGGAAGTTTCTGGCAGGAAGTTTTTAGTTGACCCGTAACTGTGGTTAAGAGGGGTCGTTGGAGTGATCAGACCCGGGATTGCTCCCTCCCTAATACATGCCGGGTCTTACGTCCGGGACAGTTCTGCCTCGGGCAATCAGGGCCCGGCCACCTCCCTCCCCGGCCGGGCCCTGGTGCATTTCACGGACGACGCGACCCGTCGTTAGGATTCGTGCATGACGCAGGCTCCTGGGGCGGAAGAGCACGATCTGGTTCTCGTGGTGGACTTCGGCGCGCAGTATGCGCAGCTGATCGCCCGCCGCGTTCGTGAGGCGAAGGTCTACTCCGAGATCGTGCCTCACTCGATGCCGGTCGAGGAGATGCTCGCCAAGAACCCGAAGGCGATCATCCTCTCCGGCGGCCCGTCGAGCGTGTACGCCGAGGGCGCCCCCGCCATCGACAACAGCCTGTTCACCGCGGGCACCCCGGTCTTCGGGATGTGCTACGGGTTCCAGCTGATGGCGCAGGGCCTGGGTGGCACCGTCGACGACAACGGCGCCCGCGAGTACGGCCGCACCCCGGTCACCGTCGGCGTCCCCGGCATCCTGCTCCGCGACATGCCGCCCGCCCACAACGTGTGGATGTCGCACGGAGACTCGGTCTCCGAGGCGCCCGAGGGCTTCACCGTGCTCGCGAGCACCGCCGACACCCCGGTCGCTGCCTTCGAGAACGTCGACAAGCAGCTGGCGGGCGTGCAGTGGCACCCCGAGGTGCTCCACTCCGAGCACGGTCAGCAGGTGCTCGAGCACTTCCTGTGGGACATCGCGCAGTGCCGTCAGACGTGGACCATCGGCAACATCGCCGAGGACCAGATCGAGCGGGTCCGCCAGCAGATCGGCGACCACCGCGCGATCTGCGCGCTCTCCGGCGGCGTCGACTCCGCGGTCGCGGCAGCCATCGTCGCCAAGGCGATCGGTGACCGGCTGACCTGCGTCTACGTCGACCACGGCCTGATGCGCAAGAACGAGTCGGTCGCGATCGAGAAGGCGTTCCGCGAGTCGACCGGCGCCGAGCTGAAGATCGTGGACGCCGAGAAGGAGTTCCTCGACGCGCTCGCCGGGGTCACCGACCCGGAGGAGAAGCGCAAGATCATCGGGCGCGAGTTCATCCGCTGCTTCGAGCGCGCCGAGGTCGAGATCCTGGGCGACTCCGACGAGAAGGTCGCCTTCCTCGTCCAGGGCACCCTCTACCCCGACGTCGTCGAGTCCGGCGGTGGCGCCGGCACCTCCAACATCAAGTCCCACCACAACGTCGGCGGCCTCCCCGAGGACCTCGAGTTCGAGCTGGTCGAGCCGCTGCGTGAGCTCTTCAAGGACGAGGTCCGCGCCGTCGGCTCCCAGCTCGGCCTGCCCGACGAGATCGTCCAGCGCCAGCCGTTCCCCGGCCCCGGCCTCGGCATCCGCATCATCGGTGAGGTCACCAAGGAGCGGCTCGACATCCTCCGCGAGGCCGACGCGATCGCCCGCGAGGAGATGACCCGCGCCGGTCTCGACCGCGACATCTGGCAGATGCCGGTCGTGCTGCTCGCCGACGTCCGCTCCGTCGGCGTCCAGGGCGACGGCCGCACCTACGGCCACCCCGTCGTGCTCCGCCCGGTCACCTCCGAGGACGCGATGACCGCCGACTGGGCCCGCCTGCCCTATGAGGTCATGGAGCGCATCTCCACCCGGATCACCAACGAGGTGAGCGAGATCAACCGCGTCACCGTCGACATCACCTCGAAGCCGCCGGGCACCATCGAGTGGGAATGAGTCGTCGAGCGGTCCCGGCCGTGGACAATGTCCACCATGACTGAGCCGGACCTCGCTCGACGACTCCTCGACGCCCATGTCGCCCACGAGATGGCGGCGATCCGTGGCGTACGTTTCCTCGATCTCGTCACCGGCGAGATCGACTTCGCGCTGCGCGCTGCCAGCGAGCTGACGCTGGACCAGGTGATGCCGCGCGACCTGATCAAGGAGGTCGCGCTGAAGTACGTCAGCACCTTCCGGCTCCCGGGAGCGATCCCGGAGGTCGCGGGGGCGATCGCGACGCGGCTCAGGGCGCACCCCGCCAACGACACGCAGTTGGGCAAGGTGGTCAGCCGGCCGCGGATCGCCGAGCTGGTCGCGGTCCTCGTCGAGATGCGTACGCTGCGCCAGCAGGTCCTGCGGAGCCTGGCCGAGAACTCCGGGGTCCAGGCCGGCGTCGGCACCTTGGTGCGCGGCACGGCCCGGGGTGCCGTCGACACCGGCCGCCGGCTCGCCGACAACCTTCCGGGTGGTGCGTTCGGCTTCTCGATCGCCGAGCGCGTGGCCGGCCGGATGGCGGACACGGTGAAGGGCACCCCGGTCGGCGCTGCCGTCGACCAGAGCGCCCGCGAGCTCGCCGAGCGCGGCGCCGGGGCGCTGCTCGGCTATCTCTCCGACACCGCGGCCAGCTCGGTGACCGACGAGGAGGTGCGTGACGCCCTGCTGGAGGTCTGGGACGTGCTCGCGACCCGCCCGGTGCGCGAGCTCGCCGACCTCGTCGACGACGAGCAGCTGGTCGCGCTCTTCGTCGGGGGCTACCAGGTCTGGCTCGATGTCCGGGACTCCGAGTACCTGCAGGCGCTGGTCGACACCGGCGTCGACTTCTTCTTCGACACCTACGGGAGCTTCACCCTCGACCGGCTTCTGGAGGAGTGGGGTCTGGGCCGGGACGACCTGGTCGAGGAGGCCCTCCGCTTCGGCCCGCCGGTGATCGAGGCGCTCGCCGAGGCGGGCGTCCTCGAGCAGCTGATCCGTCGCCGGCTCTCCAGCTTCTACGACTCCCCGGAGGCCCAGGCTCTCCTGGAATGATGCCGTGTGCCTGGTCGCCGGGGTGGGTACCGGACCCCGAGCAGTCGATCAGGCAGGAGGCACGACATGGCCGAGACGATCGTCGATGACAGGCTCTGGGAGAACTTCCACCGCGCGGTGAACATGACCTCGCGCGACCTGCGGAAGTGGCTCGCCGTGCAGGGCGCGGGGGAGACGACCGAGGCCGAGCCGGACCAGGCCGGCAGCGAGCTCGGCCACCGAGTGGCCGACATCCTCGGCAAGCGCCGCGCCGACCTCACCCGTGACGACGTGGACGTGATGCGGCGCGTCGTCGACAAGGTCACCGATCTGCGTGGCGGGGACACCGGCCAGTGGGAGCCCACCGCGGGCGATGCGCGCTGGCGGCGCCGGCTGATGAACGTCGGCCACGACCCGCTGGGCTCGTGAGCGCCGCGGAGTGGGTGCCGGAGTCACCGACGCTGGCCGAGCTGCGCAGCGCCGTGCAGGACTGCCGCGGCTGCGAGCTCTATCGGGACGCCACCCAGGGTGTGATGGGCGAGGGGCCGACGCCCGCCCCGTTGATGCTGCTCGGCGAGCAGCCGGGTGACCGGGAGGACCGCGAGGGCGAGCCGTTCGTCGGTCCGGCGGGCGGCATCCTCCACGAGGCGCTCGCGGATGCCGGGATCGACCCGGAGGCGACGTACACGACGAACGTGGTCAAGCACTTCCGCCACCGTCTCTCCGGCAAGCGCCGCATCCACCAGTCGCCCACCAGCAAGCAGGTCGGCGCCTGTGCGCCGTGGCTGGCGGCCGAGCTGGACCTGGTACGTCCCACCGGCGTCGTCCTGCTCGGTGGCACCGCCGGCAAGGCGCTCTACGGCTCGTCCTTCCGCGTCGGCGAGGCGCGCGGCCACCTCCTCGAGTGGCCCGATGCCATCGCCACGGCGAGCCTCGACCCGTGGGTCCTCGCGACGACCCACCCCTCCGCGGTCCTGCGAGCAGAGGACCAGAGGCAGGAGACGTACGACGGTCTGGTCGCGGACCTGAAGGTCGCCGCCAAGGCCCTGACGAGATGACGGCAGAAAAATGGTGAGAGGCGATGTCGAGATCGCCGGTGCACGCTCGACGCGTGGGTAAGAGCATCACCACCCACCTCCGAGGAGATCGAGATGAGCACCAACGCACAACGAGCCGGCTGGGTCATCACCGCCCTGGTCACCCTGTTCCTCGGCTTCGACATCGTCACGCACCTGCTGCGGGTCGGGCCCGTGACGGACTTCAACGACAAGATCGGCGCTCCGGACTGGTTCCCGGTCGTCTGCGGTGCCGTCCTGGGCCTGTCGTTGATCGCCTACCACCTCCCGGCCACCCGGGCGATGGGAACGGTCCTGATCACCGCCTACCTGGGCGGCGCGGTCACCGTGAACCTGGTCTTCGGGCAGCCGGCCTTCAACACTGTCTTCGCGATCGCCACCGCCGTCCTGGTCTGGGCCGGCGCCTGGCCCCGCGACGAGCGCCTGCGCGGCCTGGTCACCGCCTGAGGTAGGGGGCATCGTCGGGGTAGTCCGGGAGCGAACTGCCCATTACTCGCCAGTAAATGGGCAGTTCGCTCCCGGACTACCCCCTCGACAACGGGCCGGCCTAGCCGTGGCGCAGGCGGGTGAAGGCGCCGAGGACGGTGCGCTCGGAGAGCACGAGGTAGTCCTGCAGCTCGGCCGCGGCCGCGGGCCCACCCTGGTCGAGGAAGGTCTCGAGGAGGGCGCGGTTGCGGGTGACGAACGGGGCGTGCAGGGCCTCGGGGTTGTCGATCTCGAGGAAGGCGAGCCGCAGCTCGGCGGCGATGTCGCGGAAGAGCCGCTCCAGGCGCGGGCTGTCGGCGAGGGCGACGATGGCGTCGTGGAACGCCATGTTGGCGGTGCCGACCGTGCGCCAGTCGCGCGCCTCGAGGCTGGTCTCGCCCAGTTCCACAGCCTCGCGCATCGCGGCCACCGCGGGGTGCAGTGGGGAGCCCGCGGCCAGGGCCGCAGGCTCGACGTAGCGGCGCGCGCGGTAGATGTCGACGACGTCCGCCACACCGGGTGAGGCGACCGAGACCCCGCGGTGGGGGATGTGCTCGATGAGCCCCTGCTCCGCGAGCACGCGGAACGCCTCACGGAGCGTGTTGCGGGAGACGCCGAGCTTTTCGGCGAGGGAGATCTCCGAGAGCCGGGTGCCGGGCGCGAACTCGCCGTCGATGATCCGCCGGCGCAGCGCGTTCGTCAGGGTGTCCTCGGCATCGGGCATGACCGCATCCTAGGGGAATCGCATCCGCGAACAATCGAAACACGTTTTTAACGGACGCGACTATCATTGTTGAACAATCGGTGTCATCCTGTACTACATCAAGAATGTGGCCCCGACCACACGGCCCGCAGATGGCAGGAGTCCCCCATGACTGACACGACCAGCGCCGAGCGCGCGAAGACATTCGCCCGCTCCCGCCGAGGACCGATCCTCGGCGCCATCTTCCTGATGGCCACCTCGGCCATCGGCCCCGGTTTCATCACCCAGACCGCGACGTTCACCGCCCAGCTCGGAGCGGCGTTCGCGTTCGCGATCCTGGCCTCGATCCTGATCGACTTCGCGCTGCAGATGAACGTGTGGCGCCTGATCACGGTCTCGGGCAAGCGAGCCGGGGACCTGGCCAACGAGGCCGTGCCGTTCTCCGGGCACGTGCTCGCGACGCTGATCGTGATCGGTGGCCTGGCGTTCAACATCGGCAACATCGCCGGCGCCGGGCTCGGCCTGAACGCCCTGCTCGGCATCGACCCGAAGATCGGCGGCCTGCTCTCGGCGCTGCTCGCGATCGGCATCTTCATGTACAAGCGGGCCGGCCGCGTCGTCGACATGGTCGTGCTCGGGCTCGGTCTGCTGATGATCGGGCTGACCCTCTTCGTCGCGATCGCGTCGCAGCCTCCGGTCGGCGACGCGCTGCGCCAGACCTTCGTGCCCGACACCCTCAACTTCGCGACCATCACCACGATCGTGGGCGGCACCGTCGGTGGCTACATCACCTACGCCGGCGCCCACCGCTACCTCGACTCCGGCCTCGTCGGCCCCGACCACGTGCCGGCCGTCCACCGGGCCTCGATGAGCGGCATCCTCGTCACCGGGATCATGCGCTACGTACTCTTCCTGGCGATCCTCGGTGTCGTGGCCTCCGGCGTCACCCTCGACTTCTCGAGTCAGGCGGCCAACCCGGCCGGCCAGGCGTTCGGTGCCGTGCTCGGCGACGCGGGCATCCGCATCTTCGGTGCGATCTTCTGGGCCGCGGCGATCACCTCGGTCATCGGTGCCGCCTACACCTCGGCCACGTTCATCTCGACCTTCTCCAAGAAGCTGGGAACCGGGTGGCGGCTGCAGGTCGCGACGGTCGCCTTCATCGTGGTCTCCCTGGTCCTCTACCTGCTGATCGGCGCGGCGCCCGCGGCTATCCTGGTCTTCGTCGGCGGTTTCAACGGCCTGATCCTCCCGATCGGCATGACGATCTTCATGTACGTCGGCTGGTTCCGTCAGCGCGACGTCCTGCACGGCTACCGCTACCCGGTGTGGCTGCTGGCCCTGGGGACCCTCGCGACCCTGCTCAGCTGGTACATGGGCGTCGTCTCGATCGGCCCGATCTTCGCCTTCATCGGCATTGGAGCGTGAGCACCGTGAACACCAAGGCAACCATCGACCTGAACTCCGACCTCGGCGAGAACTCGCCCGACCGGGTGGTCGCCGACGACGCGGCGATGCTCGGGATCGTCTCGAGCGCCAACGTCGCCTGCGGGTTCCACGCCGGCACCCCCGAAGGGATCCGTACGACGCTCGCCGACGCCGTGGCCAACGGCGTCACGATCGGCGCGCACCCCGGCTATCGCGACTACGAGAACTTCGGACGCCGCGCCATGGACATCGAGTCCGCGACCCTGCAGGCGCACGTCGAGTACCAGCTCGGCGCGCTGATCAGCCTGACCACCGCGGTCGGCGGCGCTGTCCGCTACGTGAAGCCGCACGGCGCCCTCTACAACACGATCGCCCGCGACGAGCGGCAGGCGCGGAGCGTGGTCGCGGCGGTCAAGGCGATCGACCCGTCCCTCGTGCTGCTGGGGCTCGCGGGCGGCGTCGTGCTCGACGTCGCCGAGAAGGCCGGGCTTGCGACGGCCGCCGAGGCCTTCGCGGACCGCGCCTACACGCCCGGCGGCGAGCTGGTCTCGCGCGCCGAGCCCGGTGCGGTCCTGCACGACGCCGAGGAGGTCGCGGCCCGGATGCTGCGGCTCGCCCGAGAGGGTGTGGTCGAGGCGATCGACGGCACCGACGTGGCCGTACGCGCCGACTCGATCTGCGTGCACGGCGACAGCGACGGCGCCATCCGGATGGCCGCGGCCATCCGGGAGCTGTTCGAGGCCGAGGGCATGGTCATCGCGCCCTTCGCCGGAGCGTCTGCATGACCGCGAGCGCCACCCAGCTGAAGGAGGCCCGCGCGGCGCGGGCGTCCTACCGGGCGGGCGAGGTCGCCCCGACGAGCGGCGTCGCCCACGGCCTGGTGCAGGCGAACCTGATCTCGGTGCCGGCCGACTGGGCCTTCGAGGTGCTGCTCTTCGCGCAGCGCAACCCGAAGCCGTGCCCGGTGCTCGAGGTCCTCGATCCTGGTGCCTACGAGTCCGCCCTGGCACCCGGCTCCGACCTGCGCACCGACCTCCCGGCGTACCGGATCTGGCGGGAGGGCCAGCTGACCGAGGAGGTCACGGACGCCAGTGCCGCGTGGGAGGAGCACCCCGACCTGGTCTCCTTCCTGATCGGCTGCAGCTTCACGTTCGAGGCGGGCCTGACCGACGCCGGGATCCCGATCCGTCACCAGGAGCTCGGCCGCAACGTGCCGATGTACCGCACCTCGCGCGCGTGCGCGCCCGCCGGGCGCCTGCGCGGCGACATGGTGGTCTCGATGCGCCCGATCCCCGCCGACCGGGTCGCCGATGCCGTACGCATCTCCGGGCGCTATCCGGCGGTGCACGGTGCGCCCGTGCACGTCGGCGACCCGGCCTCCCTCGGCATCGCCGACCTGGCCGCTCCCGAGTTCGGGGACCCGCCCGAGGTGCGCGAGGGCGAGGTGCCGGTGTTCTGGGCCTGCGGCGTCACGCCCCAGGCCGCGATCATGGACTCGCGTCCGCCGTTCGCGCTCACCCACGCGCCCGGCCACATGTTCATCACCGACGTACGGGATTCGGAGTATCTGGCGTGAGGCACGTGCTCATCGCATCGGACCAGGCGCTGCTGGTCGAGGAGGACGATCTCGAGGGCGCGATGCGGCTGCACGCGGCGCTCGCGGCCGAGCCTCCGACCGGCGTCGTCGAGCTGGTGCCGGCCGCCCGGACGGTGCTCGTCCGGTTCGACCCGACGCTGGTGGACGAGGTGACCCTCGCCAAGGAGCTGACCCGCGTCGAGGCCGTCCACGGCAGTCTTCCGGCATCGGGTTCGGTGACGATCGGCGTGCGCTACGACGGGCAGGACCTCGACGAGGTCGCCGACCTGCTCGGCATCAGCACCGAGCAGGTCGCCGCACGCCACGCGGCCGCGACCTGGCGGGTGGCCTTCACCGGCTACGCACCCGGCTTCGGCTATCTGGTCGGCGACGACCCGATCTTCGACGTACCGCGGCGCTCCTCGCCGCGCACCCGGATCCCGGCCGGCTCGGTCGGGCTCGCCGGGACGTTCTCCGGCGTCTACCCGCGGGAGAGCCCCGGCGGCTGGCAGCTGATCGGGCGTACGGACGCACCGATGTGGGACCTGCACCGGGATCCGCCCGCGCTGCTCGCGCCCGGGATGACCGTGCGGTTCGAGCGGCTCGAGCGTGAGTCGGTCTCCGTGACCGAGGCCTCGCCGGCGGCCGATGCCGTGGAACACCCCTTCGCGGTCGAGGTCGTACGCCCGGGCCTCCAGCTGGTGCTCGAGGACCTCGGCCGCCCCGGCCATGCCGCGCTCGGCGTCTCGGCGTCGGGTACGGCCGACCGCCGTGCCCTGCGGGCCGCGAACCGCGCGGTGGGCAACGCCCCCGGCGCGGCCGGCTTCGAGCTCGCCGGTGGCGGCGCGGTCCTGCGCTTCACCGGCCCCGCGGTCGTGGCGGTCGCGGGCGCGGCTGCCGAGACGACGGTCGTACGCAGCGACGGTCCGCCGCTCCCCGTCGAGCACGGCGCCGCCACCGCGCTCGAGGACGGCGAGGAGCTGCGTCTCGGCGCGGTCACCGCCGGCCTGCGTGCCGTGATCGCGGTGCGCGGCGGCCTGGATCTGGAGCCGGCGCTCGGGAGCGTCTCCAGCGACACGCTCGCGGGTCTCGGCCCCGGCGACCTCGGCGGCCGGCCGCTGCGTACCGGCGACGTGGTGCCGCTGCACGGTCCCGCCGCCGCGCCGCATGCGGTCGACCCCCACCCGGCGCCCGCCGACCCGTTGCCCGCTCCCGGTGACACGGTCGAGCTGCGCATCGTGCTCGGCCCGCGCGAGGACTGGTTCACCCCGGCCGGCGTACGCACCCTGGTCGAGCAGGAGTGGACCGTCACGCCGCGCTCCGACCGGGTCGGCGTACGTCTCGAAGGCGCCGTCCCGCTCGAGCGCGACATCGCCGGCGAGCTGCCGAGCGAAGGGGCGGTGACCGGTGCGATCCAGGTGCCGCCCGACGGACAGCCCGTGCTGTTCCTTCCGGATCACCCGCTCACCGGGGGCTATCCGATCATCGGTGCGGTCATCGACCGCGACCTGGACCTGGCCGGGCAGCTGCCGCCCGGGGTCCGCATCCGCTTCCGACCCGTCGCGCTCGAGGCGCCGGCGGCCGAGATCCGAGGAGACTGACATGCGCAGGGTGCTCATCGCCAACAGGGGAGAGATCGCCGTCCGCGTCGTGCGGGCGGTCGCCGAGGCCGGCCTCGTGTCGGTCGCCGTCTACGCCGACCAGGACGCCGACGCGCTGCACGTGCGGCTCGCCGACGAGGCGTACGTCCTGGGCGGCTCCACCGCCGCCGACTCCTATCTCAGCATCGAGTGGCTGATGGCCGCGGCGCAGGCCTCCGGCGCCGACGCGGTGCATCCGGGCTACGGGTTCCTCTCGGAGAGCGCCGAGTTCGCGCGCGCCGTCGAGGCTGCCGGGCTGACCTGGATCGGCCCGAGTCCGGAGAGCATCGACAAGCTCGGCGACAAGATCACCGCCCGCCGGATCGCGCAGAGCGTCGGCGCGCCGCTGGTGGCGGGCACCGACCGGCCGCTGGAGTCCGCCGACGAGGCCGTCGCATTCGCGCGCGAGCACGGGCTCCCGATCGCGATCAAGGCCGCCTTCGGTGGCGGCGGGCGCGGGCTGAAGGTGGCCCGCGAGCTCGACGACGTCGCCGATGCCTTCGACTCCGCCTCGCGTGAGGCGCTGGCCGCGTTCGGCCGGGGCGAGTGCTTCGTCGAGCGGTTCCTGGAGCGTCCGCGACACATCGAGGTGCAGGTGCTCGGCGACGGCACCGGTCATGTCGTGGTGGTCGGTGACCGCGACTGCTCGCTGCAGCGGCGCAACCAGAAGCTCGTCGAGGAGGCGCCCGCGCCCGGGCTGACCGACGAGCAGCGCAGCCGCATCCACGAGGCCGCCCGCGACATCTGCGCGGCGGTCTCCTACCGCGGCGCCGGGACCGTCGAGTTCCTGATGGGGGCCGACGGGGTGATCTCGTTCCTCGAGGTGAACACCCGGCTGCAGGTCGAGCACCCGATCACCGAGGCGGTCACCGGGGTCGACCTGGTCGCCGAACAGCTCCGGATCGCCGCCGGTGAGGGGATCTCCTTCTCGTCCACGCCGGAGCCCTCCGGGCATGCGATCGAGCTGCGGATCAACGCCGAGGACCCGGGACGCGGCTTCCTGCCGAGCCCGGGCGTCGTGACGGGACTGCGGGTTCCCGCCGGGCCCGGCGTCCGCTGGGACGCGGGGATCGAGGCCGGCGACACCGTCCAGGGCGCCTTCGACTCGCTCATCGCCAAGCTGATCGTGCACGCCCCTGACCGCGACAGGGCCGTCGTACGCGCCCGCCGCGCGCTCCGCGAGCTCGACGTGGAGGGGGTGGCGACCGTCGTCCCCTTCGCCCGCGTCCTCCTCGACGACCCGGCGTTCTCGACCGACGGGTTCGCCGTGCACACGCAGTGGATCGAGACCACGCTGATGCCGCGGCTCGAGGCGCAGCGACGCCCCGAGCCCTCGCCGGCCGTGCCGCTGCGGCGGATTCCGGTCGAGATCGACGGTCGCCGGGTGATGCTCGGCCTCCCCGACGAGCTCCTGCGGGGGCTCGCGGCGGGCGGGGCGGACCCGGCCGAGGCCGGGCCGGCGGCGGCCGATCCTGCCGTGCTCGAGGCTCCCGTCCCCGGCGTACTCGTCGACTGGCTCGTCGCCGACGGCGAGAAGGTCTCCGAGGGCCAGGACGTCGCGGTCATCGACGCCATGAAGATGGAGACCCGCGTCGCCGCGCACCGTGCGGGCGTGCTCGCCCGTGGCACCGATGTGGGTGGCACCGTTGCGATCGGGGACGTGCTCGGGAAGATCGAGTAGTCCGGAAGCCGGGATCCAACTCCTAATGGCCACCTCCGCCGCCCATTAGGTCCGTTGATATTCGGCGAGCATGTGCCCCGTCCTGCGAAGGCCAGGTTCCAGGTGGTTGAAAATCTGTTGGCCATAGGTTCTGGCGTTTGTCAGGGGGCCAACGGTGCCTGAAATGGGGCTGGCCGTCGCCTGGGTAGGCGACGGCCAGCGATGGACCCAGCAGGTCAGTTACGGCTGCTGTGAGGTAGTCGAAACCGCGAAGACATGCAGCGCCTGGGCTCCGGACTCAGCGCAGCTCTTTGACGTGAAGGTGCTGCCCACCCGGGGAAGGGTGATGGAGGTGATGGGGGAGTTGGCGTGTGTCTCCTCGGCAGGGGCTTTGAGTACGTAGAGGTATCTGTTGCCGGTTACCTGGCTTGATCCGGACAGGGATTGCGTCATGGCGAGTGTTTCAACAACACGGACCTTTTGTCGGTCAGTGAGGGCCTCGTCGTCGGGTGCTGTTGTGTCTGGCTGGGCCGGAGTTCCGTCCCAAGCAGGGATGGGCGATTTGAGGAAGTGGTCGGAGGGCGTTTCCTCCGGTGCGCCGCCTTCGACGGGATCTGTGTCGCCGTACATCACCTTGATCGTGAGTGCGCGTGAGGATGTGGGGTCGATGGGTTGGCAGGTGGAGGTGGCGAGGAGGTACACGTCACCGGTGGTTTCGTCACCGGTGACGGCTGGGTCGTCGGGGTAGGTGAGCGTTTGCCCGTTGGCGATGACGTTGTCGTAGCTTCGGCCGGTGTACTTGGTGCTGGACTTCTTGGCGGGGATGTTGAATCTGAGTCCGCCAGGAGTGGTGAACGTACTGGCCGTTGCTGAGGGCGGGGTGAACCCGTTTGGCAGGGCTGCGGCGGCGAGGGAGGTGTCCGGCGCGGTGCTGGTTGGCGTGATCAGGTCGAAGTTGGTCGCGGTGGTCGTGCCGACCGCGGTGTTGTTGAACATGTCGCCGAGGCTGGCGTAGGTGCCTTGTCGGATGGGTGAGAGGTTCAGGTAGTCGAGCATCAGGGTGTAGCCGTTGTCCTCGATGCCTGAGCATGGGCCGCTCGTGTAGGTGTAGGTGGGGGCGCTGGTGCCGACGATCTCGACGGTCAGGAGGTAGCTGTGGCCTGCCTTGAGGCGTACGCCCTGTGCGTCGGGAAGGTAGTCGCTGAGAGGCACGTAATGGTTGGTGTTCGAGGTGGCATAGGTGTCGACGACGAGGGGATCGCCGCCGTTGGTGGTGCGGAACGTGATCGGATCGAGTTCGGTCTTGATCGGTGTTCCGTCGGGTGCGGTATTGGGCTGTTCGGCGAGAGCGAACCTGACCTTTCCGAGGTGGTTGCCCTTGAGCATGGCGACGCCGAGGGAGTAGTAGAAGTCGGGATAGTTCGTCGGGACGGTGAATTTGTAGGTGCTGCGTACCGGCGCGGTGAGATCGCCGCGGGTGGCGACGATGCGGTGGAACTTCCCGCCAGAGCTGATCCCGTAGGTGTCGTCGCTGTAGCAGGCCGCGTCGCGGTGGAGATCGTCTCCAGTGCTTGCCGCGGCCGCGGTGGCGTCTACGAGGCCGAGCTTGGATGTGCTGGAGGCGCTGAAGTCGTAGACGGTGTTGCTGATCGGTTCGCCATCCGCGTCGGCGTATGTGGGGGACACGAAGAAGCCGTAGGTCTTGAAGGTCGCGGTGACATTGTGAGCGTGGTCGAACGCGCCGACGGTGACCTCGTGATAGCCCGGAGCGAGGTCGTTTGCTGGGATGGTGAGGGTCGCGTCGCCGGCGCTGTTCGCCGTCAGATAGCCGGAAGAGGCCCCTGGTGCGGCGGTGCTGTAGTCGCACACGATGTTGCTCGGGTCGGGCGGCGTAGCGGTGTCGATCGCGTAGGTGAACCCGGCGGTGTCTTGGGCGGTTGAGTCGTCGGTGACGAGGCTGAAGGTGCCGGCTTGGCCTTGGGACTTGCCCCACGCGTTCAGGGGGTAGTCACTGCTGCTGATGCCGAGGCCGATGGGCGCGGTCTTGTCGACGGTGAAGTGATAGAGCCCCGACCATGCTGAAGGCGTCTTCTCCTCAATCGCGGTTTCGTGGACGTACGATCTGGCGCGGAAGGCGTACTTGTCCTGGCTGATCAAGGTTGTCGAGTTGGAGTTGCTTCCGGCCATTGCCCACTCTGCGAGGGTGCCTGAGGGAATGCTGCCGTCAGCTCCGACGCGGATCTTGTTGTAGCGGACTTTAGTCTGCTGCTCGGTGCCGGGCCAGCGGTAGACCTCGAAGTCATATTCGAGGGGGAGGTTCTGATAGCTGCGCTCGTCAGAGCGTGCGTAGAGCTTCGTTGAGGTTGTCAGGTCGACGTATCGCTCGCGGTTAGGGCATTGGGTCGATCCCGAGATCGCAAGGTCGGCGGGGGTGGTCGGAACATAGCCGTAGCGCACGGCCAGGGTGGGGTTGTTGCCGAACTTCTTCCACTGGTCGCGGTTGTTCTGGTCCTCGGGGGTGAGCGCAAACTGGAGGTTGTGGTCCTCGTTGGTGGCGGCACTCTTGACGTAGTTGACGACGTTGGAGTTGTTGAAAGTCAACGTGGCTGAGGAACTTCCGTCCCAGCCCGCTGCTGAAGAGATGGTCTCGAGTTTGCCGCCGAGCGGCCCGGGCCACTCTGTGGAGGGAAGGAAACCGGTGGCCCCATGGAGCTCGACCGGCTGTGCCGCACCGGTTGCGTTGAACTTCTGGAGCACCTTGACAGCCGCGTCGTAGATGGTCGGGTCGAGGCCTTCGACGAAGAGTCCAGGGGCCTCGAAGGAGAAGTAGGACCGCGCCGTGCCCTGGATGTCCTGATTGCAGCCCGACCAGTCACAGAATCCGACACGCATGGGCTCGGTGGAGTCGTCGTAGTAGTTCCAGCCGCGTGAGTGGACGGTGAGATAGTGGAAGCGGTTGCGTTCGAGTCGCGGATCCAGGTAGAGCGGGTAGACGATCGACTCGTCGGTAAGGACTTGCGCTGGCGGCGCAAGGGCCAGATCCATGCTCGAGCCATCTGTTGCGATGTCGAGATCGGTCTCGGCGTGCAGAATCCTTCCGTTCGCAGGATCGGTCGCGGTAGGGACTTCTCCCGAGATGTCTACGGGGTCGCTCGAATCGGGGTTGCCGCTGCCGGAGTTGGAGTCCCACAAGACGGGCGGGGCCCCGTCGAACACGGTCCCTTCGGTCTCGGCCATGTCGCCGGTCGCGGAGATGTGGCCCTCGGCGGTCGCCGCAAACTCGAGGTCATCTGTCGCGGCCGCAAGGTCGACAGGGTCAGCGATCAGCGCGGCAGCAGCCTCGGCATCGGAGACAACTAAGGTTTGTGAGTAGCCTGCTGGCTGGGCGGTCAGAACAAGATCGACGCCTGGGCGAACGGAACGGTAAGTCGCGGAGGATCCATCCAGAACTGGGGCAGGGAGTGTTCCGTCCCAGTCAATGGTCACGGTGGTGTTGTGTCCGTCGGCGTCCTCGTGCAACGTGACCATCGGACCGTCTCCGCCGGCTGAGAACTCGACGCCGCCGATGGCAGCGCCTGGTGAGATCACCCCGTTGACCATGGAGAGTGTGGTGTCGATGTCTATCCATTCAGAGCCTTGCTTGACCCGCTCGGGAACTCGGGTGGCTGTGAGTTCATAGGTTCCATCGGGTAGGGCCTTGACTTGCGAGTTCTCGGTGGTGAGATCGTCGATCACGATCGGGGTGTCCTCGGTAGCCGCCTCCTCGCTCGCGGCGAACACCGCTTCAGCCTCTGGGGAGAGCGATGAGTCGGAGGGCTCGTTCGTTCGCGGAGCCGAACTTGTGGCCGGGGAGGTGGTGACCCCTGAATAGTGGGACGCGTGAGCTGCAGAAGGCGCCAGAACCGTCAGCGGAAGAAGGGCGATGCCGAGCGAGGCTCCGAGCATGGCGCAGCGACGTGATCGGTGGGGGATACGCACGTTAGGAAGAACTCCCGGGAGTGAACGGACCGACGCACGAACCACTTGATGTGGCGGAGCGCCCGGATAGGTGAGCAAACAACGTCCCCGACCAAGCAGCCAGGCTCCCGAGAATGAACCGGTGAACTGCACAATGCAGGGAAGGCTGACTCCAACACGCCGCGTGGACGAAAACAATAGCTACCTTGAACTATTCCTTTACCTATGCGGGTATGGGTACGTTGCGCCAGCCCCTCTCACCATCCCCCACGCAGGAGGACTCGTTGCCTCGGAGATCGACTCGGCGATTCACTGGTGTGCCGCCGATCAAGGCCACGTCGCTTCACGCCACCGTCCAACGAGAACTGCTGTCGAGAAGCGGCTCGCGGCGCCAAGGCATCCTTGCGGCACTTGTGGCGTCGACCGCCTTGAGCATGCTCGCGGTGATGACACCTCCAGCCGAGGCGGCTCCGCCGGAGCGGACGAGGGTGTATGTCCCCGACGTGAAGGCTGAGAAACAGGTCGGGCACTCCGAGGTCAAGCTCAAGCAGCGTGAGCGGGAGCCGAGGAAGGGCACCCACGCCCCAGCGGAGCGTGACACGGCGAAGTTGCCGCAATCCGGCCAGGCTACTGCGACTGTACCGACGGGCTCCCTCGCAGGGCAGCAAGGTGCCAAGACGAATCAGTCGGCCTTGGTACGCGCCGGCAACCTTCCGGTGAGCATTCGCTTCTCCACTGATGTGGTTCAGGAAGCGGCCAGAGCGGCCGCTGAGAGTAAGACCAATGACACGTCAGGCTCTCCTGGGCTCGATGTCCATCTCCTCGGCGCGAAGGAGGCCGAAGGTGCCGGGATCCCGGGTGTGGTCTTCACCCTCAGGGACTCCAATGCTAAGTCCGAAGGAAATCCAGGCGCGGCGTCCGACGTGAAGTCGGGCTTTGAAGGTATCGACCTGGGCGCCGTCGATGTAGCCCTTGACTATGCAGAGTTCGCGGACGCAATCGGTGGCGAGTGGGGTACGAGGCTCCGGTTGGTTTCGTATCCGGCCTGTGTGCTGACGACGCCGACCGAGCAGGAGTGTCGCACTCGCAAGGACGTCACCGTCAAGCACGACTTCGCCAAGAAGCGGCTCACTGGAACTGTTGACCCGGCTGAGGGCACGTCGAGGTCGTCAAAGAGTGTGGCCTCTGCGGATCAAACGGTCGTCCTCGCGGCGGTAGCAGAGGGGTCGGGTCCCAACGGTGACTTCAGCGCCACCTCGCTTGCTCCGTCTGGCTCGTGGTCCCAGGGCGGCTCGACGGGCGGGTTCTCCTGGTCTTACCCGATCACACTTCCGCCAGCGGGAACCGGTGGCGGGATTGCGCCGTCGTTGGCAATGAACTATTCCTCCCAGGCCGCGGATGGGCAGAACACGACGTCCAACAACCAGTCCTCGTGGGTCGGTCAGGGCTGGTCGCTCGATGGCGGCTTCATCGAGCGGACGTACTCGTCGTGCTCTGAGGACAAGAGCTTGCCCGAGCGACGCCAGACCGGTGATCGATGCTGGACCAGCGATGGCGAGATCATGTCGCTGATGATGCCCGGTGGCGGCAGCGCCACCCTCGTGAAGGACGATGAGACCGGAGTTTGGAAGTCCGAGGCCGACAACGGCCTGCGGATCCAGCGCAAGACCGGCGCCGACAACGGCGGCTATGAGGGTGAGTACTGGCTGGTCACGACCACGGACGGCACCCAGTACACCTTCGGCCGCGAGAAGCTTCCGAACACCGCCGACGGTGACTCCACGGGGTCGGCATGGGTCACCCCGGTCTTCCACCCCAACACCGGCGACCCTTGCCACAATGAGACCGACCAGATGTGTCGGATGGTCTACCGCTGGAACCTCGACATGGTCGAAGATCGTCTCGGCAACGCGACCGTCTACGACTACGCCGTGGAGACCAACCACTACGGATCCCGGTTCTGGATGGAGGACGACTGGGCCGACCCGACCACCCGCGTCTATGACCGCGGCGGATACTTGAAGTCGATCCGCTACGGCCTGCGAGCGAACGATCTGTCCGCTCCCGCCCCGCAGCAGGTTGCATTCAAGGTTGCTGAGCGGTGCTTCCCGACTGAGTCGTTCGACTGCGCGCCCGAAAAGGCGACGCTGGCAAATGCGACTCACTGGGCCGACTCGCCGATCGACCAGACCTGCGACGCCGATGGCATCTGCGACGTCAGCGTGCCTTCGTTCTGGTCGCGAAAGCGCCTGAGCGAGATCGAGACCAGCTACCTGGACGCCAGCGGCGTTCGGCATCCCGTGGACACCTACAGCCTCGGGCAATCATTCTACGTCGACACAACCGGCGAACTGGTCCTGGATTCGATTGGCCGCACCGCACACAAGGGGTCGGAGACGCTTGCCACCCCTGACGTGACCTTCTCGATGTCCACGCGCGCCAACCGCGTCCTCGGGCTTCACGGTCTGCCGGCGATGTCCAGGGCTCGAGTCCATGCGATCTACACCGAAACCGGACAAGACATCGCAATCTCTTACTCCGGCGACTCCGGCCAGGAAGGCCGGGCCAAGGCGTTGTGCGCGGCACAGACGATTCCGGCATCGCCCGAGGAGAACGGCACCGAGTGCTACCCGGTGAAGTGGGTCCAGGATGGCGACACCGAGCCGATCCTGGACTACTTCCACAAGTACGTCGTGACCTCGGTCGCCGTTCGTGACCACAACGGCACCGCGCCGGGCCGTGTCACCACCTACACCTACCGCGGTGACGCCGCCTGGCACTACGACGACAACGAGGTCCAAAAGCCCAAGTACCGCACGTGGTCCCAGTTCCGCGGCTACCAGAGCGTCGAGACCCGCACGGGGAACAGCGACTCTTCGGATTGGGCGTTGTCGAAGACGTCCTACTTCCGGGGCATGGACGGCGACAGGCTCCCCGGAGGTACAACTCGCAACAGCTCCGTGACGGATTCCCAAGGCGGGTCCCGTGCCGACGCCGACTTCTTCGCTGGCCAACCGTTGGAAACGACGCAGTACAACGGCGATGGCGGTGAGGTCATCTCCACCACCATCCACTCCCCGAAGCTGGTCGCCACCACGGCGTCGCGGGCCCGCGAAGGTTTGGACCCGGCCAAGGCCCGGATCGTTCAGCCCGGCGGATCGAAGACCTATACCCCCTATAAGGCATCCGACGGCACTACCGCATACCTCACGTCGGGAACCTCCACCGTCTATGACGGTTTGGGCCGTGCGACTGAAGTCACGTCGACCGGTTCGGGCGCGGGGACCACCTGTGTCAAGACGACCTATGCCGACAACAGCACGAACTGGGTCCGGGACAAGGCCTCGCAGTTGACGACATACGCCAACACCTGCCCTACCGAGGCGACTCCGTCTCCAAAGGTGCTTCGGGCATCGCGTACGTACTACGACGACTCGACCGTTCTGGGCGAGGTCACCGACGGTCTTGCAACCAAGTCGGTCACAGCGACGAAGCTCGAGGGCAGCGCGCCTGACTGGAACGCCGGGACGTCGACGACGTCGACCGGTTACGACGCGTACGGGCGTGTACGGACAAGCACGGTGTCCAACGCTGGCGCGCCATCAGGTAACAGGACTACGACGACCTCCTACACGCCATCCGGCACGGGCGCACTCACCAAGGTCACCACGACCTTGCCGATCTCAACCCATGTGACCGAGCGGCATCTCGACCCAGCACGGGGTGTGGCCCTCAAGGCTGTCGCCGTCGACGATCTCGTTACCGAAGGCACCTATGACCCTCTCGGTCGGTTGACGGCCGTATGGCGCCCCGGCCAGGTGAAGGGCACTGACCAGGCCACCGAAACCTACGACTACCGAGTGACCCCTGACGCACCGCTCTCCGTCACCTCCAAGACCCTCGTCGACCCCGGTAAGGGCATTGACGGCACCGGCAAGGCGGGCTATCGCACAAGGGTCGTGATCTACGACGCGTTCGGCGCCATGCGCCAGGCACAGGCCGACGGTGTCGGCGGAGGACGCGTGGTGACCGATGCGTTCACCGACTCCCACGGCAGGACCGTCAAGTCCTATGACCACTGGTACACCACTGGCACGCCCGCACCGACCCTCATCACGACGCCCGAGAACAACATCGACGACTGGCAGGCAACCGATTACGACGGCGCCGGCCGTCCCATCGAGGTGATCGCCTACAAGACCAACAGCGTCGTCACCTCTCGGGTCAAGACGATCTATTCAGGCAACTCGACAACGGTCATCAACCCCGAAGGCGGCGTCTCATCCACGACCTTTGCCAATGGGCGCGGTGAGAAGACCGAGCTGCGCAACTACAAGACGCTGCCGACGATCTCCGGCAATCAGGTCACGGGCGGCACCTATCAGCGCATCAAATACACCTACGATGCGATGGGCCAGCAGCTCACCCAGACTACCGGCCTCAACAACACCACCAGCACCAGTCTTGCAGCCGAGTGGTCGAACACCTTCGATCTTGCCGGCCGCGTTGAGACTGTCACCAGCCCCGATGCTGGGACGACGACCAACACCTACTGGCCTACGGGCGAGGTCAAGACTCGAACCGACGCCAAGAACCGCACTCTCTACTACGAGTACGACGCCCTTGGCCGACCCTCGACTCGAAAGACAAACGGCACCGGTGGCACGCTGCTGGCTGAGTGGCGTTACGACGACCCGGCGCTCGGCATCGGCCGACTGGCTTCCTCGACCAGCTACGACGCAGGGGCCGCGTTCACCAAGACCGTCACCGGCTATGACAACGCAGGACGTGCGCTCGGCACGACCGTCACTCTGAATGAGACTGGACTCAACCCGTCCTACACGACCAACCAGACCTGGACCAGCACAGGTCTTATGGCCACGATGACCACCGCGAGGTCGACCAGCACGCTTGGCGGCGCAGGCGGGGCGGCGCCTGAAGGGATTGAGTTCGACTACGACCCGTCGGGCAACCCAATCGCGATGCGCGGCATCACGAGCATCGTCACCGACGTCACGTACACGCCCTATGGCGAGGCCACCCAGTACGTCTTTGGGGTCAACGATGCCACGATGGCGCTGACCTACGGGATCGACAGCAAGACCAGACGCGTCACCTCGGCGCTGCTCACAGGTCAGCTCGCCTCCCCGCAACTGGAGAAAACGAACTACTCGTACGACCCGGCCGGAAACGTCACCAAGGTCGTCAACCAGCAAGGCAACGCGTCCTCGACGACCATTCAGACGACCTGCTACGACTACGACAACCTCAGACAGCTCGTCGACGCCTGGTCCTCCAGCGACTCCTGTGCCACCAACCCGACCACGGCAAAGTCGAACGCCAAGGTCGACGGGCCACAGCCGTTCTGGACGACATGGGACTACGACGACGCCGGCAGCCGGACCACGCAGATCCAACACGGTCTCGGCACCGCCCCATCCACGACTACCACCTACGCCAACGGAACCAGCGACACCGACACCATCCCCGAGCACGCGCTCGCATCGACGAGCACGACCGGCGCGACGACGGGATCCTCGACCTACACCTACAACGCTGACGGCGCGATGGCGTCGAGGACCGTCGGTACGGGTACAGCCGCGAAAACGACATCGTTCACCTACGGACCGGACGGGAAGATCCAGACCGTCGCTGCACCCACTGGCTCGGCTCGCTACGTCTACGACGCCGACGGCAACGTGCTGCTTCGCCGTGAGAACGATCTGACCACCCTGTTCCTGCCTGGCCAGGACGTTGTGGTTCGGCCCTCCACGAAGGCGGTCTCTGCCTACCGGCAGTACACCTTCAACGGACAGACCGTCGCGACCCGCACTAACGCGGGTGCGCCGAGCTTCTTCCTTGCAGACCTAAACGATACCGCCCAAGTGGCCGTCAACCCCGCCACCTGGGCGGTGACCAGGCGCTACACCGACCCCTACGGAAACGTGCTGGCCAACAAGAATGGGGCCACGCCCGGCACGATCCCGGGCAAGCGCGGCTTCCTCAACCAGCCCGTGAATACAACCGCAGGGCTCTCCGAGCTCGGAGCACGGCTCTATGACCCCACCGTTGGCCGGTTCACCTCGGTCGACCCGATCCTGTCTTCGACAGATCCTGCTGCAGCCAACGGCTACACATACTCGGGCAACAACCCGATCACCTACAACGACGCCTCTGGTCTGCAGTACATGGATCGCTCCCCGAGCCTAACAACAGTCAAGACCGACGAGCCCGAGCCTGAGCCGGAACCGACCTTTGAAGAGGGCGTGAAGGATGGCGCGGGCGAGGAGGTCATGGAGGTCCTCGACAGCCTCAACCCGGTGACCATCGCCAAGAATCTATTCAAGATGATCACCGACCCGCCGAACATGAAGAAGTTCTTCATGGATGTCGTCAAGGGCCTGCTTCCGATCGACAAGTTCAAGGCAGCCTATGACGCCTACCAGAGCGGAGACGACTACGCCTTCGGCAAGTCCATCGGGAAACTCGCTGTCTCCGTCTCTGGCGAGATCGCGGGGATGATCTTCGGTGGCGGTGCCAAGCTTGTCTCGATGCTCGGCAAAGCAGCCAAGGCCGGCAGGGGATCTATTGGGAACACCCCTGAGCTCTCGGAGGCAAGCCTGCTCAAGCAGGCGAACGCGGTGCGAGACGAGAAAGTTGCCGAGCTCGCAGCGGGGTCGGCGCGCGGACGGAATGAGAATGCAGTTGTTGTCGGGGCGTACAACGCTCGCACTGGCAATACCGCATGGGGTGTGAGTTCGAAGGCCCTTCAGGAATGCGCCGAGGCTTGTGCAGCACGAAATGTCGGCGGTGATCTGGCTGACATCCGATTTACAGTGGCGATGCGGCCGCGTGGCGGTGGGCGTCCGGCGACTCCGCAGCCCGTCTGTGCAGACCATTGCGAGCCCACGTACGGTCGAGGAGCGTTCCCGGACCCGGCGACGCAGTTCCAGTCTGACGTTGGAGGTTCCTGATGTGGGAGATCGACTACCTCGTGGCTACGGGCCGTCTGCGGGTTGAGGTGTCCCGTCTTCTGGATGAGTTCCTTGCGACTGGGGACCCGGACCGAGCAGCGGACTTGATGGTCCTTATCGAGTCGGCGGTCGCGCCGGTGAGCGGCGGACTGGCGGACGACGCTGGAGGTGTCGCGTCCGCTGTCGTCGCTGGGTTGCCAAGAATGCCTGCTGACACCCGCGCGGAGGCGTTGCTGCTGCTCACTCAAATCGTTGGGTCCATCGAAGCGACAGAGGGGCTGGCGAGTGACGAAGCCAGGCGGCTGATCGAGTCGATGTTCCCGATGCTGGCCGCCATGGTGGAGGTCGGATCCGACGGCGACCTCGCTCAAGGTGTTGACCTGATCTCCCTGTGCTCATCACTCAGCCCCGCATGCGGAGAGCGAGCTGCGTACTACTTGGGGCGGATCGTCGAGCGGGCTACTGGCACGTTGCGGGAAAGCGCCGAGCGCGAGCTTGCCGAGGTCTCCCGAATGATCACGCGAGGCACGTGACGCACCGTTGCTAAGGCCCGCTCCCAATCGACAAGTGCCAAGAAGTTATCACCGCGCGCAATGACGTTAATCCCGCCTAGTTCGGAGCCGTGTGGTAGAGGATTGCCGGGACGGCCGTGTCCCAGGTGTAGGGAGGCGGCGGCTCGTGGCCGACGTCGTCGAGGGTGAGCAGCGTGGCGTCGGGGATCTCCCGGGCGAGGAGCTCACCGTGGCCGCTCGGGAAGAGCGGGTCGCGAGTGCCGTGGACGACCAGGGTCGGGGCGGTGATGTCGGCCAGCGTCGCCTCGACCGGCTCGCCGTCGCCCATCACGTGGTGGTTGACCAGGCTCGGTCCCATGTCCGGCGTGCGGCGTACGACCCGCTCGGCCACGGCTCGCACCCGGGCCTCGTCGAAGCGCTCGGGCACGAACGCCCGCTGGTCCTCGACCAGCATGGCGACCAGCGCGTCGTGGTCGTCCATGTCGGGCATCGGCCGGTCGGCGGCCGCAGCGAAGAAGTCCGCCAGCGCCTCGCCGATCGGCGGCAGCTCGACACCCTCGAACGCGGACGTGGTCTGGTTCAGGATCACGGTGGCGACCCGCTCGGGATGGAGGACGGCGGTGCACTGGGCGAGCGCGCCGCCCATCGAGATGCCGAACAGGTGGGCCTTGTCGAGACCGAGGGCGTCGAGAAGGCCGGGTACGTCGGCGACCAGGTCACGCCAGGTGTAGTCGGGCTTGCCCGCCGGCCAGGTCGCCGAGCGGCCGGTGTCGCGGTGGTCGTAGCGGATGACGTACCTGCCGCCCGCCGCCAGCGCCGCGCAGAAGTCGTCCTCCCAGTAGTCCATCGAGGCGGACTTCCCGCCGATCAGCAGGATCGGCGGGGCGGTGGGTATCCCGAACGTCTCCGTGCACAGCTCGATCCCGTTGACCGCCAGCATCTGCTCCATGGCGACCAGCAGATCGCCGGCGGGACACGGCGTCAAGCGTTATTCGGCGCCGTGTCCGGTGTAGGCGTCGATCTCGCCGCGCAGCCGTGCCTTGACGTCCTCGGGTGCGTAGGAGACGTCGACCGCGGCCCGGGCGAGGTCGGCGATGCCCGCGGTGTCGAGGCCGAGGAGGTCGGTCGCGATCTCGTACTCCTGGTTGAGCGTGGTCGCGAACATCGGCGGGTCGTCGGAGTTGATCGTGACCGGCACGCCGGCGTCGACGAACGTCTTCAGCGGGTGCTCCTCGAGCGAGGCGACCGCGCCGGTGGCGACGTTGGAGGAGGGGCAGACCTCGAGCGGGATCCGGTGCTCGGCGAGATGGGCGAGGAGGGCCGGATCCTGGGCCGCCGAGGTGCCGTGGCCGATCCGCTCGGCTTTCAGCACGTTCAGCGCGTCCCAGATCGTCTGCGGTCCGGTGGTCTCGCCGGCGTGCGGCAGCGAGCGGAGCCCCGCGGCGCGGGCGGCGTCGAAGTGCCTCTGGAACTGCGGCCGCGGAACCCCGACCTCGGGCCCACCGAGCCCGAACCCGATGAGCGCCTCGGGGCCGTGGTCGACGGCGTACGCCAGGGTCGCGTCGGCCGCCGGGATCCCCGCCTCACCCGGGATGTCGTAGATCCAGCGCAGCGTGATCCCGAAGTCGCGCTCGGCCGACACCCGCGCGTCCTCCAGCGCCTCGGTGTAGGCCTCGATCGGCATGCCGCTGTGCCCTGTTCTCGGCTCACGCACGGCCAGATCCGGGCGTACGGAGGTGTAGGGGGTGCAGGTCAGCTCGGCGTACCTGACCTGCTGGGTCTGCGCCAGGTCCCGCGCGATCTCGTAGGTCAGGTAGCGGATGTCCTCCGGCGTACGCACCAGGTCGACGACCGAGAGGTAGACCTCGATGAAGTGCGCGAAATCGCTGAACGTGAAGTAGTCCTTGAGGAGCTCCACATCCGCCGGCACCGCGCCGGGGTGTCGCGCGGCCAGCTCCGCGACGATCCGCGGCGAAGCCGACCCGACGTGGTGGACGTGCAGCTCTGCCTTCGGCAGCCCGGCGATGAAGGTCTTCAGGTCACTCACGCCCCGATCCTCACATGCAGCTTCCCCTGCCCGCGACTCTCTTTGTCGCGGCTGCACTAGACGATGACACCTAGTGAACGGATTCACGAGGTGTCATCGTCTAGTGCAGCCGCTCACGGGCTAAGCGGCGTAGGTCACGGTGTCCGGCCAAGCCCCCGTGGCCGATGCGACTCTGTAGGCCTTCATGAGGATCTTCGCGGCCGCAGGGTCGATATCAGCATGAAGCGTCGAGAGCCGTGAACGGATGTCCGACTTGGTGATCGACACCTCGCCGGATCGGTCGGTGCCGGGGCTGAGGAACGAATACGTGACCGTCTGGTCGTCCTCGTAGACCTTGGTGCCCTCGATCAGGATGCCCATCAGGCGATGTCGCCGGCGAAGCGGGGGCGCGGGTCGAGTGGCGGGGCGTCGGGGTTCACAGTTCCTCCAGACGGGGTGCGGTGCGCATTGTCCGAGTCTCGATCTGCGGATTGCCCCGGGTGGGACGACGTCGGTGTCCTCGAAGCGTACGACGCCACCCGTCCAGTTTCCCCATCATGTGCCGGCGCGATGCCCGAGCCGCGCACGCGGAGACGATGTAACCTCAGGATCGGTGCACATCCGCCAGCGCCAGGGGAGACGAAGATGCGGGCGATCCATCACTGGGACCTCTGGGTCGACGACTTCGAGACCGCCTCGGGGGAGTGGGGGTGGCTCTTCGGCGAGCTCGGCTGGGAGGCCGGCGAGAAGGGTCACTTCTGGGAGGCGCCGGACGGGACGTACGTCTTCATGGAGCACTCCACGGACCAGCACGGCACCCAGGACCGGCTCCGGCCCGGCGTCAACCACATCGCGTTCACCATCGACAGCCGCGACGTGCTCGACCGGATGCGGGCGGCGTCGACCGAGCACGGCTGGCACGAGATGTATGCCGACCGCTACCCGCACGCCGGCGGCGACGAGCACACCGCCCTCTACCTGGAGAGCTCCGAGGGGTTCGAGGTCGAGATCGTGCTCGAGGTCGACGACCTCACCGCCTGACCGGCCGGCTCAGCGGTAGTCGTCGCCGTCCTCGTCGTCGTCCTCGTCGATGATGTGCATCGCGGCCTCCTCGGCGGAGGCACCGGCGCCGTCGATGCCGGCGTCGACGCCGTAGAGCTCGGACTCGGTGTCCTCGCCCTCACCACGGTCGGGGTCGACGAGCCGGCCGGCACGCTTGCTGCCGACCTCGCGGCCGTCGGGGTCGTCGTTCTCCTCGGCGTCGTCGTACTCGACCGCGTAGGGGTCCGGCTCCGGCACCTCCTGGTGACGGCGCTGGTCGATGCACTCGCGGTGCTCCTCCTCCCACGGCGTGTTGCCGTAGTCGGTGGAGTAGTGGTCGGCGGTGACGATGCCGTGGTCGAGCTCGTCGCGCACCTCACCTTCGAGAACGTCCCCGGAGAGCGCGTCCTCGCCGGTGATCTGGTCCTCGTCGTCGACACTGTAGTCGCCGTAGTTCTCGCGCGATTCGCTCACTTGAGTCTCCTGATCGGCCGGGCATTGGGGCCATCACGGCCCCCTTCGGTAACGTTAACCCGGTCCGGTATGGAGTGGAACCGGACGGCATCAGACGACGCGGGGATCGACCCAGGGAGCAGAGTAGATGGCGCCTCGCGCCCGGTTGGCGGTAGCGGCTGTGGCCGCGCTTGCGGGCTCCTCGGTCGCGCTCGGCGTGATGCCCCAATCGTCCGGTCCGCTGGGCTCGTTGGGGTCGCTGGCCGAGAACGCGTTCGCGCGGGTGTCCTCGACCGACGAGGTCATGGTCCCCTCGACGCCCACGCCGACGCCCGACTGGACTCCCTACTCCACCCAGCCCAACATCCTCATGATCACGGCGGACGACCTCGCCTACGACGATCTCGAGTTCATGCCCCACACGCGCCAGCTCCTGGCCGAGCAGGGCACCTCGCTGACCGAGGCGATCGCACCCACGCCGATCTGCGTTCCGGCCCGTGCGTCGCTGCTGACCGGGCAGTACAGCCAGAACCACCACACCGTGACGATCAACGGCGAGCGCGGTGGCTACGAGGCGATGGACCACACCGGCACGCTGCCCGAGGCGCTGCAGGAGGCGGGCTACGACACCCTCTTCGCCGGTAAGTACCTCAACGGCTACGGCCTGCGCGGCACCGCGAAGGACGTTCCGCCCGGGTGGACCGACTGGCGGGCGACGACCGACATGTCGACCTACAACTTCATCCGGCCGCGGATCAACCACAACGGCAAGCTCACGACCTACCACCGTTACACGACGTACGTGATGCGGGACCAGGCCAATCAGATGATCTCGGCGCCGGAGCGGGCCGAGAAGCCGTGGTACATGTGGCTCAACTACGTGGCGCCGCACCATGGCGGGCCGGCGGAGCCGGACGACCCCGAGGGCACCAGCACGACCAGGCCGGCCGCCGAGGACAAGCACTCCTTCGACGGTCTCGAGCTGCCGGATCTGCCCTACATGTTCCGTACGCCGTCGGACGCCCCGCGGATCTCGCCCTCGCAGAAGTTCTTCGACGCGGAGGGACGCGCCGAGCTGAGGATCGCGCACGAGCAGCGGGTCGAGGCCGTCCAGGCGCTCGACCGGGCGGTCGCCAGCCATGTGCTTCGCCTGCAGGAGACCGGCCAGCTCGACAACACCATCATCATCTTCTCCTCCGACAACGGCTACACCACCGGCGGCCACAACATCAACGGCAAGCTGATGCACTACCGCGAGACGCAGCGGATCCCGCTCATCCTGCGCGGGCCCGGCATCCCGGTCGGGCGGACCCTGTCCACCGGGGTCGGCAACCCCGACATCGCCACCACGGTGATGGCCATCGCGGGTGCCGAGCCGGGACGACCCCAGGACGGCGTCAACATCATGCCGTGGCTCTCCGCGCCCCCGCAGAACCGAGTGCTCCCGCTCTCCGCCTGGCGGGTCAACGACGGCCGCAAGCAGATCTACTCCGGGATCCGCTTCGGCGACTGGACCTACGCCCGGTTCTCCGACGGCAGCGAAGAGCTCTACGACCTGGCCGACGACCCCTATCAGATCCGCTCGCTCGCGCTGCTCCCCGAGTACGCCGACGAGCTGGCCCAGCTGCGTGCGCTGAGCACGAGGTACGCCCACTGTGCGGGTGACACGTGCCCGAAGGAGTTCTACCCGGCGGGCTGATCCGCCGCGTCTGCCGCGCAGCGGAACCCCAGGTTGCCCGCGGTCGAGTCGGGCGGGCTGCTGGAGCGCGCCGAGAGCCGGTAGCGGTGGCAGTAGGAGTCGTGGCAGAGGTAGGAGCCGCCCCGCATCACCCGGGTCAGGCCCTCGGCGGGGCCCCGCGGGTCCGTCGCGAGCCCGTCGGCGAGCTCGGCGTAGTAGGTCGGTGAGAACCAGTCCGCGCACCACTCCCAGACGTTGCCGATCATCTGGAACAGCCCGAACCCGTTCGGATCGTACGTCCGCACCGGCGCGGTCGTGACGAACCCGTCGTCGGCGGTGTTGGTGTCCGGGAAGACCCCCTGCCAGACGTTGGCGTGGTGGGTGCCGTTCTGCTCCAAGTCGTCGCCCCACGGGAACCGTGAGCCGTCGAGGCCGCCGCGGGCGGCGTACTCCCATTCGGCCTCGGTCGGCAGCCTGGTCCCGGCCCACTCGCAGTAGGCCAGCGCGTCGTCGTGGGAGACGTGCACGACCGGGTGGTTGCCCCGGCGGCCGACGTTGGAGCCGGGGCCCTCCGGCGTCCGCCAGGAGGCGCCGCGCACACCGAGCCACCAGGGTGCCTCCGGGGAGCTGCCGAGGACGTCACGTGGCGAGCCCTCGAAGGCCAGGTGGAAGACGGCCGAGAAGCCCTCGCGCTCGGCGGTGGTGACATGACCGGTCGCCTTCACGAACCGGGCGAACTCCTCGTTGGTCACCGCCGTCGCGTCGAGCCGGAAGGCCGGCAGCGCGACCGGGTGCACCGGGCCTTCGCCGTCGGCCTGGTAGCCCTCGCCGAACGAGTCGCCGGCGGCGTACGTCCCTCCGGGGAGGTCGACGAGCGTCCGCCTGCGCTTGCGGGGCAGCGCCGGCGGCCGCTGCGACGGGTCGGGGCTGGGTCCGCGGGTCGCGCCGAAGGTGAGGTCGGAAGGCACGCCCACCAGCCTACGAGCAGGGCCTGTCGACTCAGTGGGGGTAGGTGGCCTTCAGACTGCCCGCGGTGGCCACGACCTTGCCCTTCTTGCCGGTGACCAGGATGCCGGGTGAGCGAGCCTTGCCGTTGTTGTCGGCCTTGATCGTGACGCTGCAGGACGGCTTCTTGCGCGGGCACGTGAAGTCCCCCGACGGCCGGTAGGTCACGGTCAGCCTCTGGTTGTCCGCGAGCCCCTCGATGTAGGCGGCCATGTAGGCGCACTTCGGCTTGCTCTTCGGGCAGGCGTGCTCGTAGGGGCGCCACTCCATCGTGGCCGCGGCCGCCTTGCCGCAGAGCTTCGCGGGCTCGCTGGTGCGCACCGTGCCCCAGGCGTACGTCACCTTGGTGGTCGCCTCCACGCAGGCCTCGGTGCCGCCCCTGGCGACCGGCAGGGTGTAGGTGAGCTCCGGGTCCTCGCCGGCGGTCGGCTGGGCGGCGCCGTCGTCGATGGAGACGGTGCCCGAGGGCACCTGTGGTGCGGTGACCTTCAGTGTGACCTCACGGTAGCCCGCGGCCGCGGCGGCGGTCGGCGCCTCGGGGGTGCGGGCGTAGCACGTGTCCAGCGCGGTGATCGCGGCGACGTTCTTGGCGGCGAGGTCCTCGTCGGTCAGCCGCAGGTTGGTGACCGCGAGGACGCCGGCGACCGCCGGGCGGCCGACCTTGCGCAGGCAGCGAGGGCTGTCGAGCGTCCAGGCGTCTGCGACCTGCCTGCTCCAGCCGTTCGCGCCGCCGTCGGCGCAGTCGAGCAGCTCCGCGTACCACTGCGAGCCCAGCGCCGAGGGCCACTCGCCGGTGTAGCTGAAGCCGCTGCCGGCCCGGGTGACCACCCCGGCATCGGTGAGCCCGGCGCTGCCCTCGTCCTTGGTGATCGCGTGCGCGGCGCAGCGGATCTGCTCGGGATCGGCCCAGGCCGGGGTGTCGCCGGCCAGCGTGAGGGTGCGCGCCACGGCCTTCTCGTCACCGCGCAGCGGACCGATCTCGCCGCTGAAGTAGGCCCACGCCGAGGTGCCGAGGAAGGCCACCCCCACGAGCACGCCGACGCTCACGAGCCAGATCAGGAGCAGGCGTACGTGACGACCCCGGTCGCGCCGCCGGCGCGGCAACGGCGGCAGTCCCAGCCGTCGCCGGCGCGCCTCCTCGGCCGCTGCGTTGGCGAGGTCGGTCGGTTTGAGGCCTTGTTGAGCGGTGCTTCCGTTGGGGTCGGACATCTCACTCCCTCGAGAACGGTTCAGCGAGGATCGTAGAGGGTAGTCGTTTCAGATACCCCCTGCCACTCCCTCAGAAGCTCCACATCAAGCTATGACTGGAAATGTGGTCATGTGACCGATAATTTAGTCATATGGACCTCAGCGAACCCTTTGGGGGCGTCATCCCAGGCGCCAGGGGCGCTGTGCTGGCTGCCCTGCTTCGCACAGGGCAGGAGCTGACGGGGCGTCAGGTGCATGGTGTGGTTGGCGCCTACAGTCTCGGGTCGGTTCAGGACGCTTTGAAAGCCTGGGAACGGCTCGGGATCATCGAGTCGCGCACCGTAGGTCGAGCGTACGTCTATCGCGTCGAAGAGTCCCATGTCGCCGTGGGGCCGCTTCGGGCTCTGCTCGATCCGCTTTCTGTGTTGACCGAGATCGTTTCACGAGTGGTCGGCGACAGTGCCGAGTCCGTGATCCTCTTCGGATCCGTCGCTCGAGGTGAGGCGAACGCCGACAGTGACATCGACCTTGCCGTGGTCGCTCCTGAACCTTGGGATGGGCGTGCAGACCTGCGCGAGGCGATCAGGGTCGCCACTGGCAACGACAGCGACATCCTGGTCTTCACGCCAGCTTCATTTTCGGACGCTCTCGACCGAGGTGAACCTGTGGTCGCCGACATCGTCAAGGACGGCGTCGCTCTTGTCGGTAGCAAGCCCAGACGTCGGAAGAGGTCAGCCTGATGGTCACGGCCGCTCAGCGGAACCATGCCAAGGCGTTCCTGCAGAAGGCAGAGGAGTACGTCGAGTCGGCCGAGGACAACCTCGACCTGGAGCGATACACCCCTGCCGCTGGTGACGCTATTCATGCGGGCATCAGCGCCAAGGACGCGATCGTCACGTCGCTGTCGGGTGCGACCGGCAAAGCCAAGGATCACGCCCGCGCGGCCAAGGAGCTCTCGGAGGCGCTCGGAACTCGCGCCGAAGGAAAGCCTGCGGAGCGGGCGCTACGCGACCTCATCTCCGCCAAAGGTGACGTCGAGTACGGGGTCGAGCTCATCACCGCGGTGAAGGCCGAGACCATGGTGCGTCGAGCACGCACGCTCGTCGACCTCGCGATCTCGATCGTTCGGCTCGGACGCTGACCGGTTCTATCGCAGGAGATCGCCGGGACCACTTCGAGGTGTTCCAGCGCAGCGTCGAGGAACATCACCGAGTCCGCCTCGTACACATCCGCTCGAAGGCGGTTGGACCTGAGCGGCTCCACTGCCGCGTCGCCGGCGATCAGGACAGCTGCCGTGCACAGCGGAGCGGCTGTCAGGTCGCCGTCGCATCAACTTCAGGTAGAACGGCGCGACGAGTCGTCGCTCCACCTGCCGCAGGTTCATCGCGTCCCGTACAGCGTGGTCCGTTCGTCGACCGGGCGGCCGATGCCTGAGCCGATCTCCTCGAGCTCGGCGACGGTCTTTGCCGAGCCGTGCTCGGAGCCGGCCATCCGGGAGATGGTCTCCTCCATCAGGGTGCCGCCGAGGTCGTTGGCGCCGGCCTGGAGCATCGCCCGGGTGCCGTCGACACCGAGCTTGACCCAACTCGTCTGGATGTTGTCGATGCGGCCGTGGAGCATGATCCGCGCCAGCGCGTGCACGGCGAGGTTGTCGCGCATCGTCGGGCCCGGGCGGGCTGCGCCGGCGAGGTAGATCGGTGCGCTGGTGTGCACGAAGGGGAGCGGCACGAACTCGGTGAAGCCGGCGTTTCCGTGCTCGCGGGCCTGGTCCTGGATGCCGGCGAGGACGCGGAGGTGGCCGACCCAGTGGCGCGGGTTGTCGACGTGGCCGTACATCATCGTCGAGGTCGTCGGGATGCCGACGCGGTGGGCGGTCGAGACGATCTCGATCCAGGTCTTCGCGGGCAGCTTGCCCTTGGTCAGCACCCAGCGGACCTCGTCGTCGAGGATCTCGGCCGCCGTGCCCGGGAGCGAGCCCAGCCCGGCCTCGCGCACCTTGATCAGGAAGTCCTCGATGGAGAGGCCGGTGCGGGCGGTGCCGTTGACGATCTCCATCGGGGAGAACGCGTGCACGTGCATCTCCGGCACCCGCTGCTTCACCGCCTGGACGAGATCGAAGTAGGCGGTCGAGGGCAGCTCGGGGTCGATCCCGCCCTGCATGCAGACCTCGGTGGCGCCGAGGTTCCACGCCTCCTCGGCGCGGTCGGCGACCTGGTCCAGGTCGAGGGAGTACGCATCCGCGTCCGTGCGCCGCTGGGCGAAGGCGCAGAACCGGCAGCCGACGTAGCAGACGTTGGTGAAGTTGATGTTGCGGTTGACCACGTACGTCACGGTGTCGCCGTTGACCTCGCGGCGCAGGTCGTCGGCGAGCCTGGTGACCTGGCGCAGGAGGTCGCCCTCGGCGGTCATCAGGGTCAGCGCGTGCTCGTCGGAGAGGTTGCCGGGGTCCTTCTCGGCAGCTCTGAGCGCCGCAAACCCCTCGCTGGACCCGGTGGTCGAGCTTGTCGAGACCACCCCGGAGGAGGCAGTCTCCACCGCTGCTTCCCGCACTGCGTCCCAGTCGCCGTAGACCGTCTCGAAGTCGTCGCGGCGGTCGTGGGTGCGACCCTCGGTGTCGACGGAGGCGTGCAGATCGACCCGGCCGGCGGAGGTGAAGCCACCGTCGGGCTCCTGCCACGGGTGACCCTCGGGCCGGACGCCGTCACGGGCCAGCCCGTCCTCGTCGGCGAGCGCCTCCACGTGGGAGAGGACGCGCGGGTCGATCCAGGCCTGGCCGTCGCGCAGGGTGCCGGTGACGTACTCCGGGTGGACGGTCAGCCGCGGCCGGAGCTGGAAGCCGGCCTCGGCGGTGACCTGGCGGAGCGCGTCCAGGGAGGGCCAGGGGCGCTCGGGGTTGACGTGGTCGGGGGTGAGCGGAGAGACGCCGCCCCAGTCGTCGATCCCGGCGCCGAGCAGCGCCCGGCACTCGTCGAGGTCGACCAGGTTGGGCGGGGCCTGGACCCGGGCCTTGGGTCCGAGGACGATGCGGGTGACCGCGATCGCGGCCAGATACTCGTCCAGGCCCAGGTCGTCGACGTGACGCATCGCGGTCGACGGCTTCGCCCGGAAGTTCTGCACGATGATCTCCTGCAGCCCGGCGTACGCCTTGTGCACCTTCCGCAGCGCGAAGATCGTCTCCGCGCGCTCGGTGAGCGTCTCGCCGATGCCGACCAGGAGGCCGGAGGTGAACGGGATCGAGAGGCGTCCGGCGTCCTCGAGCACCCGCAGGCGCACCGCCGGGTCCTTGTCGGGGGAGCCGAAGTGGGCCTCGCCCTTGGTCTCGAACAGCCGGCGCGAGGTGGTCTCGAGCATCATCCCCATCGACGGGGAGACCGGCTTGAGCCGGTTCATCTCCTCCCACGACATCACCCCGGGGTTGAGGTGGGGGAGCAGCCCGGTCTCCTCGAGCACCCGGATCGCCATCGCCCGCACGTAGTCGAGGGTCGACTCGTAGCCGCGGCTCTCCAGCCACTCCCGCGCCTCGGGCCAGCGGTCCTCGGGGCGGTCGCCGAGGGTGAAGAGCGCCTCCAGGCAGCCCAGCTTCGCTCCCTCGGCGGCGATCTCGAGGATCTCGTCGGGGCTCAGGTAGGGCTCGCGACCCTCGCGTGCCGCCTGTCCTGGCGTCTCCACGAACGTGCAGTAGTGGCAGCGGTCCCGGCACAGCTTGGTGATCGGGATGAAGACCTTCGGGGAGTAGGTCACCGTCTCCGGGCGCCCGGCCGCGACCAGCCCGGCGTCGCGTACCTTCGCGGCGGCGGCGGTCAACCGTTTCAGGTCGTCGCCACCCGCCGCGAGGAGAGCCGAAGCCTCCGCCACGTCGAGGGCTGCGCCGCGTTCGGCCCGGGCCAGGGCCCGGCGGATCTGCTGAGGTGTCGGCTGCTCGCTCATCACGAGCAGCCTAGTAGGCACCGCCCAGTTGTCGAACTAGTTGTCGATCTGGGCGCTCGCGCCGGGTGCGGTGGCGACGAACTTGGCGGTCCAGTTCTGCGGGCCGGACCAGTCGACGACAGCGCCCTTGCCCTCGCCGTCGGGGGTGCCGGGCCAGACGCACTTCGCGCCCTTCCCGTCCGAGCACTTGCCGCCGTTGAGGGTGAGCTTCACGTCGAACCTCTTGCCGGGCTGGAAGCCCTCGAAGGTGAGTCGCCAGGTGTTGCACGCGACCTTCTGCTTCGTATAGATCGGGTCGGTGCACTTGTCCTGCTTGACCCACTCGAGCTTCTTCGGCTGAGCCTTGCCGCAGGCATTGGCGTCGGTGGCCTTCTCGGTGCCCCAGGCGAAGGTGACGGTGGTCTTGACCGCGATGCAGCCCTCGACGCCACCTTCGGTGACGGGGAGCTCGTAGGAGGAGCCCTTGAGCTCCTCGTAGCTGCTGCTGCCCGACTTGGCGATCCCGATCACCGACTGCCCGCCGGGAGCGGTGGGGTCCTGCACGTCGAAGTCGACCTGCATGTAGGCGGGCTTGGGGGTCACCTTGGCACCGAGCGCGTCGGCCTTGACATAGCACGCGTCGAGGGCCTTGACGGCCTTCTCGCTGGCCGGGCCGGCGGCGCCGGTGTCGCCGTCCTTGAGGAGGTCCGTGACCGCGAGGAGGCCGGCCATGGAGGTCTTGTCGACCTCCTTCTCCATGCAGCGGGTGTCGCCGACCTTCCAGTTGTCGCCGATCTCGGTCGACCAGGACTCGGTGCAGTCGAGCAGACCCTGGGTGAACTTCATCGCGTCGTCGGCGGGCCACGCGCCGGTGTAGGTCCAGTCGTCGCCCGCGTCCACGATCCCGTGGGAGCGCAGCTCGTTGGCCGGAACCTTCCCGACCAGGGACTCGGCCGCGCAGGTCATCTGGTCCTCGCTGGCCCACCCGGGCTTGGGTACGCCGCTGGCGATCGCCTCGGCCGCCTTGGCGTCGTCGCCGTGGAGACCGAACATGCCGAAGCCCTGGGTGAAGATGCCGACGCCGACGAGCAGGACCGCGGCGACCCCGCCTCCGATGATGGCGTAGCGCTTCTTCTTCTCGCCGTCGCCGCTCTGGCCGGCGTTGGAGTGGTGCGACGGCAGCCACTCGGGCTGGCCGCCGCCGGTGCCGCCTGCGGAGGAGGCCGCGGCGGCCGCAGCGACCGCCGGCAGGCCCTTGCCGCTGTGCACGACGGTGGAGTCGGTCTCGTTGGCGAGCGGGGCCGGGGTCGGGGTGCCGTCGCCGGGACGCTTGACGATCGTCGGCTGGGCCTCCGCCTCGGGTGCGGGAGTGCCGGCTCCGGAGGCGTCGCTCGACGTGGTGTCGTAGCTGGCGCCGGGACGGGAGCCGAGGTCGGCGGCGGCCGCTCCGGCGGCGCCACCGATGATGCCGCCGCCCAGACCGGACTCCTCGAGCCGGTCGGCCGCCTTGTCGAGCGCCTTGGCGAGCTCGGCAGCGGTCGTGAAGCGGTTCTCCGGCTTCTTGGCCAGCGCCCGCTGGATGATCGGGTTGATCAGGTCGGCGCCCGGGGTCGCGGCGGGCAGCCGCGGCACCGGGCTGTTGATGTGGGCGCTCATCAGCTCGAAGTCGGTGCCGGCGTAGGGCGCCTTGCCGGTCAGGCAGGCCCACAGCAGACAGCCGGCGGCGTAGATGTCGCCCGACGCGGTCGCCTGCTCGCCCATATGGCGCTCGGGCGACATGTAGGGCAGCGAGCCCACCACGGAGCCGGCCCGGGTCACGTTGGAGTCGCCTTCGGTCGCGATGCCGAAGTCGGTGAGGTAGGGGACGAGCTCGCCCTCCTGGCGCTCCCACAGGAGCACGTTGGACGGCTTCACGTCGCGGTGGACCACACCGGCGCGGTGGGCGTCGAAGAGCGCGTCGCTGACGTCACCGACCAGGCGCAGGGCCTGGACGGTCTCCAGCGGCCCCTTGGTCTTCAGCCAGCCGTGGAGGTCGCCGTCGGGGACGTACTCGGTGACGAGGTAGACGGTGCCCTCGACCTCGCCGTACTCGATGATCTGGACGATGTTGCGCGAGCGCAGCTTGGCCAGGATGTTGGCTTCCCGCTCGAAGCGGGTGATGAAGTCCTTGTCGACCGTGAGCGAGGGCAGCACGAGCTTGAGCGCCACCTTGCGGCGAAGCGCCGGGTCCTTCGCCTGGTAGACGACACCCATGCCACCTTGACCCAGGACCCGCTCGATCACGTAGCGACCGAACTGCTCGCCTTCCTGGGGGAACGCAACCATCTTTAGAACCTCGCCCTGATTTTTTTACCCGAATGACCTCTGCCGAAACCCTAGCGTCCCGTCAACGATCGGCGCGCTCCAACGCCACGGGCGAGACCAATTGTTAAGGCGTTAGTTAGGAAGTACGGCGGTCAGTCCGTCGACCTGCGCGGTGAACCGGTCCTTCCAGCCCTTGGGTGCGGTCCAGTTGGTCCAGGTGCCGCTCGGCTTGGTGACGAACGCGGTGTCCGAGCAGGACCCGGAGGCCGAGCGGCAGTCGCCACCGTTGAGCTTCAGCTTGATGGTGACGCTGGAGAGGAGCTCGTAGCCCTCGTAGTGGAGCGTCCAGGAGCTGCACGGGGCGTACTTCGGCTGGGCGCACGACTTGTCCTTCGTCCACCACAGCCGGCGGTCCTTCGCCTTGCCGCAGGCCTCGGCCTCGCTGGTCTTCGTGGTGCCCCACGGGTAGCTGATCGAGGCCTCGAACGTCGCGCAGCCCTCCTGGCCGCCCTCGCGTACGGGGATGTTGACCTTTCCGCCGGTCACCGGGGTCCACTCGGTGGAGTCGGCGGACTTCGCCCGCACCACGACCTCGCTGCCCTCGACGGCCGGGGCCTTGACCGAGAAGTCGACACCGAGCACGGCGGGGGTCGCCGTCGCGGTCGGCGCGGTGAGCTCGTCGCTCGCGTAGCACTCGTCCAGCGCCGATACGGCCTTGTCGGCCTGCTTCGTCACGCCGGCGTCCTCGACCTCCATGACCTGCGTGGTGATCAGGCCGGCCATCGCGGTCTCGTCGACGTCACCGAGGCAGTCGGTGTCGGTGAGCGCCCAGTCCTTGCCGATCGCCTTGCTCCAGTCGCCGGTGCAGGAGAGCAGACCCTGGGAGTACGTCGTCGCCTGCTGCCCGCGCCAGGCGCCGGTGTAGGTCACCGACTCGTCGGCGGTCGTGATCAGCCCGGCCTTGGTGAGGCCGTCGGTGCGTTCGTCCTTGACCAGCTGCTCGGCGGCGCACGTCGCGTCCCCGGCCGAGGCCCAGGCCGGCTTCGGCGCGGCCGCGGCGATCGCGGTCACGGCCTTCTTGTCCTCGGCGCTCAGCGGGCCGAACCCGAGACGCCCGGTGAAGAACGCCCACGCCCCGGTGCCGAGCAGCAGGACCAGCACCACCGCGCCCGCCGTGCCCAGGCCGATCAGCAGGCCCTTGTTGCTCTTCTTCGGCTGGTGGTGCGACGGCAGGCCGTACGCCGAGCCGTAGACCGTCGGCGGCTGCCCCGGAGGGGGACCGTAGCCGCTGGGCGGTGCCGCGGGCATCGCCATCGTGGGCGGTGGCGGAGGCGGTGCCGTGGGCGGCTGGGCAGGCGGCGGCGTGGTCGGGGGAGGCGGCGGGAAGCTCGGCGGCGGAGGCGGGGTGGGGCGCGCGCTGGGGATCCGGGTTGCGTCCGGGTCGATCGGGTTCGTCGGCTCAGGCGTCGGAGGCGTCGGCGGCGGCGTGGGCCGCGGCGTACCGGGTCTCGTCTTGTCCTGGTCGTCTGGCCCCATGTCGCACGCCCCGCATGTCAGTGAAGTGGAGCGACCGGGCCGAGCGACCCGAGTCGTAGGGCACATAGTAAAGACACTTCGCCGAATCCGCAGCCAGGACTCAAGAGCGGCCGGGATCGCGTGGTCGGGGCTGCGGACGGCCGCGCAGATCGGGACGGCGCGGGAGGTCCCGCGGAGGCATGGGTCGCCGGACCGGCTCGGGATGCGGTGACCGAGTCGTCGTTCGTCCGCGGGTGAGCCTGCTCGGCCACCAGATGATGTCGCCGAGGTCGAGGTTGACGGCGGTGACCAGGATGGAGCGGACGACGAGGGTGTCGAGGAGCACGCCGAGGGCGATCGCGAGGCCTATCTCGATGAAGCTCACGTGCGGCAGCGTGGTGAGCACCGCGAACGTCGCGGCCAGGACGATGCCGGCGCTGGTGATGACGCCGCCGGTCGCCGAGAGCGCGACGAGCGAGGCGCGCCGGGTGTCGCCGTGCGTGACGACCTCCTCGCGGACGCGGTGCATCAGGAAGATGTTGTAGTCGATGCCCAGCGCGACCAGGAACACGAAGACGAACAGCGGGAACTCGCGCCCCTGCCCGGCGAAGCCCATCGCGTCGAAGATGACCGCCGAGAGGCCGAGTGCCGCACCGAAGCTCAGCACGACGGTGGCCATCAGCAGCAGCGGGGAGAGGACGGAGCGGAGCAGGATCATCAGGATGATCAGGACGAGCCCGAGCACCAGCGGCATCACGACCTTGGTGTCGCGGTCGGTCGCCGAGGCCATGTCGAGCTGGATCGCGGCGGTGCCGGTGGCGAGCGCGTCGGCTCCCTCGACGGTGTGGACCACGCTGCGTACGTCCTCGACGGTGTCGAACGACGCCTTCGACATCGGGTCGGTGGACAGCGGGACCGCGGTCAGCGCGACCTCGTGGGTGCCGTCGGTGACCGGGGTGACGCCCTGGTAGCCGGCCTTCGTGAGCGCCTCGACGACGTCCTTCTCGCTGCCCTGGGCCGAGACGACCTGGATCGGGTTGGAGGGGTCACCGAGGTCGTGCTCCTCGAGCACCCGGTCGCCGACGAGCGAGGGGAAGTCCTTGGTGTAGGTCTCCGAGCTGTCCAGCGTGGTGATGTTGAGCATCGAGAGCCCGCCGCAGCAGGCCAGCAGCACGGCGGCGGTGCCGATCCAGACCGCCCGCGGCCGCTTCCGGATCCAGCCACCGAGTCGTGCCCAGATGCCGCCGTGCTTCTCGCCGGAGGTGCCGTACGCCGGCCTGACCGGCCAGAACACCCAGCGGCCCGTGATCACCAGCAGTGCCGGGAGCAGGGTCAGCATCACGACGAGGCCGGCGACGATGCCGATCGCGCAGACCGGGCCGAGGCTGGCGGTCGAGCCCATGGTGGCGACCATCAGACCGAGCATGCCGACGGTGACGGTCCCGGCCGAGGCGATGATCGCGGGGGCGGAGCCGCGCAGCGCCGCCGCCATCGCGCGGTGCCGGTCCTCGTGCCGGCCCAGCTCCTCCCGATATCGGGCGATGAGCAGCAGCGCGTAGTCCGTGCCGGCGCCGAAGACGAGCACGTCGAGGATGGCCCGGTTCATCTGGTTGAGGGTCAGGCCGGCGTACTTCGCGCAGAGGTAGACGACGCCCATCGACACGACGAGCGCGACCAGTACCGAGACGAGGGGGAGGAACCACAGCACCGGGCTGCGGTAGGTGATCAGCAGGATCACGATGACCACGCCGGCGGCCGCGTAGAGCAGCGCACCACCGATCCCGGCTCCTGCCTCCATCTGGTCGGCGGTGGAGCCGCCCGCACCGCCGATGTAGACGTCGACGCCGTCGATCTCGGTCAGCTCGACCAGGTCGTCGCGCAGGTCGAGCAGCGCGGTCGGGTCCTCGTCGGCGTAGTTGACCACGAGAGAGACCGTGGCGACCTCGCCGTCGGCGGAGACCAGACCCTGCTTCTGGCCCTTCTTCTCCCCGGTCGGGTAGGCGATCGCGGGCATGACGGGCTGGTCGGGCTTGCTCTCCTGCGTGACCACCCCGTCGAGGGACGCGATCTCGGGAATCTGCAGCACGATCGCGGTGTAGTCGGCCTTCGTCAGGCCACCCTCGCGGTGGTAGACGATCGTGGTGGTCAGGTCGTCGGGGTCCTGCACCTTGGCGAGCTCGTCGATCGCCTGGGTCGACTCCGCGTTGGCGGGGAGCCAGTCGGAGTTGTCGTGGGACTCGACGTCGCCGAGCTTGCCGGTCAGCGGCCCCACCAGGACCAGCATCACCAGCCAGAAGCCGAGCACCACCCACTTCGTGACGGGCCCGGTGATGGCGCTGACGATCCGCTCAGACATGCGTCCATGCAACCAATGCCCGTGGGGGCAGGTCACAGGGGGACGGCAGGGCCGGCTGTGGGTGTAAGCGAGTTCACAGCCGGCCGGGCGATCAGACCAGCCACTCCTTGACCTGGGCGATCGACGCGAGCCCGTCGGTGCCGGCGGCGGGTGTGACCTGGAGGCTGGTCACACCGGCCTCCTTGAAGGCCGCGATCCGCTCCTTCACGAACGACTCCGGTCCGACCAGGTTGCCGGCCTCGAGCCAGGCCTCGGGGACCTCGGCCTCGGCGTCGCGCTTGTGGCCGTCGAGGTAGAGGTCCTGGATCTTCTTGGCCGCGTCGCCGAAGCCGTACTTCACGGCCATGTCGTTGTAGAAGTTCTTGCCGCGGGCGCCCATGCCACCGACGTACAACGCCAGCAGGCCGCGCATCGTGTCGCGGTGGCGCTTGGCCTCGTCGGGGTCGTCGGTGATCGCGAGCAGGCCGCCGGCGGAGATCTCCAGGGGCTTGAGGTCGGGCGAGCGCTTGGCCAGGCCCTTGTCGAGCGCGTCGCCCCAGACGTCGCGCGCCTTGTCGGGCAGGAACTGGAACGGCAGCCAGCCGTCGGCGACCTCGGCGGTCATGGCGACGTTGTTGTCGCCGAGCGCGGCCACCCAGATCGGGGTGTCGGCACGCTCGGGCCGGTTGAGCAGCTTGAGCGGCTTGCCGAGCCCGGTGCCCTGGTCGGCCGGCAGCGGGATCTTGTAGAGCCCGTCGCTCTGCAGCCGCTCACCACGCAGCCCGGCGCGCAGCAGCCCGATGATCTCGCGGGTGCGGGCCAGCGGCTTGTCGTACGCCACCCCGTGGAAGCCCTCGATGACCTGCGGTCCGCTCGCGCCGAGGCCCAGGATCGCGCGGCCGCCGGAGACGTTGTCGAGGCCGGCCGCGGTCTGGAGCAGCGCTCCCGGCGTACGGCTGTAGATGTTGAGGATGCCGGCCCCGAGCTCGACCCGCTCGGTCTTGGCGGCCAGGTAGCCGAGCAGGGAGACCGCGTCGAAGCCGTACGGCTCGGCGACCCAGAGCTGGTCGAGCCCTGCCTTCTCCAGGCCGACGACCTGGTCTGCGGTGTCACGCGGGTTGCCGAAGTAGGTCAAGGGCATCGCAAGCTTCATGAAGGGGAGGCTACCGTGGGCGCGTGACGGAGATCAGGTTCGGATACAAGGCGTCCAACGAGCAGTTCGCACCGACAGAGCTGCTGAACTACGGCGTGATGGCGGAGGAGCAGGGTTTCGACTCGGTCTTCATCTCCGACCATCTCCAGCCCTGGCGGCACGACGGCGGGCACGCGCCGTTCGCGATGACCTGGCTGGGCGCGCTCGGCGCGCGCACGGAGCGGATCGTGATGGGCACCTCGGTGCTCACCCCGACGTTCCGCTACCACCCGGCGATCGTGGCGCAGTCCTTCGCGACCCTGGGCTCGCTCTTCCCCGACCGCGTCGTGCTCGGCATGGGCACCGGTGAGGCGATGAACGAGGCCCCGCTGGGTGTGGAGTGGCCCGAGGGCAAGGTGCGCTTCGCGCGCTTCCGCGAGGCCGTGCGGGTGATCAAGAAGCTCTGGACGGAGGACCGGGTCACCTTCGAGGGCGACTACTACCAGCTCGACCGGGCGACCATCTACGACAAGCCGTCCACCCCCGTCCCGATCTACCTGGCGGGTTCGGGTCCGGCCGCGACCAAGTACGCCGGCCGTGCCGGTGACGGCTACATCACCACTTCCGGCAAGGGTGCCGAGCTCTACACCGACACGCTGCTGCCGGCCGTGCGGAACGGCATCGAGCTCTCCGGCCGCAAGCCGGAGGACGTGGACATGATGATCGAGGTCAAGGTCAGCTTCGACCACGACCTGGAGCAGGCCATGGAGGCGACCCGGTTCTGGGGCGCGCTCGGGCTCACCCCCGAGCAGAAGCACTCCGTCGAGGACCCGGTGGAGATGCAGCGCCTCGCCGACGCGCTGCCGACCGAGGCGACCGCCAAGCGGTTCATCGTCTCGACCGACCCCGACGAGCACGTCGCCCGGATCAAGGAATACCTCGACATGGGCTTCACCCACCTGGTCTTCCACGCCCCGGGTCCCGACCAGGCGAAGTTCCTCGAGCTCTACGGCACCGAGATCCTCCCCAAGCTCCGCGGGCTCGTCTGACCGGTCCGAAAACGCACCAGGGCCCCGGCCGGGAGCACTGCGGCCGGGACCCTGGGAGGACCGCCCCACATACTTCGTACGTCGTGCGGATGGGTTGCGTTGCACCGGTTTGACATTGCTTGCAAAATCGGTCTCGCGACGGCCGTCCGGGGTTTACGCTCGCCAGCCATGGAAGCGTTCGTGGAGGCCGCGGAACAGCACCGGCGCGAGCTGAGGGTGCACTGCTACCGGATGGTGGCGAGCTTCGACGAGGCCGAGGATCTGGTGCAGGAGACCCTGGTCAAGGCGTGGGAGCGGCGTGACCAGCTGACCGACCCCGGGGCGATGCGCGCCTGGCTCTACCGGATCGCGACCAACACCTGCCTCGACTTCCTGCGTCGCAACGAGCGGCGGCCGAGGACGTACGCCCCGCTGCCGGGGTTCGACCACGGCACCGGTGAGCCGCCGGAGCTGCTGGAGTGGCTCCAGCCGTTCCCCGACTCCCTGCTGGAGCCGGAGCGCCCCGAGGAGGAGGCGGTCGCGCGGGAGACGATCGAGCTGGTCTTCCTGATCGCGATCCAGCACCTGACCCCGCAGCAGCGGGCGGTCTTCGTCTTCCGGGAGGTGCTCGGCTGGTCGGCCGCCGACACCGCGGCCGCGCTCGACGTCGGTGTCGCCACGGTCAACTCGCTGCTCCAGCGCGCCAAGCCGGCCCTGCGGCGGCATCTGCCCGAGGACCGGTCGACCTGGCGCACGGAGGGGCCGACCGAGGAGGAGCGCAAGGTCATCGACGCCTACATCGCGGCGGGGGAGAGCAACTGGCGGGAGGGCATCGTCGACCTGCTGACCAGCGACGCGGTGCTGACCATGCCGCCGAACCCGTTCTGGTTCACCACGCGCGACGCGATCATCGACTTCGTGGTGCCCAACCTCGACCCGTCCTCGCCGACCTACCTCGGCGAATGGCGCTTCGTCCCGGCGAGCGCCAACCGGATGCCGGCGGTCGCGGGCTACGTACGCCGGCCGGGGACGACGGTCTTCCGCCCGCAGATGCTCGACGTGCTCCGGGTCGTCGACGGCCGGCTCGCCCAGATCACCACCTTCGAGCCCCATCTCTTCCCCGCCTTCGGGCTTCCTCGGACGCTGATCTGAAAAAAGTTTCGGCCGACCCGATGAGTGGACGACGCGGCGTACGTCCTAACGGTCAGATCACGCGCACCAGGTGCGTGACGACACCTCAGGAGACATCGTGAACGCACAGCTTCAGGACCGCACCGCCATCGTCTGGGGCGGCGCGGGTGACATCGGCTCGACCACCGCCAAGGCGTTCGCCGAGGCGGGCGCCAAGGTCTACCTCGCGGGCCGCACCGAGGCCACGCTCGCGGCCCGGGCCGAGGAGGTCGGCGCCGCCGGCCACGGGGTGGTCGACGTGCTCGACGAGGACGCCGTGGTCGCCTTCGTGGAGCGGGTCGTCGCCGCGACCGGCTCGCTCGACATCTCGTTCAACGTCGCCGACCGTGGCGACATCCAGGGGCAGGCGCTGCTGGAGATCTCGGCGGCGGACTACACCCAGCCGGTCGTACGCGGCATCACCGGCTCCTTCCACACCGCCCGCGCGGCGGCCCGGCAGATGGTGGAGCAGAAGCGAGGCGTCGTGATCGCGCTCGACTCCGGCTCCGCGCGAGGCTCGGCGCCGGGCATGGGCGGCACCAGTGCCGCCGACGGTGCGCTCGACGCGCTGGTCCGTGACCTGGCGGCGGAGGTCGGGCCCTCCGGCGTACGCGTCGTGGGGATCTGGACGGCCGGGATCACCGAGACCTTCACCGCGGAGAAGTTCGAGCGGGTCCTCGGGACACGGCTCCCGGAGGAGGCCCTCGAGGGGATCCGGGCGAACCTCGACGGGCTGCGGATGACCAAGCGGTCACCGCGGCTGCGGGAGGTCGCCGACACCGCGACCTTCCTCGCCTCCGACGGCGCCGGGGCGATCACCGGCACCTGGCTCAACGTGACCAGCGGGATGTACCCGAGCTGAGCCGTGCTGTCAGATGCGCCAGGAGTCCCAGAGCCGGGCATAGGAACCGCGAGCGGCGACGAGCTCGTCGTGGGGGCCGAACTCGGTGATCCGGCCGTCCTCGACCACGGCGACGCGGTCGGCGTCATGGGCGGAGAAGAGCCGGTGGGCGATCGCGATGACCGTACGTCCCTCCAGCACCGCCGCCAGCGACCGCTCCAGGTGGCGGGCGGCGCGGGGATCGATGAGCGAGGTCGCCTCGTCCAGCACCAGGGTGTGCGGATCGGCGAGGACGAGCCGGGCGAGGGCGACCTGCTGGGCCTGCGGTGCGGTCAGGGCACGGCCGCCGGAGCCGACCGCGGTGTCCAGGCCGTCCGGGAGCGCCGAGACCCACTCGCGGGCATCCACCGCCGCCAGGGCGTCGAGCACCTCCGTGTCCGAGGCTCCGGGGCGGGCCAGGACGAGGTTGTCGCGCACGGTCCCCGCGAAGACGTGGTGCTCCTGGGTGACCAGCGCGACGTGGCCGCGCAGCTCGTCGAGCGGGAGGTCGACCAACGGCACATCGCCCACGGTCACGGCTCCCGTGCGCGGCGGATGGATGCCCGCGAGCAGCCGCCCGAGCGTCGACTTGCCGGCGCCGGAGGGCCCGACCATGGCCACCCGCTCGCCGACCCCGACGTCCATCGAGATCCCGTGGAGGACGTCTCGGCCCTCGACGTAGGAGAACGTCACGTCGGTCGCCCGGATCCTCTCGCCGGCGGGCTCGGCGCCGGTGGCCACCCGGTCGTCGGGGACGTGCGCGACACCGAGAAGGCGGGCCAGGGACGTGTTGCCCATCTGGAGCTCGTCGAGGATCGAGACGATCCGGTCGACGGGGTCGATCAGCATCTGGACGTACAGGGTCGCCGCGGTCACGTCGCCGAGCGAGCAGACGCCCTGGGTGTAGAGCCAGCCGCCGAACAGCAGGGTGACGACCGTGGGGACGAGGTAGGAGATCTCCATCGCCGGGAAGAAGACCGTCCGCAGGAACAGCGTGTAGCGCTCGGCACGGAACGATGCCGCGATGTCGGCGTCACCGGCCCGGACCCGGGCGCTCTGGAGGCCGAGCGCCTCCACCGTGCGCGAGCCCTCGGCCGTCTCGGTGAGCGTCGAGTTGATCTGTGAGTAGGTGGCCGACTCGCGCAGGTAGCCGTCCTTGGCGCGGCGGAGATACCAGCGCAGACCGATCACGAGCGCCGGCACCCCGAGCAGGCACGGCAGCGCGACCCACCAGCCGACGGTGAGCGCGGCGACGAGCGTCGCGACCGCGGTCAGGCAGGCGATCGTCCACTCCGGCAGCGCGTAGCGGATCGACCAGTTGAGCTGGTCGACGTCGCGGCCGGTGCGGGTCAGCAGGTCGCCGGAGCCGGCCTCCTCGACGGTGCCCAGCGGGAGCGCCAGGGTGTTCTCGACGAACTCCTCGCGCAGCTCGGCCAGCACCTGCTCGCCCAGGACCTGGGACAGGAGCCGGGCGTACCGGGTCAGCAGCACCTGGATCACGAGGAACCCGGCCAGGAGTGCCAGCAGGAGGTCGACGTGTCCGGCCGTCGTGCCCGCCTCGACCGACTCGACCAGGTCACCGATCAGTCGTGGCGGTGCCAGCGCGGCACCCGCGGCGAGCAGGTGCAGGCCCAGCGCACCCCAGAGCATCCGTGGGTGGCGGCGGGCCAGGGTGGCGACATAGGCACGGACGTCCTTGTTCGACGCCACCGGGAGCGCGGTTGTCACGACGTGACCTCTTCCTCTACGTCTCGCACGACCACACGGCGATAGCCGGGGCAGCTGCGCAGCAGCTCGTGGTGCGTCCCGGTCGCGGCGACCTTCCCGTCCTCGAGGAAGACGACCACGTCGGCGGCGTCGAGCAGCAGCGGGCTGGTGGTCGTGACCACGGTCGTACGCCCGGCGCGGTGGGCACTCAGCCGCGAGGCGATGCGGGCCTCGGTGTGGGCGTCGACCGCGGAGGTCGGCTCGACGAGGATCAGGATCTCGGGATCGAGGGTGAGCACCCGGGCCAGCATCAGCCGTTGGCGCTGACCGCCGGAGAGACTGCGGCCACGCTCGGTCACCTGGGCCCGGTAACCCTCGGGCAGCGCCTCCAGGATGTCCTCGGCCGACGCCGTGTGCATCGCTGCCTCGGTGCCTGCCCTCCCGGCCCGGCCGGTCACGTCGAGGACCTCGCCCAACGGGCCGGAGAAGAGCTGGGTGCCGGTGTCGGAGACGACGATCCTGCGGCGTACATCCGCCAGCGGCAGATCGCACAGGGGCACTCCGCCGAGAGTGACCGACCGGTCCGTCAGCTCGTTCGGCGGTGACATCAGACCGAGCCGGTCGGCGAGGTGAGAGGTCTCGTCGGGCTGCTCGGAGACCAGCGCGGTCAACCGCCCCGGCTCGATGCGCACCTTCGAGGCGACGTCGCGCAGCTCGGATCCCGCGGGAGGCATGGGCAGCGGAGAGTCGAGGGAGACATTGTCCGGGTCCTGTGCGAGGACCGTGATGATCCGCTTGGCCGAGACCCGGGCACGGATGAACTTGTTGGCGTACTCCACCACCGTCCTCAGCGGCAGCATCAGGAACGCGGCGTAGCCGTAGAGCGCGACCAGCTGCCCCGCGGTGATCTCGCCCGCGACCGCCATCCGCGCGCCGAGCCACACCACGGCGACCACGAACAGACCGGGCAGGAGGATCTGCATCGCATCGAGCACCGACTGCAGCCGCGCGACCCGGACCCCGGCGTGGCGTACGTCCTGCGACTGTCGCCGGTAGCGCGCGCCGAAGACCTCCTCGCCGCCGATCCCGCGCAGAACGCGCAGGCCGCCCACGATGTCGGCCGCGGTGTTGGACAGCTCGCCCATCAGCTGCCGCTGGTCGGCCGCGACCTTCTGCAGCGGCGAGAGCAGCGGGCCGACGAGAAGGACGACGAGCGGAACGCCGATCAGCACGACCAGCCCGAGCGTGACCGAGGTCTGCAGCAGGACGACGGCGACGACCACGAAGGAGACCACCGCGCCGGAGAACCGGGCGGAGACGTCCATGACCTGACCGACGTGGGACAGGTCGGAGGTGCCGATCGCGGCGACCTCGCCGGTCGAGACCTTGCGGGGGAGGGATGCGCCGAGGCGTACGGACTGCCGGGTCACCAGCTGCACGACCCGGTAGGCGGCGGTCAGCCAGTTGGTCACCGCGAACCGGTGGCGCATGATCCCCGCGACCGCCTGCACCAGGCCGACACCGAGCAGCACGGCCGCGTAGGCGGTGAGCGTGGGGACGTCCTTGGTCGCCACGCCCTCGTCGATCGCTCGCCCGATCACCAGCGGCATCACCGCCTGGGCGCTCATCCAGACGATCCCGAAGAACATCCCGCCCAGGAGCGTGTCCCACTGCCCCTTCGCCATCCACCACAGGAACCGGCCGGGAGACCGATGGTCCGCGACCCCGGGATCATCGAGAGGGAGTCTGCGCACCCGACCGATTATCAGCATCTCGGGACGCGGTTGCGAACGGTTTTCCTGCCGCCGGCCATGCCGCCCGAGCGGCGCGGGTTATGGTTCCCGGCATGTCGTGGACCAGGGGTGAGCCGCTCACGGACGTACATCGGGAGCGGCTCATCGCCGCGGGGCTCGATCCGGAGGTGCTCACCGGGCTCGAGCTCAGCGAGATCACCGGACCTCTGCCGGAGTGGTGGCACGAGGGCGGCAACGCGCTCTACCTGCGTGACGGGTTCCGCCTCGACCAGCGGCTGATCGACCTGCTGGGGTTCTACCCGTTCTCGGATGCGCTGATCGTGGTCGCGACCGACATCACCTCGATGCAGGCGCTGCTGGTCGGGGGCGACCGGCCGACGATCTTCATCGGCCCGGACACCAGCATGGTCTGGGGCGAGATCTATTGCGGCGGCGACTCCGCGGTGATCCTCTCCGGTGGCCTCGTCGCCACCTCGCGCGCGCAGGTCGACGCCCGCAACGGCGGCTCGATCGTCGCCGCCCGCGACCAGCTCTGGGCCGCCAACGTCTATGTCGCCACCGACGACATGCACCGGCTCGAGGACGGCGAGACGGGGCAGCGGATCAATCCGTACGGCGCCAACATCCGCCTCGGCGAGCACGTCTGGCTGGGCCGCGACGCCATCGTCACCGGCCACGTCGAGATCGGCGACGGGGCGGTCGTCGGGATGCGGAGCATGGTCCGCAACCAGAAGGTCGAGCCGCGTACGGCCGTGGCCGGTGTCCCCGCCCGGCTCATCCGCGAGAACGTCGTCTGGTCCGGCGAGGACACCCCCTGAGGGTGCCGAACCGAACGGCCCGCCGCTCGTAACGTCCCATTCACATTGCGCCCGCCGCGGCGTCGCCGCCGGCACGCACGCTGGGTGCCATGGCATCGGCCTCCCGCCCCCTTGTGATCGGCCATCGCGGAGCACCCGGCTATCTGCCGGAGCACTCCTTGGAGTCCTACCGCCTGGCACTGCGCCAGGGTGTGGACGCGCTCGAGACCGACGTGGTGATGACGCGCGACGGGGTGATGGTGCTCCGGCACGAGAACGAGCTCACCCGCACCACGGACGTCGCCTCGCGCGAGGAGTTCGCGGAGCGGCGTACGACCAAGGTGATCAGCGGCAAGAAGTGGACCGGCTGGTTCACCGAGGACTTCACCTTCGCCGAGCTGCTCAGCCTCGGTGCGCCGACGACGAGCCAGCCGATCATCACCCTCGACACGCTGCTGCTGCTCGTCGCCGACGAGTCGCAGCGCCGCGGGCGGCGGGTCGGGCTGCACGTCGAGGTCAAGCACCCGACGTACTTCGCCTCCATCGGCCTCCCCGTCACCGAGACCCTCCTGCAGACCCTCGCCGACCACGGCGTCGACGCCTGGAACGGCCTCCCGGGCCTGCCCACGCAGCGGCTGTGGCTGCAGAGCTTCGACGAGGCGTGGGTGCGGGAGATGAGCACCCGCACCGAGCTTCCGCTGGTGCAGCTCGTCGACAAGAAGTGGGGTGCGGTCGACTGCGCGGAGATCGCGACGTACGCCCAGGCCATCGGCCCCAAGAAGTCGATGGTCCGCAAGAAGGGACAGCCGCCGACCGGCCTGGCCGACGAGGCCCACCGGCACGGGCTGAAGGTCTTCGTCTGGACTCTGAAAGCAGGCCGCGACCAGGCGAATCGCCTCTTCGAGGCCGGGGTCGACGGGGTGTTCGCCGACTACCCGAACCGGCCGATCGCGGCGTTGGCCGACATCACACAGGCACGTACGGCCTGAGGCTGGCGCCGCCCCGTAGGGTGTGGGCATGCCGCCCCCCAACGCAGACCGCGCGGTGCTGATGGCTGCTCGCGAGGTGCTGCTCAGGGACCCGCGCGCGACCATGGCCGCGGTCGCCGAGGAGGCCGGGATGGGGGTGGCCGGGCTCTACCGCCGCTACGCCAACAAGCAGGCGCTGCTGCGGGCCGTCGCCGCCGACAACTACCGCCGCTACATCGCCTTCGCCGAGGCGGCGCTGAGCGACACCGACGACCCCTGGCACGCATTCACGGGCTTCCTGCGCCAGGTGCTCGACGACGGTCTCCCACGGCTCACCCTCGCCCTGCGCGGCGAGGTCACCTTCGACCAAGGCCTGCGTGACCTGGACAAGCTCGCCGTCCACACCACCAACCGGCTGCTGCGCGGCGCCCGCGGCAGCGGCATCCTCCGTCCCGACGTCACTCGCACCGACATCACCGTGCTCCTCGAGCAGATCGGTCGCATCGACGTAGGGGACGACGTACGCAGCGCCGCCCTCCGCCGCCGCTACCTCGCCCTCGTCTGCGACGGCCTGCGCGCCGACGCGGCCAGCCGCCGTCTTCCCGGCCCACCCCCGCACGAGGCCGAGCTCCTCGTGGGTTGGTCGGGGGAGATCTCCAGCGTCTCCTAGCCCCGACGCCACCCGGGGAACCCTTAGGTGAGCGCCCGGTCGAACTGCGCGTCGGTGATCGCCGGAGCCGCGAAGGGGGTGGGCGCGTCCCGCCGAGTACGCAGCCCGTCGAGCATGAGCGTGACGTAGCGCTGCCACAACTCCGGGGCGACGTCCCTGGTGTGATGGGTGACCGCGCCGAGCATGAGCTGGATCAGCGGGAAGTCGACGGGTTCGAGATCGTCCCGGAGCTCGCCGGCCTCCTGGGCGCGGCCGATGAGCGTGGTCGTGGCGGGCTGGAATCCGTTCCGGACATCGACGAAGGCGTCCGCGGTCCCGCGGTGGCGTTCGAGGACGAGCTCGCGGAGTCCACGGTTCTCGGCGAAGTCCCGGGTCGCGGCCACGAAGAACTCCTCGAAACCGTCCCAGGGGTCGGGGTTGGCGAGCGCCTTCTCAGCGTGGTCGGCGAGTCGGCGTACGGCCCCGACGAGCACCACCTCGATGAGCTCGTCGCGGTTGGCGAAGCGGCGGTAGACGGTGCCGACGCCGACGCCGGCGTGGCGGGCGACGTCGTCGAGGGTGACGTCGATGCCCCGGGTCGCGAAGAGCTCCTGGGCGGCGGCGATGAGCCGCTGGCGGTTGCGCTCGGCGTCGGCGCGCAGGGGTCGGGTGCGCGGGGCTGGTGACGTACTCATGGATTCATCCTAACAAAATGGAGGACATATCTCCGCTTAGTGCTACGCTGAGCATTAACCGGAGAAGAGATCTCCGTTTGTGGGAGGAGAGAGAAATGACGACACCACGAGCTCTGATCGTCGGGATGGGCATCGCGGGACTGGCCACGGCGATGCGTCTGCGCGAGATCGGCTGGGAGCCGGTGATCGTGGAGCGTGCCCCGGACCGCAGAGCCGCCGGCTACTTCGTGGGGCTGTTCGAGACCGGCCGCGCGACCGCGCAGCGGATGGGGGTGCTCGACGCGATCGGCAACCGCACCGACCGGGACGGGATGACCTACAACGTCGATCGATCCGGCACGAAGCGTCGCCCGGGCATGGGCTACGGCGACCTGCCCGGCGAGCCGCGCCTCATCCTGCGCGGCGACATCGAGTCCGCCCTCTACGACCAGGTCGCCGGGACGACCGAGATCCGCTACGGCACGAGCCCCGTCACCATCGACGAGCACGTCGACGGAGTCCAGGTGACATTGCGCTCGGAGGCCGGGGAGACCACCGAGCGCTTCGATCTCGTCGTCGGTGCCGACGGGCTCCGCTCGACCGTACGCCGCCTGGTCTTCGGGCCCGACGAGGAGCACCTGCGGCCGCTGAACCACATCATCGGCGTCGCGCTCCTCGAGCGCCAGGTGCCGGGCTTCCGCCCCTCCGACGGCCTCATCCTCACCGAGGAAGGACGCTCGGTGTGGGTCTTCGGGTTCGCCGATCACACCCCGACCGTGATGTTCTCCTACCGGACCGACGACGAGAACGCCCAGTTCCGCGGCAGGCCGATCGACAGGATCCGCGCCGCCTTCGGGCCGGAGCCCGGCCCGATCCTGGAGCACCTCTTCGACCAGTTCGAGGCCGCGGAGGACAGCCTCTTCGACTCGGTCCACCAGGTGGTGATGCCGTCCTGGCACACCGATCGCGTGGTCCTGGTCGGCGACGCTGCCTGGTGCCTGACGCTCTACTCCGGGATGGGCGCCTCGACCGCCATCTCCGGCGCCGACCTGCTCGGCACGACGCTCGCCCGCAACCCCGGCAACACGGCGCGTGCGCTGCGCGAGTGGGAGCAGCGCCTGCGCCCCTTCATCGAGGTGCAGCAGCGCTCGGGGCGTACGGACGGGTTGGCGATGTTCGTGCCGCAGAACCGCCGCGACCTGATGATGCGCAACGCGATGTCGCTGATCAGCAGCAACAAGGTCACCAAGAATGCGTTCCGGTCGATGCTCGCCGGCAGGTTCAAGGAGAAGTCGGTCGACGTCGCGGCACCGTGAGCCGTCAGCTTTTCCTGAGGAGCGCGGCGAGCAGGCCGATGGAGCCGCCGACGATCCAGGGGAGCGGGAGGAGCCAGCGGAGGTCCTCGATGCTGTGGATGACGACGGTTCCGCTGACGACCAGGGCCCAGACGACGACGAAGACGAGGAAGACGAGCCCCATGACGAGGTGGCCGATGTTGACCGGGTGCCGCCCGCTGCGCCTGGGCGGCGGAGCCTGGTCCTCGAAACGCGGCGGCGGGGAGTAGTCGTAGCTCATCGGGTGCTCCTCTCGGCCGTCCCGACGAAGCGCGCGGCTCGGGGGTCGCTCTCCTCGTAGACGTTGATCGCGCCGAGGTCCGCGGTGGTGGTCAGATGGAGATCGGCGTCGTCGGCGAGGCCGGGCTCGCTGCCTTCCTTCCCGGCGACGTGGGTCCGGGTCAGGGCGAACCCGCCGATGTCGCTGCGGGTCTCGTCGAAGATCTGCGCCTCGCCGAGGGCACCGACGGTGGCCTGCGCGGCGACGGTGGCGTCGTCGGGAACGATGACGGTGATCTCGGCGAACGAGCTGGTGATCTCGAGGTCGCGGCCGTCGAGCGTCTTCGGGTCGATGGCGCTCAGGTCCACGACGATCGCGCCCGCGTCGACCGCGTAGGAGGTCTCCAGGGCCGCGACGCTGCGCGGATGGATCTCGACGCTGCTCCCGGTCTCGATGTCCGACAGATCGATCATCGTCAGCGGCAGCGCGGCCAGGGCCAGCAGCCCGAAGAAGATCAGCCCGCCGGCCCGGCCCCAGAACGCGCCGAGCACCAGGAAGCCGCCGAAGACGGCCAGCAGCGCCGCCGGGTAGGCACTGGTCGGGACGGGCATCCAGTCGGCGACGTCGATGAGGCCGAGGACACCCACCACCAGAGCGGCGACCGCGATGGCCCGGCCGAACAGCAGCGGCGGGCGCCGGCGGCCCGCTCGGGCCAGCGGCGCGCTGGGATCGTAGGATCCGGGCGGCCAGGGCGGCGGCAGAAGACGTGTCTGAGCTGCGGGCACGTCCATCCGCGCGGTTGCCGGAGACGTGGCCGGCGATGCCGCCGGGGGCGGTGGAGGTCCACCGCGCTTGCGGCTCCACCTGCCACGGTTGGCGTACCAGAGCGCGACGACGGCGAGGACCGCGAGCCAGAACCAGGGCACGCTGGTGTCGCCGAACGCGTCGCCGAGCAGGGAGATCGCCGCGATGCCGCCGGCGATCCAGAGCAGGAGGTTGCGGGCAGGTGGCCCGACCGGGATCATCCCGTCCTCGGCCTCCTCCTCGGGCACCAGCAGCCAGGCGGCGACGTACACGATCCCGCCGGAGCCGCCGAAGAACGCGGCCACCACCAGGACCACCCGCACCAGCAGCGGGTCGACGTCGAAGTGGCGTGCGATCCCACCCGCGACGCCGGCGATGTGCCGCCCCTCCGGGGAGGCATGGGTCGTACGCCGCAGGCCACTGAGGTTGCGCAGCTGCTCGCCGCTGGGGCGGGTGCGCGCCTCCGAGACAGGCGGTGGCGGCTCCGGGGTGGGCGGCAGCGGCGCCTCGGGCGGGATCGTCACACCCCTACTCTGTCTCCTCCGCGCCCCGCAGACCATCAGGGACGGCCCTGAGTTCTCGACGCGCCAGGATCAGGGTGAATCCTCATGGTACGCGCCCACGGTTGGTGTGACGATGGTTGTCATCATGACGACAACCCATGCGACGACGGAGCTGCCGGCACCGCCCCCGGAGCCCGCGGTACGCCGCGCCTACCGCGACACCGACGCCTCGGTGATCGGCGGCGTGGCGGCCGGCCTGGCCGAGCACCTCGGCCTGCCGGTGCTGGCCGTGCGCGCGTTCTTCGTCGTCACCGCGGTGTTCAGCGGCTTCGGTGTGGTGCTCTACGCCGCGCTGTGGATCTTCATCCCGGCCGCGCCTCACCTGGAGCAGTCCACCCCGGGCGGCGAGAGCGCGACCCGCGGCGGCCGCCGGCCGTCCTCGCGCCCAGGAGGGGTCGACAAGGGTCCGGCGATCGCGCTGCTCGCGCTCGGGTTCGGCGCGGTCGTGCTCTTCGACACGGTGCTCGGTGCCGGCGCGCTGATCTGGCCGGCGATGCTCGGCGTCGCCGGCGTGGCCCTGCTGTGGCGCCAGGCCGACGCGGCCCAGCGTGAGCGCTGGCTCGACGGCACCAGCCGCCTCGACCTGGTGCAGATGGTCTTCGGCAAGGGTGGCTGGCGGGCGTATGTCCGGGTCGGGGTCGGCGTCGGGCTGATGCTCTTCGCGGTGATCCTCGCGGGCGGCCAGCTCGACCTCGGCAACGCCACCGGTCTGATCATCGCCGGCCTGATCGTGCTCGCCGCGGGCTTCCTGGTCGCCGGCCCGTGGATGCGCCAGCTCGCCAGCGACCTGGGTAGCGAGCGCGAGGAGCGCATCCGCAGCCAGGAGCGCGCCGACATGGCCGCCCACCTGCACGACTCCGTCCTCCAGACCCTCGCCCTGATCCAGCGCAACTCCGGCGATCCGGCGATGGTGCAGAAGCTCGCCCGCGCCCAGGAGCGCGACCTGCGCGAGTGGCTCTTCTCGACCCCGGCCCAGGCCGACGAGACGTTCGCGGCCGCGCTCAAGGCGGCCGCCGCGGAGGTCGAGGACGCCCACGGCGTGACCGTCGACGTGGTGGTCGTCGGCGACGGGCCGTATGACGAGACGGTGAGGCCGATCGTCGCCGCCACCCGCGAAGCCGTCACCAACGCCGCCAAGCACGCCGGCACCGGACGGGTCGACGTCTACGCGGAGGCGACCGACGAGGCCTTCGAGGTCTTCGTCCGCGACCGTGGCGCGGGCTTCGTCCTCGACGAGGTCTCCGCGGACCGACACGGCGTACGCGACAGCATCATCGACCGGATGTCCCGCCACGGCGGCAGCGCTGTGGTGAGATCGTCACCCGGAGAAGGTACCGAGGTGCGGCTCAAGCAGCCTCGCACGAAGGAGGCTGGTCATGAAGGAGAACGGGCATGAGTGAGGTCAAGGTCGTCATCGTCGACGACCACGCGATGTTCCGCACCGGCGTACGCGCGGAGCTGAGCCGGTCGCCGGTGATCCGGGTCGTCGGCGAGGCCGAGGACGTCGACACCGCGGTCAAGGCGATCGCCGAGGGCAAGCCCGACGTGGTGCTGCTGGACGTACACCTCCCCGGTGGCGGAGGCGTCGAGGTGATGCGCAAGGCGCCGGCCGTCGACGGCTCGCCGCGCTATCTGGCGCTGTCGGTCTCCGACGCGGCCGAGGACGTCATCGGCACCATCCGCGGCGGTGCCCGCGGCTACGTCACCAAGACCATCACCGGCGCCGAGCTGGTCGCCGCGATCCAGCGGGTCTCCGGGGGAGACGCGGTCTTCTCGCCGCGCCTGGCCGGCTTCGTGCTCGACGCCTTCGCCGGCACCATCGCCATCGCCGACATCGACGAGGACCTCGACCGTCTGACCGAACGAGAGCGCGAGGTGATGCGCCTCATCGCCCGTGGCTACTCCTACAAGGAGGTCGCCGGCGAGCTGTTCATCTCGATCAAGACGGTCGAGACCCACATGTCCAACGTGCTGCGCAAGCTGCAGCTGTCGAGCCGTCACGAGCTCACTCGCTGGGCCAACGACCGCCGCCTGCTCTAGCTCAGATCCAGATCACGCCGGCTCGGCCGGCCTGGCCTCCATCAGGTGGGCGAGCTCGTCGGTCTCCGCATCGGTCAGCGTCGTGAACCCATCGGCACGCAGGATCTGCAGCGTGCCGTCGGAGATGTCCAGGAACAGGCCCACGAGACGTACGTCCCGGCCCGCCAGGAGCTCCCCGAGCCGGTCGATCATCACCGCGACGTTGACCTGCGAGACCTGGTCGACCTCGCTCCGGCCGGCGGCCGCAGCGGCGAGGCCGACCGGATGCCCGGCCTGCCACTCCTGGATCGCCGGAGCCGCGTGGCGCAGCCAGTCACCGACCGGCCCTGTGGGAACCGTGCCGGCCCGGGTGGTCTCCAGGGCCGAGGTGATCGCCCCGCAGCGCGAGTGGCCGCAGACGACGACGGTGTTGATGCCGAGGTCGTCCACGCCGAACAGCATGGGTGCGGCGACCGAGCTGTCCGTGCTGCCGGGCTCGGGCACGAGGTTGCCCATGGTGCGGACCGTGAGCAGGTCGCCCGGGCCGCTGGAGGTGATCAGGTTGGGCACGACCCGGGAGTCGACGCAGGTCAGGAAGACCGCGTGCGGCTCCTGGCCGTCGGCGAGCCCCTCGTAGACCGGCCGCAGCGGGGCGGCGTGCCGGCGGTGGTACTCGCGGACGCCGAGCGCCAGCGGGTGGTGACGGTCACCGCGGTCGGCGCGTACGTCCTGCCAGGCGCCCCACGGCAGCAGCCCACGCGGGCTGATCGGAGGCGCCTTCAGCGCGCGCTCCTGACGGGGCGCCTCGACGCCGTGCGGACCGGAGTGCTCCACGAGCACCGTCCCACCGCCGGCCTCGTAGCGGGCACGCCAGTGGTCGAGCTGGTCGCGCCCGGCCGGGTCGAGGTAGTCGACGAGGAGGTCGAGCTCGACGAGCTGACCCTCGGGGATGGCGTCGAGGCGGCTGACCAGGGTCGGCGTCGCCAGGAACGAGAGACTGCCGTGCACCTCGACCAGCCACTTCTCGCGGCCGTCGGTGGCCCGGCCGGCCAGGCGTACGTCGATCCGCACGTGGACCAGGCGCCACAGCACCAGGACCAGAGCGGCGACCAGGCCGATCAGGACACCCTCGATGAGGTTGAGCGCGAGCACACCGGTGATGGTGAGCCCGTAGATCCACAGCTCGCCCCGGGCATGCGCCTGGGAGATGTCGGCGGGCCTGACCAGGCCGGTGCCCATCATGATCAGCAGCCCGGCCAGGGCCGCGAGCGGGATCTGCTCGACCAGCCCGACCAGGACCAGGGCGAAGAGGAGCACCCAGACGCCGTGCAGGATCGCGGAGACACGAGTGCGCGCGCCGGCTGCGACGTTGGTCGAGCTGCGCACGATGACGCCGGTGACGGGGAGGCCGCCGAGTCCTCCCGACACCGTGTTGGCCAGCCCCTGACCGACGAGCTCGCGGTTCAGGTTGCTGCGCGGGCCGCCGTGCAGCTTGTCGACGGCGACCGCCGAGAGCAGGCTCTCCACGCTCGCGATCAGGGCGACGGTGAGCACCGCGCCGGCAACGGCGAGCGGGGTGCCCTCCGGTAGCGCGACCGAGCCGATCTCGTCGAGCAGGTCGCCGCCGAGGTGGACGCGCTCGGCTCCGGGCAGCCAGGCGGCGGCGAGCAGGGTGATCGCGACGATCGCGACCAGCTGGCCGGGCACCGCCCGGACACGCTGGGGCAGCCGCGGCCACACGAGCAGGATGCCGATCACCCCGAGCCCGGCCAGGACGGCGTGGATGTTGGGCTGCTGCGCGTTGACGACGATGTGCTCGAGGTTCTCGATCGCGCTCGCCTGCGACCGGCCGCCCAAGGCGACGTTGAGCTGGCCGAGGACGATGGAGATCCCGATCGCGGCGAGCATGGCGCTGACGACGGTCGGGGAGATCGCCAGTGCGTAGCGTCCGAGCCGGGTGGCGCCGAGCACGATCTGGAGGAGACCGGCCATCAGGGTGATCGCACAGGTCGCCTCCCAGCCGAACTCGGCCACCGTCTCGGCGACGACGACGGTGAGGCCGGCTGCCGGGCCGCTGACCTGCAGAGGAGCGCCGCCGAAGAGGCCGGCGACGATGCCGCCCGCCGCAGCGGCGATCAGGCCCGCGGCGACAGGTGCACCGGAGGCGACGGCGATGCCGAGCGAGAGCGGCACGGCGACGAGGAAGACGACCAGCGAGGCAGGTACGTCGAAGCGGATGGACTGGCGAACCTGATCGAGCGGTCGGGACCTGCTTGAAGGCAGGGTCGGGTTGGGTGATGACACGTCAGAATCCTCCTTGCGGAGCCGAGAGCGATGGTGGCGGTCACGGTGAGAGTAGGCAGACGCATCGGAATTCCCCAAGGCGAATGTGATCAAATTCGTGTGATCGTTCGAAAACGCGTCGATGAGGGCCGCTTCGTGGCCTCCGAGGCGGTGGCTCTAGTCTTTGCCCATGGAGATCGTGCGGCACATCCTGCTCGTCATTCACCTGCTCGGCTTCGCCGCGCTCTTCGGCGGTCTGCTGGTGCAGATCAAGGCGCCTGACAAGGTGTCCAACGGCCTCATGCGCGACGGCTCCGGCACCGCGTTCCTGGCCGGCCTGCTGCTCGTCGGCGTCCTGGAGATGGGCGACGGTCCGGTCGACCACGCGAAGGTCGCCGTGAAGCTCGTGATCGGCCTGGTCATCCTCGGCCTGGTGATGTCGCAGCTGCGCAAGCCCAAGATCTCCGACGGCCTCTACTGGACGATCTTCGGCCTGACGATCATCAACGTCTGCGTGGCGGTCTTCTGGTCCTCCGCGCACGTCGCTTCCTGACGTTCGTCACAGGCCCGCCGACCCGCCGGTTGTCGGTGCCAGCCCCTAGGCTGGAGCCAGCATGAGTACGCCTGACCAGACCCCTGTTGCCACCATCCCGGGCCTCGAGGCCTTCGCCTCCGCGCAGCCGGCCGACGAGCCGCGTACGAAACGGCGTGGCCCGAGCGCCGAGGAGCTCCTCGACGGGCTCAACGAGCCGCAGAAGGCGGCGGTCCAGCACCAGGGCGCGCCCCTCCTGGTCGTCGCGGGCGCGGGGTCGGGCAAGACCCGGGTGCTGACCAGGCGGATCGCGTGGCTGATCTCCCAGCGTGGCGCCCACCCCGGCAGCATCCTGGCGATCACCTTTACCAACAAGGCCGCGGCCGAGATGAAGGAGCGCGTCGAGGCCCTGGTGGGCAAGCGCGCGCGGATCATGTGGGTCTCGACGTTCCACAGCGCCTGCGTGCGGATCCTCCGCAAGGAGATCGACAAGGTGGGGTTGAAGTCCAACTTCTCGATCTACGACGCCCAGGACCAGAAGCGGCTGATGCAGCTCGTGCTCAGCGACCTCGACCTGGACCCGCGCCACTACCAGCCCGGCCAGGTGCTCAACTGGGTCAGCGACCAGAAGAACGAGCTGCGCGACGTCGAGGCCGCCGAGAAGGATGCCCGCAACCACCTCGAGCAGACCTACGTCGCGGCCTACAAGGAGTACCAGAAGCGCCTGCGGCAGGCGAACGCCCTCGACTTCGACGACCTGATCATGTCGACCGTCGAGCTCTTCCGGGCCTACCCCGAGGTGCGCGAGGTCTACCGCCGCCGGTTCCGTCACGTGCTGGTCGACGAATACCAGGACACCAACCACGCTCAGTACGCCCTGGTCCACGAGCTCTGTGCCGACCGGATGGACGACACCGCGCTGACCGACTCCTACGCCGAGGAGACCCCACGAGCCGAGCCGGCCGAGCTGATGGTGGTCGGTGACGCCGACCAGTCGATCTACGCCTTCCGCGGCGCCAACATCCGCAACATCCTCGACTTCGAGCAGGACTTCCCCGACGCGACCACGATCCTGCTGGAGCAGAACTACCGCTCCACCCAGACGATCCTCACCGCCGCCAACGCGGTCATCAAGCACAACAAGGGTCGCAAGGAGAAGGCGCTGTGGAGCGATGCCGGCAACGGTGAGCGCATCGTCGGCTACGTCGCCGACGACGAGCGCGACGAGGCCCGGTTCGTCTCCGACGAGATCGACAAGCTCGTCGATGCCGGGTTCAAGGCCGCCGACGTGGCCGTCTTCTACCGCACCAACGCCCAGTCGCGGGTCTTCGAGGAGGTGTTCATCCGCACCGGCCAGCCCTACAAGGTCGTCGGTGGGGTGCGCTTCTACGAGCGCAAGGAGGTGCGCGACGCGCTGGCGTATCTGCGCACCCTGGCCAACCCCGACGACCAGGTCTCGCTGCGACGGATCCTCAACACCCCCAAGCGGGGCATCGGCGACCGGGCCGTGGCCTGCGTCAACGCGCTGGCCGAGCGCGACGGTCTGACCTTCTGGGAAGCGCTGCAGAAGGCCGAGGACGCCCCCGGCATGGCCACCCGCAGCCTGACCAACATCAAGGCCTTCGTCGCCATGGTCGAGGAGCTGCTGCAGATGGTCGACGCCGGCGAGCGGGCCGACGTCATCCTGGAGACCGTGCTCGACCGATCGGGTTACCTCGCCTCGCTGGAGGAGTCCGACGACCCGCAGGACGAGACCCGCGTGGAGAACCTCGCCGAGCTCGTCGCCGTCGCCCGTGAGTTCTCCGACGACCCCGTCGCGGCCCCGAGCGCCGACCCGGCCGACGTCGATGCCGGCACGGTGGAGCCCGGGCTCCCCGACTTCCTGGAGCGGGTCGCCCTGGTCGCCGACACCGACCAGATCCCCGACGACGAGGACGGCGTCGTCACCCTGATGACGCTCCACACCGCGAAGGGCCTGGAGTTCCCCGCGGTCTTCCTCACCGGCATGGAGGACGGCGTCTTCCCGCACTCGCGGGCTCTCGGCGACGGCACCGAGCTCGAGGAGGAGCGCCGACTGGCCTACGTTGGCATCACCCGCGCCGAGAAGCGGCTCTTCATCTCGCGCGCCGTCGTCCGGTCCGCCTGGGGCGCGCCCTCGCACAACCCCGGCAGCCGCTTCCTCGACGAGCTCCCGGTCGACCTGGTCGACTGGCGGCGCACGGAGAAGGAGATGTCCTCGTGGGGCCGCCCCAACTTCGCCAACGACAGCTGGGGTGGTGGCCAGCGACTCGGTCAGCCCACGGCCGCCGGGCGCCGCAACTTCTCCTCGGCTGCGCTGCGCGCCGATGCCGCGTCGAAGTCGAAGCCGGCCCGCGCCGTGCCCTCGCTCGAGCCGGGCGACCGGGTCACCCATGACTCCTTCGGGCTCGGCACCGTCGTCACCATCGAGGGATCGGGCGACAAGCAGGTCGCCAGCATCGACTTCGGGGAGACGGGGGTCAAGCGGTTGCTTCTCCGGTATGCGCCGGTCGAGAAGCTGTGATTCGGGGCGGTTGAGGGCTCACGCGGCAGCAGTCGCGTGAGCGGCTGTCTCCTCGTGGTACGCCGAGTCGGCGCAACCGCGCGCCTCGCTCGCTTCGCTCCCAGGCGCGCAGTTGCGCCGACTCGGCTATGTCGGGTCTACGCCGTGCTCGTTGAGTGCGGCGTCGGGGTCGACGGCGTCACCACCACCGGGGCGGACCTCGACGTGGAGGTGGTTGCCGGTGGAGTTGCCGGTGGAGCCGACGTAGCCGATGACCTCGCCGGGCGAGACCGTCTGGCCGACGGAGACGCCGTAGTCGCTCTGGTGGCAATACCAGATCTCGGTGCCGTCCTCGAGGGTGATGATCGTTCGGTTTCCGTACGCCCCGCCCCAGGCGGTCGAGGTGACCGTGCCGCGGGCGATCGCGTGGATCGGGGTGCCGTAGGGGGCCGCGAAGTCCAGGCCCGTGTGGGTGCTGGCCCAGTTGGAGCCGGCGGAGCCGAAGGTGCCGGTGATGTGGTAGACGCCCGCCGGGATCGGGAGCTCCCACATGTTCGACTTGAGGAACTTGTCCTGCTTGTCGGCCTGGACGTCGACGCCCTGGAGAGCCTTCTCGCGGTCGCTGGCCGCGGTGTCGGCCTCGGAGCGCTCGTCGTTGCGGGTGACGGTCGCGGAGCGGTCACCGACGACCACCATGTCGCTGTCGCCACCGAGCGCGGTGGCGCCGACGAGGCGTACGTCATCGGCGGCGACCATCGTCGGACCGCCGGTCAGCGCGATGCCACCGATGGCGGCCGCGAGAGCCGCGGCACCGGCGGTCAGCGGGACCGTGGGACGGCCACCGGCTGCCGCAGCCGCGGCGCGGCGGGTGCGCGGCCGGGTGGGGCCGCCGATGCCGACCGTCGTGCCGGTGGTCTCGACCGCCGGGAACTCGTGCAGCTCGGGCCGGTAGGTCGCGATCTCGCTGATGCTCGGCAGGTCGATGCTGCCGGTCTCGGCGCGGAAGTAGGACTCGGAGTAGTCGTCGGCGTAGTAGGCCTGGTCGGCCTGCGGCTCCTCGTAGTAGGGAGCGTCGACGGTGTAGGGCTCGGCCGGGAGGTCGATCGCCATCGAGTCGAAGTCGATCTGCTGTGGCAGCGACACCGGCGGGGCCGGGAACGAGGTGGTGTCGATCTTGAACGACGTCGGCGGCGCGTCGAACGCCTCCTGGAACCCGCGGGGCTCCTTGACCTCCGGCTCGTAGGACGGCGCCGGCGGGGCCATCGGGGGAGCGGGGATCGGGCGGGCCTGGCGCACGGCGCGGACCTTGCCGGTCAGCGGCGCAAAGGTGTTGGCCATCCGCAGCGGCTTCGGGGTGTGCGTCGGCTCGGGCGCCTGGAAGCTCGGCTCGGGAGCGACCGGAGAAACCGGGGCCACCGGCTCGGGGAGCACCGGGGCGGGAGCAGCCGGAACGACCGGGGCGACGGGAGCGGCCGGAACGCCGCGCGGCGGCGTCTTGGTCGAGACCGCCTTGTGCGACACGGATTTCGGCGCGGGCTTGGTCGGCTGGGTGAGGAACAGGGTGAGCTCGGAGGTCGTCATGCCTCCGACGCCGAGGTCCTCGAGCACCTCGGGGGTCACCTTGTCCGGGTCGATGCCCATCGAGGAGAGCAGGTCGGCCAGGACGGGGTCGATCTGGGTCGCGCGGCGCTGGACAGGCACGATCGGCCGGGCCGGGGTCGTCGTCGGGAACGAGGACGGGAAGGCGGGGCCGTCGCCCTCGACGAGAGCGCGGAGCTCACCGGTCGAGATGCGGCCGTCGAGGGCCTCGTCGTTGCGCGGGGACCCGACGACCGGCATCTTGCCGGTCTGCTCGAGGACCACGCGGTTGGGCCGGGGCTTGGCCACCGGCTCTTCGGGAGTCTCTGGGGCGGGGGATGGTGTCGCGGTCCCGACGGCGGGGGACGGCGCGGCGCGTCGCTTCCCGACGTAGGAGGTCGATCCGGTCGCTCGCGGAGCGGGCCGTGAAGCAGGGCTGTCGGTCGCCGGCGCGGCGCGCCGCTTCCCGACGTAGCTGCTGCTCGTGGTTGCTCCGGGGGAAGGGGTGACCGAACGCGGACTGTCACTGGTGACGTCGGCTCGGTGGTTGCCCATCAGTTCATATCTCCGCTGCTCGGGGTTCAGACGGCGAGCCATGACTGTAACGGACCGGAGGGCACGGTCAAGAAATGTGGCACGCCCGTTTCGCTGATTTCACCTTCGCCGACAGCTGAATCAGTCGCTGATCTGCGTGTTTCCGCCAGATTCGAAACTCGATTGCGGAGTCTTCGTGTCACTGGAAACGCGTGTCTTCGGTCCATTTGCGCCTCGATGCGGTATCGAAACGGGCCGATCCTCGAGCGACGGGCTGTGTCGTACGGGGTCAAACGGGGTCTGCTTCGCAGGGCTACGGGCTGTTACCGAAGGTTGCCGATTTGTTGGTATATGTCCGGTGTGTCCCGCCTCTCACCCCGCTAGTGGCGTACGTCACGTCGTGGCCCCTGGGCTCGTAACCGGGCCTCGGCGGGGTCTAGGGTGCAGGACGGACACATCTGAAGACGAGGACGTCGACCGCTGATCCCTGCGGTACGCCGCCTCGTACCGCAACACACAGACCAGGTGGATCAGTGGATCTCATGGAGTACCAGGCGAAGAAGCTCTTCGCCAAGCACGGCGTCGCCGTGACCGAAGGTGTCGTCGTCGAGACGGCTGAGGAAGCCAGGAAGGCCGCCGAGGAGATCGGCTTCTGCGTCGTCAAGGCGCAGGTCAAGGCCGGTGGCCGCGGCAAGGCCGGCGGCGTGAAGCTGGCCAAGACCGCGGACGAGGCGTTCGAGCACGCCTCGAACATCCTCGGCATGGAGATCAAGGGCCTCAAGGTCAACCGGGTGCTGATCACCCCGGCGACCCCGCCGGTGGAGGAGTACTACTTCTCCTTCCTGCTGGACCGTTCGAACCGGCAGTACCTCTGCATCGCGTCCGTCGAGGGTGGTGTGGAGATCGAGGAGGTCGCCAAGACCAACCCCGACGCCGTGAAGCAGATCGGCATCGACCCCGGCAAGGGTGTCGACGAGGCCAAGGCGCGCGAGATCGCGACCGAGTGCGGCTTCCCGGAGCCCGTCTTCGAGCAGGCCGTGTCGATGATCCAGAGCCTCTACACGGTGTTCACCGAGGAGGACGCGACCCTCGTCGAGGTCAACCCGCTGGCTCGCCTCGAGGGCGACAAGCTGGAGGCCCTGGACGGCAAGGTGTCGCTGGACGACAACGCCTCCGAGGTGCGCCACGAGGACCACGAGCAGTTCGTCATCCGTGACGAGGAGGACCCGCTCGAGGCGAAGGCCAAGGACAAGGGCCTCAACTACGTGAAGCTCGACGGCCAGGTCGGCATCATCGGCAACGGCGCGGGTCTGGTCATGTCGACCCTCGACGTCGTCGCCTACGCCGGCGAGGCTCACGGCGGCGTGAAGCCCGCCAACTTCCTCGACATCGGTGGCGGCGCGAACGCGCAGGTCATGGCCGACGGTCTCGACGTCATCCTGAACGACGAGCAGGTCAAGTCCGTGTTCGTGAACGTCTTCGGCGGCATCACCGCCTGTGACGAGGTCGCCAAGGGCATCGTCGGCGCGCTGGACATCCTCGGCAACGAGGCGACCAAGCCGCTCGTCGTGCGTCTGGACGGCAACAACGTGGACCTGGGCCGCCAGATCCTCAGCGAGGCCAACCACCCGCTGGTCACCATCGTCGACACCATGGACGGCGGCGCCGACAAGGCCGCCGAGCTGGCCAACGCCTGAGGTCAGGAGAGAGAAACATGAGCATCTACCTCAACAAGGACAGCAAGATCATCGTCCAGGGCATCACCGGCGGCATGGGTGCGAAGCACACCGCCCTGATGCTCGACTCGGGCGCCCAGATCGTCGGTGGCGTCAACGCCCGCAAGGCCGGCACCACGGTCACCCACAAGGACCACGACGGCAAGGACGTCACCCTCCCGGTGTTCGGCACCGTGGCGGAGGCGATGAAGGAGACCGGCGCCAACGTGTCTGTCCTCTTCGTGCCGCCGGCGTTCACCAAGGACGCCGCGATCGAGGCCATCGACGCCGAGATGCCGCTCATCGTGGTCATCACCGAGGGCGTCCCGGTCCAGGACACCGCCGAGGTGTGGTCCTACCTGCAGGGCAAGGCCACCCGGATGATCGGCCCGAACTGCCCCGGCATCATCACGCCGGGCGAGTCGCTGGCCGGCATCACGCCGCACACCATCACCGGCAAGGGCCCGGTCGGTCTCGTCTCCAAGTCGGGCACGCTGACCTACCAGATGATGTACGAGCTGAAGGACTTCGGCTTCTCCACCGCCATCGGCATCGGCGGTGACCCGATCATCGGCACCACCCACATCGACGCCCTCGAGGCGTTCGAGAAGGACGACGAGACCAAGCTCATCGTCATGATCGGTGAGATCGGTGGCGACGCCGAGGAGCGGGCCGCGGCCTACATCAAGGAGAACATCTCCAAGCCTGTCGTCGGCTACGTCGCCGGCTTCACCGCGCCCGAGGGTAAGACCATGGGTCACGCCGGCGCGATCGTGTCCGGCTCCGCCGGCACCGCGCAGGCGAAGAAGGAGGCCCTCGAGGCCGCCGGCGTCAAGGTCGGCAAGACGCCGTCCGAGACCGCTGCTCTCGCTCGCGAGATCCTGCAGTCCCTCTGACGTACGTCAGATCTTGACCGCCCCGCGACCGGCATGGTCGCGGGGCGGTCTTGTCTGTGCGGACTTGGGGCGAATGCGCGCGCCTGAGCGTATGGACGGATTACTGTGCGTTCATGACCAAGCGAATGACGCGGTTGATCTCGGGTGCGGTTGTCATCGGGGCCTCGGCCTCGTTCGCGTCGATGGGCGCCGGTTTGGCTCCCGCGACGGCGGTGTCGGCGCAGAGCGTGAGTGGGAGCGTGGCGCAGGCGGAGCCGGCCCGCAAGACCCACATCGTGCAGCCGGGGGAGACGCTCTCCGGCATCGCTCAGAAGTACGGCGTCAAGGTCGCCGACCTCGCGACCTGGAACCAGATCGCCGACCCGGCCAAGATCCGGGCGGGAGCCGAGCTCGTGGTGAGCCCGCCCGCGAAGCCGGCGGAGAAGACCTACACCGTGGTGCCCGGCGACACCTTCTCCGGGATCGCCAAGAAGTTCGGTGTCGAGGTGGCCGAGCTGATGGCCCACAACGGCTACGAGGATCCCACCAAGCTGCTGGCTGGGAGCGAGATCAAGATCCCGGCAGCGAAGCCGAAGCTGAAGAACTACAAGGTCGTCGCCGGTGACACGTTCGTCGGCATCGCCAAGAAGTTCGGCGTCACCGCGGCCGAGCTGATGGCGCACAACGGCTACGACGACCCGACCAAGCTGCTCGCCGGCACGACGATCGAGATCCCGGCCAAATCGAAGCCGAAGCCCAAGCCCAAGCCGACGCCCCAGCCCGGCACCGGGGAGACGGTCTACACGACCGTCGCGGGAGACACCTACGCGAGCGTCGCCAAGAAGTTCCGCATCACCGAGGAGGAGCTGCGGACCTACAACGGCCACCGGGCGCCCGACAAGCTGCCCGCCGGCTTCAAGCTGTACATCCCGTCGAGCTGACCGCTCGGGTCAGAGGGCGTCGTCAGACGGCGCGCAGAGCGCCCGAGCGGCGGCGCCGCATCGCGTCGAGTGACTCGGCGGTGGCGTCGTCGGCCGGCATCAGCACCAGGATCTGCTGGTTGTCGCCCGCCGGGAGCTCGAGCTCCTCGACGTCGAGTCGGAGCTCGCCCGCCTCGGGATGGTTCCAGCGCCACACCCCGCCGTGCGGCTGGTCGTGGCGGTTCAGCCGACCAGTGAACTCCGGTCCGGCCTCCTCCGAGATCGCCTCGATGAGCCGGCGTGAGGCGCCGGCGGTCGGTCCGCGGTAGAGATTGGTGACCCGGTCGTCGGCCACCCGGTCCCAGTCGGGGAACGCCTCGCGGGCGCGCGGGTCGAGGAAGACGTACCTCGTCAGGTTGGGCTCCGCCGGGTCCAGCAGGCCGAGCGGCCGGGCGAGCGCGTCGAACCCGGAGGTGTGGGCGAGCAGGTCGCCGAGCCGGTTGGTGAGCACCGCCAGCCCCGGCTCGAACTGCTCCACCACGGCACGGGCGCCGGGACGTACGTCGCGGCCGGTGGAGTAGGGCCCCATGCACTGCCCGCTCGAGGCCATCGCCAGGGCGCGCAGGTGCTCGTGGGCGGCGGCGTCGAGGCGGAGCGCGTCACCGATGGCCCGCAGGACCTGGGGCGAGGGGTGACGGTCGCGGCCCTGCTCGATCCGGACCAGGTATTCGACGCTGATCCCGGCCAGGGTGGCCAGCTCGGAGCGGCGTAGCCCGGGCGCGCGGCGGCGTACGCCGACCGGAAGACCGACGCTCTCCGGCGTGGTCCGGTCCCGGCGGTCTCTGATGAACGAGCCGAGGGCTCCCGGGTTGGCGGGCATGGCCTCAACCCTACGGGGCACGGTGGTGTTCAGGGTGGCCCTGCCGGGGCCAGCCTCGGCTCGGTCTCCCGGCGTCCGCTGATCCACGTGAGGCTGGATGACATGAACGAACCACTACGTATCGCCGTCATCCTCGCCAGCGTCCGGGAAGGTCGCGGTGGCCCGATCTTCGGCTCCTGGATGGCCGAGCAGGCCGAGGCGTACGGCGGTCTCGACGTCGAGCTGATCGACCTGGCCGACCACGAGATCCCGTTGTCCCTGCCCGCCGAGTCACCGAAGGCCGCCGGCGCCGACTACCCGCGGCCCGAGGGTCAGAGCGACCTCACCGAGGCGCTCGAGGCCGCCGACGGCTTCGTCATCGTCACGCCCGAGTACAACCACAGCTACCCGGCCTCGCTGAAGTCGGCATTGGACTGGCACTTCACCCAGTGGCAGGCCAAGCCGGTCGCGCTGGTCTCCTACGGCGGCGACAGCGGCGGCCGCCATGCCGCCCTGCACCTGGAGAACGTCCTCACCGAGCTGCACGCTCACCCGCTGCAGGCGCGCCTCGCGTTCCCGCGCTACTGGGAGCGCCTCGACGAGAACGGCCGACCGAACGACCCGGAGTCACCCGTCTACGCCAAGGCGATGCTCGCCCAGCTCGCCTGGTGGGCCGAGGCGCTCCGGACCGCGCGTTCCGCCGCCTCCTACCCCGGGTGAGACGTCAGCGCCCCGGCAGCCGGATGGCTGCCGGGGCGCTGGAGCCCGAAGAGGTCAGGCAGCGACGGTGGCAGGCTCGTCTGCCAGCAGGCCCTCCGCGGAGGCGGAGCGGTAGCGGTCGATGTCGAGGATGCCCTCCCGCTTGGCGACGATGGTCGGCACGAGCGCCTGGCCGGCGACGTTGACGGCGGTGCGCCCCATGTCGAGGATCGGGTCGATCGCGAGCAGCAGGCCGACACCGGCCAGCGGCAGGCCGAGCGTCGAGAGGGTGAGCGTCAGCATCACGACGGCGCCGGTGAGTCCGGCGGTCGCGGCCGAGCCGACGACCGAGACGAAGGCGATCAGCAGGTAGTCGGTGATGCTCAGGTCGATGCCGAAGATCTGCGCCACGAAGATCGCCGAGATCGCCGGGTAGATCGACGCGCAGCCGTCCATCTTGGTCGTGGAGCCCAGCGGGACGGCGAAGGATGCGTACTCCTGCGGGACGCCGAGGTTCTTGACCGTCACCTGCTCGGTCACGGGCATCGTGCCCACCGAGGAGCGCGAGACGAAGGCGAGCTGGATGGCCGGCCAGGCGCCGCGGAAGTAGGCGAGCGGGTTGAGCCCGTGGACGCGCAGCAGCACCGGGTAGACCACGAACAGGACGAGGGCCAGGCCGACGTAGACGGCCACCGCGAACCAGGCGAGGGAGCTCAGCGAGTCCCAGCCGTACGTCGCGACCGCGTTGCCGATCAGGCCGAGGGTGCCGATCGGCGCCAGCCGGATGATCCACCACAGCACCTTCTGCACGATGGCGAGGAACGAGCGGTTGAGGGCGAGGAACGGCTCGGCCTTCTCGCCGGTCTTGAGCGCCGCGATACCGATCGCGAGGGCCACCACGAGCACCTGGAGGACGTTGAAGCTCAGCGCGGTCTCCGCGAGCGGGCTCCCGCCGACCTGCTCGACGCTCGTCGAGGCCTGGAGGCCGAGGAAATTGCCCGGGATCAGGCCCTGGAGGAAGTCGAGCCACGACGCGGACGCGCCGGCCTCGGCCGCGTCGGCGGTGCTGACCGCGGTGTTGCTGCCCGGCCGGAAGAGCAGCCCCAGGCCGATACCGATGGCGACCGAGATCGCCGCGGTGACGGCGAACCACAGCAGCGTCTGACCCGCGAGCCGGGCCGCGTTGCTGACCGTGCGGAGGTTGGCGATCGAGGCGATGATGGCCGTGAAGATCAGCGGTACGACGACGGCCTTGAGCAGCGAGACGAACGAGCTGCCGATCGTGGCCAGGGTGGTCGTCAGCCAGTTGGCCTCGTCTCCGGCCGCGGGGCCGATCGCTCGCGCGACGGCACCGAGGGCGACGCCGAGCGCGAGGCCGAGGATGATCTGGACCGAGAACGACGGGAGCGGCAGCCGCCGTCGAGTGGTGGGGGCGGTGGACACGAGAAGGCTTCTCCAGGGGTTGGTACGGGTGGGGCTCTGCTCACCCGAACGCCCTGACCGAAAACCGTCTTCCCTGCGTACGCCCGGTGTGACCGGAGTCTCCGACCCCGGTAGGAGCCTCAGCGCAGGTCGCTGATCCCGGCGGTGACCGCTGCCTTCTCGATCGCGAGGATCCGGCCGGGCCAGGAGTCGGGCTGGTCCGGCTGGTAGCACGGGTCGTTCTTGTCTCCGGTGCTCGGCGGGCACGGTCCGGCGAGCTCGCCGTAGCCGACCAGGACCAGCCGGGTCTGGTACTCCGCGACCAGCTCGGTCTCGAACCAGGTGCTGTCGCCGCCGTCGGCGCCCGGGTAGGTCGCGTGCGACCGGGCCGCGCGCTTCGGCCCGGCGTCGAGGTCGGTGCTGACGTCGATCGGCAGCTCTGTGACGGTCGGGTCGACGCCGAGCTTGTTGGCCGGGCAGACCTCCATCCACTCCATGACCTCGTTGTACGCCGCGCCGGCAGCATCCTCGTCGGCGAACTCCAGCACCGCGACGTGCACCTGGCCGACCATGGCGCGGTCGGTGTCCCAGCGGTAGTCGGAGGCGACCTTCGCGGTGGCGCCGAGCGAGGAGAGCCATTCCTTCTGGCAGGCCAGCGTCGGCACATCAGGGGTGGGCGTGTACTGGTTCCAGCCCAGAGCGCTCTCGAAGCGGTCGAGCGCGGGGAAGGTGCTGCCGTCGACCAGGTTGGCGGCACCGAGTCCGTCCTTCGCCGGGGACCGGGTCGCCGTCGAGCCCGCAGACGGGTCCGTGGACGGCTCGCCCGGCGGCGTGGCGCCGACCATCCGGTAGGCGGCGTTGACGGCCGAGGTCTGCAGGGTGGTCGGCCGGACGTAGTCCTGGACGCCACGCTTCCTGGTCATCACCAGCACCCGGTCGTCGGCGGACACAACAGCCGTCGCGACCTCCCAGACCGCGTTCATCTCCGGGTCATCAGGCTGGTACGTCACCACGCCGATGCTGCCGTCCGAGATGACGCCGCCCTCGACCGGGAGCGTTCCGGCCAGCTCCGCGCCGTCCACGCCGGGGCACGAGATCGCGGCGTCGGAGAGCTCGACGCTCACCTTCCGGGCCTCGTCGGCCGAGTCGAACTCGCCGACGACCGCGTTCAGCGTGCCTGCCGCATCGGCCATCTCCTCCCCGGGTTTCGCGACGAAGTCGCGGCGGAACGTCGTCTGCGCACCCAGGTCGCCCAGCGACTCGGTCAGGCAGTCGTTGTAGGTGTCGGTGCCCTCGCCGTCGTAGGTCTGCTCCTGGGTCCATGCCGGGTAGGGGTCGTCGGCGACGAGGTCGTCCTCGGTCGGCAGGTTGGCGCGGGTGAGGCCGGACGCCGGAGCGGAGTCCGCGGGGCTGGAGGCGAACGCGCTGTCGCTCGTGGCCGGTGCGGGGTCGACGCCCCGGTCGCCGAGACCGGTGGAGAGGAAGACGACCGGCCCGGCGACGACCGCGGCCACGGCCGCGGCGCCGGCGGTGACGAGAGCACGGCGGCGGCGCCGGATCTGGTCACCCCGTCTCCGTGCCTCGGCGGCGGAGCTCATCGGCGCTCCGGGGGCGTCGGCGCGGAACTGGTCCAGACGCGAGATCGGGTCACTCATCTCAGGCCTCCTTCCAGACGGCGCCGGGATTGTCCTCGGCGAGGAGCTCCGCCAGGGCGGCTCGTCCTCGAGCCAGGCGGGCTTTGACGGTGCCGGTGGGGGCACCGACCTCCACGGCCACCTGATGCACCGGCAGATCGGCGATGTGGTGCAGGACGATGGCCTGGCGCTGAGCCTCGGGGAGCTGCCTCAAGGCGGCGACCAGAGCGACGTGGGACTCGTCGATCGCGGGCATCTCCGTGCGAGCACCGACGGCTCTGTCGGCGGCGCGGCCGGCGTACTTCTTGCGGCGCCAGCGGCCCACGGCGAGGCGGTAGGCGGTGGTGCGGACCCAGGCTTCGGGGTAGTCGACCGAGGACATCTTGCGCCGGTGCGCCCAGGCGCGGGCGAACGCCTCCTGCACGCACTCGGATGCCTCGTCGAAGTCGCCGATCATGGCATACAGCTGAGCACACAGGCGGCGGTAGGACGCGTTGTACAGCGCGTCGAACTCGTCCTCGTCCATCGTTCGCCTCCCCGGCTGGCTGTCCCGCACACGTGGCCTCACGCTGGCCCGAGCGTCAGTGTCAGCGGTGACAGGCGTGAGCGTAAAGTTCAATTGCAGCTGATGCGCACCCGGGGTCACGACAGGTCCCGAACGGCCCGGTCGACGGTCGCCTCGACGGTCTGCGCGACCCGTTTGTCCCACTCGGCGTAGTCCGCGTCCTGCTCCGGCGGGCAGGCGGTCGTCGGCGGACAGGGGCCACCGGCCTCGGCGTGGGTGACCAGCACCAGCCTGGTCCCGATCTGGGCGACGGTCTGGTGGTCGTACCAGGTGGAGTCGCAGCCCTCGCCACCGCAGTCGGCGGCGTACTCGGCGAGCGTCTGCGCAGCACGGTCGACCTTCGGGTCGCTGTCGATCTCGACGGACTCGATCGGCCCGGCCGTGTAGAGCTTCGCGTCGGCCATCGTGGCCGGGCAGGTGTCGAGCCAGCCGTGGACCTTCTCGTACGCCGCATCGGCAGCCGCCTTCGTGGCGAACTCCAGCACCGCCACGTTGACCTTGCCGATCTCCTCCGGGTTCTCGAGGCGGAACTCCCGGCTGACCGACTCGGCGGCCTTCAGCGAGGAGAGCCAGGCGCCCTGGCAGTAGAGCGTCGGGGTCGGCTGCGTCGCGACCTGCTGCCACGTCGCCGACGACTCACCCGGCAGCGGCAGCCCCGGCAGCGACCCGGCGAGGACCAGATCGGCGTCGCTGAGGATCGGCGCGGGTGCGGACGAGGGCGGTGAGCTCGGTGGCGAGGTCGACGCCGTCGTGGGTGGCGGCGTGGACCCGGCGAGACGGTAGGCGGCGGCCAGGGCCGAATCCCGCACGCTGGTCGGCGACACGTAGTCCTGTACGCCCCGCCGCCGGGTGATCACCAGAAGCCGGTCCTCGACGGTGACGACGGCGGTCGCCACCTCCCGACGGGCGTTCAGGCTGGGGTCCTCGGGCACGTACGTCACGACGTTGACGTCGCCGTGGGAGATGACGCCGCCCTCGACGGGGAGCGAGCCGGCGACGTCCGATCCGTCCACGGGAGTGCAGGAGCTGGCGGCCTCGGAGAGCTTCGCGCGCACCTTCTCGGCCTCGTCCGCCGAGGCGAACTCGGCGGCGACCGCCGTCAGCGTTCCGGCCGAGTCGGCGTACTCCTTCCCGGCCTCGGGGACGAAGTCGCGGCGGAAGGTCGCCAGCGCTCCGGCATCGGCCAACGACGTGGCCAGGCACTCGTTGTAGTCGCTCCTGCCCTCGCCGTCGTAGGTCTGGTCCTGGACCCACTTCGGGTACGGCTCCTCGGCGACCAGGTCGCCCTCGACCGGCAGGTTGGCGCGGGTGAGGTCCGAGACGGGCGTCGAGGCGGACGGGCTCGGTGCCACGGTGCTCGGCGTCTGGCTCGGTGTCGGCGCCGGGGCGGGCTCGGGCTCGGTGGCGCGCTCGCCGAACCCGGCGGAGAGGAAGATGATCGGTCCGGCGACGACCGCGGCCAGGGCCACCGCGCCGGCGGTGACGATGGTGCGCTGGCGGCGGCGGATCTGGTCACCCCGTCGGCGTACCTCGGCTGCGGACTTCATCGGTGCTCCAGGGGTGTTGGCGCGGAACTGGTCCAGGCGGGAGATCGGGTCGTTCATCGCACGCCTCCTTCCAGTGCTGTGCCAGGTGCTTCGTCGGCGAGCAGGGCGGCCAGGGCGGTCCGGCCGCGCGAGAGCCGCGCCTTGATGGTTCCGGTCGGTACGCCGACCTCGGCGGCCACCTGGTGGACGGGCAGGTCGGCGATGTGGTGCAGGACGATGGCCTGGCGCTGGGCTTCGGGAAGCTTCTTGAGGGCGGCGACGAGAGCGACGTGCGTCTCGTCGACGGCGGGCATCTCCATCCGGACGCCGACGGCTCTGTCGGCGGCGCGACCGGCGTACTTCTTGCGGCGCCAGCGGCCCACGGCGAGGCGGTAGGCGGTGGTGCGGACCCAGGCCTCGGGGTAGTCGACCGAGGACATCTTGCGCCGGTGCGCCCAGGCGCGGGCGAAGGCTTCCTGGACACATTCGGCGGCCTCGTCGGAGTCGCCGATCATGGCGTACACCTGAGCGCACACGCGGCGGTAGGACGCGTTGTAGAACGCGTCGAACTCGTCCTCGTCCATCGCTTGCCTCCCCGGACCGGCGGATCCACGATCTGGCCCTGCGCCAGTCTCAGAGGTTCAGATGGCTGAGTGGCAGGTCCGGTTGCATCCGGAGGAGAAAGTCTTGGCGGGGGAGCCTCAGAGATAGTCGAGGCGGTACGCAGCGCGCTTGGCGAGCGCGACGAAGTCGGAGTTGCTGATGTCGGCGTCGCCGTCGGGCACGAAGCTCATCTGGGCCACGTTGGCGCCCCGCCGGATCGCCGCCATCCGGTAGTAGATGGAGGTGTTCTCGAGCTCGACCCGGATGTACCACACCGTGATCGCGCCGTCCTTGATCGACTCGGTCGCGACCTGGGTGACGTGGCTGCCGAGCTGCTTGTCGCTGCACTTGTCCAGCCGGCCCTTGATCGCGACGTTGAACGCCTGCGCCTCCTTGGCCGAGCCGAACTTCCCGACCGTCTCGGTGAGCCCGAAGATCGGGGCGAGCTTCTTCTTCGTCTCGGGGATCACGAAGGAGCGCGTCTGGGCGGCGGAGATGCCCTTGGCGGTGAACTCGGTGCCGTCGCAGCGGGTCTGAGCCGGGTTGGTCTTGGCGGCCTTCGCCTCGGTGCCCTCCCACGGGTCGCCGACCGTGCTGACCGGGGGAAGATCGGTCTCGTTGATCAGGCCGGGCGCCTTGCCCGTGGGGATCGGGACCACGACCGCACGCGGTCGCTTGGTCTCCACGCACGCGCCCGCGCCGGGCATCGAGCAGAGGTTGTGGACGGCGGTGCCGAGCATCGTCGAGGTCTTGGCGGCGGTCGTGCTGGACTTGCCCTCGGTCTTCACCGTGACCGCGGCGGTGTGCCTGCCGGTGCGCGCGACGCCGTAGGTGACCGCCCGGTCGTTCTCCCAGTCGCGGTAGGTGAACAGGGTCGCCTCGTCGCCGATCCCGCCGACCGACTCGGTGTACATCAGCTGGTAGCGGGGCTCGGCACACGCTGCGTACCAGCCCTGCATCTTCTTGTACGCCGCGGCAGCCGCCTTCGCGTCGACCGAGGACTCGATCGTGGTGCCGGCGGTGGTCGCCTTGGCCTTGGCGATGAAGGTGCGCGCCAGGCTCGCGACCGGACGCTTGTCGGCGGAGGTGTCGGCCTGGCAGGGGATGGTGAGACCGGTGCCCTCGAGGTTGTCGGAGGAGATGTCGACGGCCCAGGAGCCGCCGTAGATCTTCGCGACCTCCTCCTCGGTCATCAGGTCCTTGGCGGTCAGCTTCTTGCCGGGGATCTGGCTCGGCTCGACCTCGAACTCCTCGGCCGCCGACTGCATCGAGAGCGTGTTGAGCCGCGGCTCGGTCTCGGCGTCCTGGGTGACGAAGAAGCCGGTGCCGACCAGGGCGGCGATGGCCGCGGCCGCGCCGATGGCGGTGTGCACCCGACGGCGCACGGCGCCGGCGGTGGTGATCGTGGCGGTCTTCGGCCAGGGCTGCTCGGTGAGCACGTCGACGAGCGGGTCGAAGATCGACTGCAGCTGCTCCGGCGCGATCCCGAGCTCGTCGCAGATGGCGGCGTTGGCGCCCTGCAGATCGGTCTCGGTGCGGCTGATCGGGGTGCCGACCTCGCGGGCCAGTTGCGCCAGGTCGACGCTGGTGAGGTGGCCGAGCAGGAAGACCTTGCGCTCGTGGAGCGGCAGGCTGCGCAGCGCGGAGAGGGTGTGGCGGGCCTGCGGCGCGATCGTCTGGTCGCGGTGGAGCAGCGGCACCGAGTGGTTGCGGATCGCCTTGGACCACGCGATCGGGCGCACCCAGTCCTCGCGCTCGAAGTCGTCCATCGGCTTCACCTTGCGCCAGTGGTGCCAGGTGATGACCAGCGCGCCGCGTACGGCGGCCTTGGCGGCCTCCAGATCACCGGTCAGCGACCAGGTTTGGAGAAGGAGGCGTCCACGGACGTCCTGATAGAACGCCTCGAAGGTCTCGTGGTCTGCCGTGGTCATGCCCATGTCAGCCGCCAACTGTAGGTGATTCGGTCGAATGATCGGCAATACCGGCAGATGACCCGCAGATGCACAGCTGGGTATCAACGGCTGTGACCAAGCCGGTGACCGGCGCTGGCGGCGCGTCGCCGAGATCGCGGCGACGCGGGTTGCGAGGATGAGTGGCGATGTCGTCGCTGCTGCCTCCTCGCACCCCTGACCCTGGGCGGGTCGCGGATGATCTCCACGATCTTCGCCACCGTCGCCCACTGGTCGCGGTCGCCCTGCTGGGCGGCGTCGGCACGGCCGCCTCCACGCTGGTCGTGTGCCTGGCGATCGGCATCCTCGGCTGGTTCATCAGCGACATGGGGGCCCACGGCGAGCCCTCGGACGCCCTGCGTGTCGCCGCGCTCGGCTGGCTGGTCGGCCACGGCTCGGGTGTCTTCGTCTCGGGCGTCGCGGTCACCGTCGTCCCGCTCGGGCTCACCCTCGTCCTGGCCTGGGCGATGTGGCAGGTCGCGGTCCGGGTCGGCGACGCCGTCTCGCTGCACGGCCCCGACGCCAACGCCCTCGCCGACGGCGAGCGCGACCTGACCGTCCCGGTCGTCGCCGGGCTCTTCACGCTCGGCTACGCCGGCACCGCGCTGGTCACCGCCATCGTCGCCGGCACCCCGGAGACCGCGCCGAGCATCGCCGGCGTCTTCGCCTGGTCGGTGGGGCTCTGCGTCGTCGTGGCTCTGCCCGCGATCGCGGTCGGCTCGGGGCGTGCGGCGCTGTGGATCACCCTGCTGCCGCGCGCGGCCGTGGACGTACTCGTGATGGTCCGATCCATCCTGCTCTGGTGGTTCGCGGTCAGCACGCTGGTCTTCTTCGCGGCCCTCTTCGCCGACTTCACCACCTCGATCAACGTCGTCTCCCAGCTCCACCTCGACGTCGGCGGGATCATCCTCTACTCGCTGCTCGCCGTCCTCGTGCTGCCCAACGCCGTCCTCTTCTCCAGCGCGTATGCCCTGGGCCCGGGCTTCTCGGTCGGCGTCGGCACCACCGTCACCCCGACGGCGGTGACCCTCGGTCCGCTGCCGATGTTCCCGATGCTCGCCGCGCTCCCCGACAACGGCGCCCCGCCCGCCTGGGTCGCCGCCGTGATGGCCCTCGGCCCGCTCACCGCCTTCTGGGCCGTCTGCCACGTCTCCCGGGTCCGGCCGACCCTGCGCTGGTCCGAAGGCGCGCTCCGCGGCGTCAGCGCCGGCGTCGTCGCCGGCCTGCTCGTGGCGATCCTCTCCGGTGTCGCCGGCGGCGCCGTCGGCCCCGGCCGGATGGCCGACGTCGGGCCGTACGCCGGGCAGGTGCTCGTCAACGCCATCGCCTTCTTCGGTCTCGCCGGTCTGCTCGCCGGGCTCACGATGACCTGGTGGCACCGGCGTACGCTCGCGGCCGGCGAGTGATGAACCTGATCCAGTAGCGGGCCCTTGGCTAGCGAGGATCGAGACGGTATCCGTAGTTGTTGACCGTGTGGATGATCCGCCGCATCCTGCGCTCGCGGGCAATCTCCGCACTTTGAGGGCTATGGATCTTCCAGCGCGGGTCGGTCTCGATCTTGTCGCGGAGGCGGCTGATGTGGGTGTCGAGGCTGCGGTCGCTGCCGGGGAGGCGACCGTTGGCGGCGGCCATGAGCAGTTGCATGCGCGGGACAGCTTGGTGAGCGTGGTCGTGTAGCAGGCGAAGGATGCGCCATTCGGCGATGGTCAGCCCGATGGCGTGATCATTGCGTAGAAGTCGAATGCCCCTCTCGTCAAAGAGAAGCGGACCGTTGAGCCTGTCAAGCGTGATGTGCTGTCGTGCATCGTGTGTGCATGGCCATGCGGCCGATACCTCCGGTGGCATTCCGGAACTATCTCCTCGACCTTGCCAGGTTCGGTTGACTTTCGGTCAAAGGTTGATCTTTTGTTTACCTTCCTTGGTAAAGGAAAAGGCAGGAAGCCGGTAGGTCTTCGCGACCTGTTCGCATGGTCCATTCGGAAAGATGTGGGATCTGCTCCAGAGGCTGGATCGGGCCGGGGACTCCAGAGCTGCGTTGTCTTCGTTCTCGAGGAGTTCTGTTGAAGATTCCCAACATCGCATCTTGGCCGGCCCGGATGCTGCGCCCCGCCGTCGGACTCGTCGTCGGTCTTGTTGCCGGGTGGTGGCGTCGTCGACCGATCCTGACGGGAATTGTCGGCGGCCTCGTCGTGGTCAGCCTGTTGGCCGGCTCGGCCTCGGCGGCGTTGGTGGCTGCCTCGAGCGAGTCGCCGACGGCGAGGCGTCTGCTGGCTGCGTTTGGGTTGACGACAGTTGACGTCGTCGATCCGGAGGACTTCGATCGGTACCCGAACTCGACTGTGGACTGTTCGAAGGTCGATCCAGGGACGGCTGCTGCGGAGTCGGCGGCGTTGGCGACCGAGATCTCGGCGGTGTGCGACGTGGAGGTGGCGATCGGGGAGCGGAACACTCCGTGGGACACCTATTACGCAGTCGATCAGGGCTCGGCAACGAAGTTGGTGCGCCGCGGCCGCGACCCGGACGAAGATCTCGGGTGAGTGGGAGCCGGTCGCGCCTGCTCTGGTGCGGGTGGCGGGGTCGGACGACCTCACATTGGCCTCGGGGGTCTTCGACTTCCGGTTCGACGCAGGTCCTGTTGCTGCTGGGAGCACGTTTGCATCGATGACCGACCCGGGCGTGACCGACGCCGGGGTTTCGGTCGGGTTCGAGCTCCCGCTGGGCCTCGGTGTGGCGAAGGTCGAGGACGTCGCCAATGGCTCGGGAGCGGGTGAGTCGAGCGTTGGTTCGCGGGTGTCGTGGCCTGTGTTGGACGCCGGCGGATCTCCAATTGTGGGCGCTCGTCTTTTGGCATCGGTCGAGCCTGATGCTTCCGGGATGGTGCCGGTCTTGCGAGTCGACTCGCCGGATGCGTTCAAGGCAGTGGAGTCGGCGGCTGCGGCTGCGGGGTCGGACCAAGTGGCGTTTGAGATGACCCTCAAGGGCGCGCAATGGAAGCCCGAACCCGATGGTGCGGGTCCGGATGGCGTTGCCTCGGACGGCACGCTGCAGGCGGTGAACCCTGAGGGCGAGGTCGTGCTGGTCTCTCCGGTGGCACGTCAATGGGATGCGGCCGGATCGGAGTCGACCGCAGCCGAGAGTGGGTCGCGGACGAAGACGTCAGGCAGCAAGTCCTCCGGCAGCACGTCCTCGGGAACTGAGTCGTCGGACAGCGCGTCTGCCTCGAAGACTGCGTCTGAAGCGGCCGCGGCCGACCGTGCAGGTGCGCCGCTTTCTGGGGATGAGGTCGCTTTGATGCGCACCAAGGTCGCTGCAAACGGACGTTCGTTCACGGCAGCGGTCGATGAGGCGATGGTCAATGACGATCGGACCTCTTGGCCCCTGCACTTCGATCCGGCGGCGACGAACTCGCGTTCGGAGTGGACGATGATCGAGTCGGCGTTGCCATCCTCTTCTTCGGGCTACAAGTTCAGCAGCGATAACGGCACCGGGGTCGGCCGGTGTGTCTATGGAGTTGCGGCGGAGTGCAACCGGACAACGACCAAGCGCCTGATCTGGGAGTTCGGTGGCCTGGGTGAGTTCACGGTGTTGGAGCCGCGTGAGCTGATCTCTGCGTCGTTCTCTGCCTACGGGACGCATTCCTACAGTTGCACCGACAAGATGGTGAAGTCCTACCGGATGGCGGACCTGACCTCGACCTCGACGTGGAACTCTCACGCGGGCTACTTCACCTCCGACCGTGAGATGGGCAACAGGACGCTCCACCACAAGTCGGGTTGCCCGACCGGCCCGAAGTGGGTCGAGTTCAATGTCTTGGCGGGGGCGAAGCAGAAGGTTGAGTGGAACGACGACACGTTCTCGATCGGTCTAGCAGCGGCTGATACCTCGTCGATGGCGGGGTGGAAGCGTTATCGGTGGGACGCGAAGCTCGAGGTGGAGTACAACCGAGCCCCGAACACACCGACCAGCCTGTCGACCGACTCGCGGGGCTGCGTAACGGGCTCCACTCGCCCGTTGTTGAACGAACCGACCGTTCTGTTGTCCGCCTCGGCCAGCGATCCTGATGGGGACCTCTCGCGGGTGCGGTTCACCTTGCAGAAATACGTCTCGGGCGCATGGTCGACGACGTGGACCTCGGGCTACACCACTGCCCGGAGCGGGAGCCCTCACACCACCTCCGGGCTGGGGATGCCGTCCTTGGCGACGGCGACCTACCGGTGGCGTGCCACGGCCTATGACGACCCGAACATTGCCAAGCTTCGTCCGAACGATGTGCCGTTCGGGTCGACACCGTCGGCGTGGTGTGAGTTCGGAGTCGACCGAACCGATCCGGGCGCGCCGGTAGTCACGGCGCTACAGCCGAGCGAGGACTCTCGGGTTCAGGCGGTCTACGACGACCCGGACTTGGACCTGGGCGGTGTCGGCAAGACCGGTTGCTTCAAGATCACGAGGGGCGCGAACTCGTCAGACGTGGTCAAGTACGAGTACCAGTTCTCCAACCAGGCCAGTGTGACCACGGTGTCCTCGACGAGCTCGTCGATCGTGGTGTGCTGGGCGCCGACGGTGGCGAACACGGGCTGGTTGAAGGCGTGGACGGTCGACAAGGCGTTGAACAAGTCGACCCAGGGGACCGCGAACTTCACCGTCGCGACCGCTCGAGAGGACGGCATTTGGTCGTTCGATGATGTTGATGACCCGGGCCGTGATGTCTCGGTCAAAGACGCAGGGGAACAGACGCCGGCCGGGTCCCTGGTTTTGGATGGTGTCGACCACTCGGTCAAGGGGCCACATGGTGCCTTCGGGGCCCGTGATGACGACTACGCGCTCGGGTTCTCTGGGAGCGCGGATGAGGATGTCCATTCTGAGGCACAGGTGGTGGACACGACGCAGTCGTTCGTGGTTTCAGCACATGTGAAGCTCGATGATGCGATCAATCCGAACAAGTGGACCTCGATCCTGTCCCAGGAATACAACGGCAACGACGTGATCCGCCTCGCGTATCGGCCCCACACCGCATCTACCTCCTCAACGGCGGCCTGTCCAAGCACTGAGGGCACTGGATGTTGGGTGCTGCTGGTCAAGACTTCATCGAACACGTGGAAGCAGGTCTCCTCGGCCCGTGCCGCGAAGATCGGCGAGTGGGTCCATCTGACGGCCGAGTATGACAAGGGCGCCGTCACCAACCAGGCCGACGACACATTGCGGCTATGGACCTGCAATGCCGGTACTCCCGATGCACCCCGGGATGCAGAGGTGGTCCGGGCGGATGCCTCGTTCACCGGACCGTTGGCGCTGCCCAGGGGAGAGCTCTATATCGGCCACAGCCATTACTTGGGCGAGCCGGCCGACCACATCAAGGGCGTGATCGACAACATCCGGGTCTTCAAGGGCGACGTGCTCGCTGAGGCCAAGGTCCGCCGAATGTGTCAGGGCGCTGAGGCCTGGCAGGGCCAGGACGAGGACAAGTTCCTCAACCCCACCCAGAACTGATCCGCGAGTAGAAGCGACAAGATCATGAGTACTTCAACCATTGTTTCTCTCGCGCGTCGTGCCGCACGGGCCGCAGGCGTGCTGGCCGCTGCGGGCATGTCCTGGGCGATGCTGAGCGTCGCCGTGGGCGCCCCGGCGCAGGCGTCGGTGACCACGATCGGTGTGTTCACCGAGGACGAGCTGACGCCTCCGGTCGATTCTCGTGAGGTGACCTTCGACGCAGCGCTCGCGGCGCTGCCGGACCCGACCGACGTCACCGGCGGGGCCTTGGATCCGGCCGCGGAGACGGTAAAATCCGATGACACCATCGAGGGTGCTGTCGATGACGTCCAGCGGCTGGACGAGCCTGAGCCCGATCCGGGCGAGGAGCCATTGACGGCACCGGCAGCGGCTCCTTCCTCACAGCCAGCCGCCAAGGCCCCAGCCGCATCGATTGTGAAGTCCACCAGTGAAGACGAGTCGGCCGGGACGCAGACTGCGCCGTCTGCAGAGGCTACTGCCGGCCAGAGCGCAAGCGCGGCTCCGAGCGCCGACGCCTCGCTTGGGTTGGCTGAGCCGTCGCCCAGCTCGTCGACGTCTGCATCTGCGAAGTCGACGAAGCGCAGTGGCTCAGATAGTGACCGGCAAGCGGTCGAGCCCGAGGGCGCTGAGGGTGCGATCTCGGCTTTGACCACGACCCCGCCACAGACACCTGGATCGGCAGGAGAAGGCGGGGACTGGTCGGCGACCTCGTTGGCGCCGTCCTCGACATGGGGTACCTCGGGCGCGACAGGTGGGTTCACCTGGTCGTATCCGATCGACGTCCCCGAGACCGCCGGCGGCCTCGTTCCCGAGCTCGGCCTCTCGTACTCCTCGGCGTCTTCGGATGGCCGGGTCGCCTCGACCAACAACCAGACCTCATGGGTGGGAGAGGGTTTCGAACTGGAGCCGGGCTACATCGAGCGCTCCTACGTCCCTTGTGATGACGACCGCGACGACAAGTCCGGGACCACGGCGAACAACAAGACCCACCGCACCGGCGACCTGTGTTGGGGCATCGACAACGCGACCTTGATGCTGGGCGGGACCTCGGTTGCCCTGGTCAAGAACGATGAGACCGGCGAGTGGCTCCCGAAGGACATCGACGGCACCAAGATCCAACACCTCACCGGAGCCCCGGCGCCCGACGGTGTCCCGGCCGGGTTGCGAGATGCCAGCGGCGAGTATTGGAAGGTCACCGGCGTCGATGGGACCGTCTACTACTTCGGTCGTGACCGCGCACCAGTCGAGGGCGAGGCACTGAACTCGACCTGGACGACCCCGGTTTACGGCAACCACCCCGGTGAGCCGGGCTATGACTCCTCGTTCGCGGCCTCGGCGGTCCAGCAGGCGTGGCGGTGGAACCTGGACTATGTCGTGGACCCGACAGGGAACTCGATGACCTACTTCTACGGCTCCAACACCGCCGCGTACGGCGCGGACATGGGCGAGAAAGTCCGCCAATATCAGCCAGGTGGCTGGTTGAAGAGGATCGAATACGGAACCCGCCAGGTCACGGACGGCCCCGACACCCCGACGAATGCACCGGCGAAGGTGATCTTCGAAACCACTGCGCGCGAGTGGACGGACGCTGGCGCTACCAAGACCGACGTACCGACCGATCTGCGCTGTGCCGCGGACGCGACCGAGTGCAAGGAGAAGGTTTCCCCGGCGTTCTACACCACCAAGCAGCTCACCGGAGTCCGCACCCTGGCTTACGACACGAGTGCTGGTGCCGACGTGACGGTTGATGAGTGGCAGCTTGGGCAGTCGTGGTTCTCGCCCGGTGACTACTCGGTGGGTAAGGGCGGCACCGGCCGGATCCTGCGGCTGGACAAGATCACCCACATCGGCCGTGGCGGCTCGAGCAATGCCCCTGATGTCACGTTGCCGTCGGTGGAACTGGGCTGGGTAGCGATGAAGAACCGGCTCGACACCTCCACCGACAATGCGGCCGGCATGTGGCGCCCACGCCTGAACGCCATCCGCACCGAGTCGGGTGCGAGTGTCTCGATCGGCTATAAGGGCGGTTGCGCCACCAAGCCCGCCGCCACAGATCCTGGCGGAGACGGTGGTGCGGGGAACAGGCGGTTGTGTTTCCCGGTCAAGTGGATGAGCGTGGCCGGCGATACCACAGAGCCGGAGCCGATTGTCGACTGGTTCCAGAAATACGTCGTGTCCTCGATCGTCGCTTCCGGGTCCTCGAACCCCGCCGATGCGGCGATCCTTCCGACGGGTTCGGCACCGACCGAGACGCACTACGACTACGACACCGCGGGTGGAGCGTTTTGGGCCGAGCCGGTCGCAGCGATCACCGATCCCAAGAACCTCACCCACTCGGAGTTCCGTGGCTTCAAATGGGTCAAGACCACCCAAGGCGTGGGCACGGAGGCGACCAGCCCGGTCCAGACCTTCTACTACCGCGGCAAGGCATCCCAGACCCTGACTGCAGGCGCGGAGGGACACAAGGTCTCGGTCGCCGACGATGAGGACGCACGTGTCGGAGACGTGTTCGCCACTATCTCGTTCAACGAGGGTAAGAAGGTCTCTGAGACCGTCACGAGGACCGACATCTCCGCGCCTGTGGTGACCAAGGGCAAGCTCGAAGCGACCCGGGTCACTGGGTCGGACGAATACGGGTTCTCCTACGACGCCACCGGCGACACCACGACGGGCCTGGACTTCCGCACCCTCACCTCGACGACCTTTGACGAGTACGGTCAGCCGACCAAGGTCAGCGACCGCGGCGATCTGGGCACGGACTCTGATGACACGTGTGTCCGGATGGCGTATGCCCACCGTGATCGCACTGCCCCCGCTGACCTCGCGAACCAGCGTGGCCTGGTGTGGCGTACCCAGACCCTGAACACGACCGCAGCCGACGTCGGCGCCTGCCCCTCTTCGACCGATCTCGACGCGGTCGCGCCTTCGGACCTGCTCAGTGAGGAGGTCGTCAAGGTCAACGCCGAGGGGATCCCGGTCGAGACCTGGGCCATCGACCCCAAGGTTGCCACCACCTCGACCACGGTCGGTGCGGTCAAGGCAGGCACGATGGACGGTGCCGGCCGGGCAGGGATGGTCCGCATCAGCAAGACCACCACGGACGCTCTCGGCCGGACGGTTAGCGAGACGGTCTATCCAGACGACCCGGCGGTCGACCGAACCACGACCACCACCTACGCCCCGGCTGGTGCTGGTCTGGTCGAACAGATCACCACCAATCAGGGTGACATCGACGGCACAACTGGGTGGCGGCCGGAATTCGTGACCTCGAAGAAGTACGACCCGTTCCTCGGTGTCGTGCTCGAGGCCAAGGACGTCAACGACAGGGTCACCAAGGCCAGCTATGACGGCTTGGGCCGTCTGCTGACTGTGACCTATCCGCAGCACGCCAGCATCGGCAAGGCCTCGGTCAAGTACGACTACACCGACCGCGCCAACGGCATCAACGCGGTCACGACCCAGACCCTCAACGCTCACGGGGACGGCTACCACACAGCGGTCGCGATCAGCGACGGCTTGGGCCGCGAGCTTCAGACTCAGACTGAGTCCGCAAACACCGGCGACTCGTACCAGAACCGGTCCAAGGCGGTTGACACCCGGGTGATGACCCACACCGTCTACAACACTGCCGGGGAGAAGCAGAAAACGTACGGCCCGTGGCTCTCTGTTGCCGGGAAGCCGACCGCAGACTTGTTGAACTACAAGACGATTGTCGAGCCGGACAAGATGGTCTCGTGGCTCTACGACAAGGCGAGCCGAGTCACCGACGAGATCCTCTGGTCCGACCCTTCGGTCAACGGCTATGACGAGAAGTGGCGCACCCTCACCTCCTACAACGGTAAAGCGACCACCATCACCCCGCCCGATGGTGGGGTCAAGACCACGACGATCGTTGATGCGCTCGGCCGGACCAAGATCCAGCGCCAGCACGACGGCATTGCGACCCAGGACACCACGTATACCTACGACCAGTCCGACCAGCTGATCGAACTCAAGGACCCAGCGGGCACGACCTGGTCCTACGAGTACGACTTCGCTGGCCGCCAAACGCGCGCTGACGACCCAGATGCTGGGGTCACCAACACGACCTACACCACGGATGGGCAGCCGAAGACAGTCACCAACGGCACAGGCAAGACGATCGCCTACACCTACGACAAGCTTGGTCGACCTCTGACCCTCCGAGATGACACGATCGGCGGGAACATCCGGGTCGAGCACGCCTACGACGGCGACCCGACCGCCGACCCGGACACGGCCGGGATGCTCGGGATCGAGCACGCGACCACCCGCCACACCAGCGAGGGCGACTACACCACCCGGACGGGGAAGGTCGATGACGCCTACCGGCCCCTGACCACGACCCTGGAATACCCTCAAGCCGCTACCGGTGATGGCACCGGTGAGGGCGCCGGACCCGCCGGCGACATCCCCGAAGCTTTGGCCCGGCTCTCGACCGAGTCCGCCTCGGTGGATTACACCTACACGGCCGACGGCCAGGTCGCCTCCCAGACCACCTCCAAGATCTCCTCCACCGACTCCGCAGCGATTCTGGGGTCCGAGCGGGTCACGACCTACTACGACCAAGCCTCCAAGCCCCGGTGGATGGGTGGCGGTTTCGGGTGGGGTACCTACGTGGCCGACTCCCACTACGACGACCTCGGCAGGCTCGAGCTCGCCGACCTCGGCAACACCTACTCCGCCGCGCTCTCCCGCACCTACGACCCGACCACCGGCCGGCTCACCGGTCAGGTGCTCAAGCGAGAGGGCATCACGGGGAACGACCTGAACCAGAGCTACAAGTACACGGACTCGGGCAACATCACCGAGATCACCGACACCCCCAGCAACACCGCCCTCGGCGGGGACACCGGTGTCGGTGCGCGCGGAGAGAAGCAGTGCTTCACCTACGACAACCTCGCGCGCCTGAAGCACGCCTGGACCCCAGCGTTGGCGACCGAGTGCGGAACTGGCGATCCAGGCAACCCGGCCCTGGCCGGTCCGGCGCCCTATCAGGTCGGCTACACCTACAACCCGCTCAACAGCAACCGCGAGACTCAGAGCTATCGCGACGGCCTCACCGGGACCACCGAAACCGCCGACTACGACTACACGCAGGCTGGGAACGCCGGCCCCCACGCGGTCACTTCGATCACCGGAACAACAAAGGCGGCCAACGGAACCATCACCCCGCTCCCGACCCGCGGGTTCACCTACACCGCGACTGGCGGCCAGGAGACCCGGACTGGGACCGAAGTCGCCGAAGTCGCCGTTCCAGAACCTGATGTCCTGGACGTCGACTACACCGACGGCACCCCGACCGATGACGCCCAGGGCCGGGCGATGACCAAGCACGGCACCCCCGCCGTCATCGACGACACCACCCTGGACGCGACACGTCGGGCCAAGCTCGGGCTGGCAGGGTCGAAGGTTGCCAAGTTCGACGGCGTCGATGACGCCTACTCCTACGCGATGGGCGATGCCCAGTGGGACAAGCTCACCGACGAGATGAGCATCGAGTGCCTGATGAAGGACAACGGCACCCTCCCCAACACCACCGAGCACCCGGTGTGCTCAGCCAAGGAGGGCGGCGGTGCCTCCATGGTGGTCTACAACGGCAAGCTCACCTTCACCATCTACACCGACGGTGGCTATCGCCAAGCTCAAGCCGACATCACGGCCGGGAAGTGGTACCACGCGATCGGGACCTGGGATGGCGACACCGCCCGCCTCTACCTTGACGGCCAGCTCGCCGCCAGCGTCGATGCGCCAGGCCCGTTGAAGCGGCCCGGCAACCTCGGCCGCGATGGATTCTTCGTCGGTGCCGATGCCAGCTCCACGGCTGCGGGCCAGTTCTTCTCCCCAGTCTCCGTCGCGAAGATGGGTTTGTACTCCCGGGCCCTGTCCGCGACTGAGATCGCCGCCATCCACAACGGGGCCCGTACCGCCGAGGGCGCCGCTGCGCGTCGGTCCGTGGCTCAAGCGATGTGCTGGGACCGCGAAGGGAAGCTCGTCAAGACCCTCACCGCAGGCGAGACCTGCGCCGACGGAGTCGTCGACGAGCTCGGAGAGGCCGAGTATGTCTACACGGGTGCCGGTGAA
>NZ_JZDQ02000010.1 GCF_000960475.2 Nocardioides luteus | reverse complement strand
CCCTGACCCGAAAACACAGTCGCCAACCGAGGTTTCCTCAAGGGTGGTCTCGACAACCACCGGCGCACAGGGTCTCGACACGCCCCCGCCCAGCAGCTCCGGCGGCCCGACGAGCGACCCTACCGCCCGACGGCGTACCCCTGCGCCCCCCGAGGATTAGCAGCAGCAGAGAGCGTGCCGGTCCCAGGATCCCGCGTGACCGCCGAGAGCCGACCAAGAGACCAGTCCCCGCTGAGCTCCACGACGTGACCTCGAGATCGCAACCCCTCGACAACGCGAGCACCAAGCCGATCCTCGAGCACCGCACCGGCAGGAACCCAGGTGCGCGGCCAGAACGAGCCCGGGAACGACGTCGAGTGGAGCGCGGGTGCGTCGATGGCCTCCTGCGGTGAATAGCCACCGACAAGAGTGCGCAGCAGATAGAGCAGCTGCCACTGGTCCTGCTGATCCCCACCGGGCGACCCGAGCGCAGCGACGGCGTGCCTGTCGCGGAGGACGAGGGTCGGGGTGAGGGTGGTGCGAGGCCGCCGCCCAGGGGTGAGTGTCGAGGGAAGCCCCGGCTCCAGCCAGGTCATCTGCAGCCGGGTGCCGAGGCAGAACCCGAGCTCGGGGATCGTCGGCGAGGACTGCAGCCACCCACCCGACGGAGTCACCGCGATCATGTTGCCCCAGCGGTCGGCGACGTCGATGTGGCAGGTGTCGCCACGGGTCTCGCCCGTGCGAGAGACCGTCGGCTCGCCGACCCCGGACGCGACCGCGGCCGGGTCGTAGGTCTCGCGCAGCGGCGGGAAGGCCGTCGCGCCCAGACCGGGCCTCACCTCGGTCGAGGCGACGTCGGCGATCAGGGGGCGGCGGGTGGCGGCGTACTCCTTCGAGAGGAGGGTCTCGATCACCTCCGGATCGGCGTTGTCGCCGTAGTGGGCGTCGCGGTCGGCGAAGGCGAGCTTGGTCGCCTCCAGGATCGTGTGCGCACCCTCGGGGTTGCTCGGGTCGAGCAGCGCATTGTCGAGCGGCTCGAGCAGGTTGAGCGTCTGGAGGAGCACCGGCCCCTGGGTCCACGGTCCCGCCTTCGCGATCGTGTGGCCACGGAACTCGGTCGTCACCGGCGTCTCGTACGCAGCCGAGAACCCGGCCATGTCGGCCGCCGTGATCACCCCGGAATGATCGGTTCCGGAGGAGTGCCGGTGCGGGGTGCGTACGAACCGTTCGACCGCCTCGGCGACGAAACCGCTCCCCCAGGCGGCACGCGCCGCGTCGATGCGCTCCTCGCGGGTCGCGGCGCCGTCACCGGCGGCCACGAGGCGGTCGAGCACGGTGGCGTAGGCCTCGTTGCGCACCATCGTGTCGGGTGCCGGCGGCTCGCCGTCGACGAGCCAGTGCGCGGCCGAGGTGGGCCAGTGGTCGCGGAACAGGTCGGCCACGGTGGCGATCGTGGAGACCGCCCGGCCCAGGATCGGATGACCGTTGCGGGCGTAGTCGACCGCATAGGCGAGCACGTCGCCCAGCTCCCAGGTGCCGTGGTCGCGCAGCAGCATCAGCCAGGCCTCGACCGCACCGGGCACCGCGGCCGCCAGTGCACCCGAGCCCGGGACCAGATCGAGGCCCTCGGAACGCATGTGCTCCACGGACGCCCCCGCAGGAGCGGGCCCCTGGCCCATCAGCACCGTCGCCTCGCCGCCGGCGGGCGCGAAGATGCCGACCAGGTCACCGCCAGGCCCGTTGAGGTGCGGTTCGACCACGTGCAGCACGAAGCCGCCCGCCACCACGGCGTCGAAGGCGTTGCCTCCGCGCTCGAGCACCGCCTGGGCGGTGCCGGTGGCCAGCCAGTGTGTCGAGCCGACCATGCCGAACCTCCCCAGCAGGTCGGGACGGGTCTTGAACGCGGCCGGAGGGGTGTAGGTGGAGGGCACGTCCTCAGGCTACGAGCGCGTGTCGGGCACCCCGGCAGCGGGCCCACGCCGGGTTAGGGTCGCTCCATGAGCGCACCAGCGGTCCGGGGCCGCCTGCAGTGGTCAGTGGTCGTGCCGATCCTCGCGGTGGTGGTGCTGGTCTTCGCGTGGTTCCGCCACGACCACTGGGCGGTCCTCGCCGTGGTGGCGGCGGTGCTGATCGGAGCGGTTCTCGGTGCGGTCCACCACGCCGAGGTCGTCGCCCACAAGGTCGGTGAGCCGTTCGGTTCGCTGATCCTCGCGATCGCGGTCACCGTCATCGAGGTCGGCCTGATCGTGATGCTGATGACCAGCGGCGGCGACAACACCAGCACCTATGCGCGCGACACCGTCTTCGCCGCGGTGATGATCACCCTCAACGGCATCGTCGGGCTCTCGTTGATGGTCGGCGCCCTCAAGCACGGTCTGGTCAGCTTCAACGCCGCCGGTACCGGATCCGCCGTCGCCACGGTCATCGCGCTCGCCGGCCTGACCCTGGTGCTGCCGACGTTCACGACGTCGGCGCAGGGCCCCCAGTACTCACCCTCGCAGCTCGCCTTCGCCGCCATCGCGTCGCTGGCGCTCTACGTCGCCTTCCTCTTCACCCAGACCGTCCGCCACCGCGACTTCTTCCTCCCCGTCACCAGCGACGAGCACGGCCGGATGACCGGGCTGGTCGACCTCGACGAGGACGGCCACGCCGACCCGCCCTCGGCCGGCGAGGCCGGCCTCAGCCTGGCTCTGCTGCTGATCTCGCTGGTCTCGGTGGTCGGCCTGGCCAAAGTCCTCTCCCCCACGATCGAGAGCACCGTCGAGCGGCTCGGGTTCCCCTACGCGGTCGTCGGCGTCGTGATCGCCCTTCTCGTCCTCGCGCCGGAGTCCATCGCCGCGGTCCGCAACGCGGCGCGCGACCACGTGCAGACCAGCCTCAACCTCGCCTACGGCTCGGCGATGGCCTCGATCGGCCTCACCATCCCCGCCATCGCCGTCGCGATGATCTGGCTCAGCGGCCCCCTCGTGCTCGGCCTCGAGCCCACCCAGATCGTGCTCCTGGTCATCACCGTCTTCGTCACCGGACTGACCGTCGTCCAGGGCCGCGTCTACGCCCTCCAGGGGTTCGTCCACCTGGTCCTGCTGGCGTCGTTCCTGTTCCTGTCGATCCAGCCCTAGGCAGCTGGTCAGCCGGCCGCGATCTCCTCGAGCCCGACCTCGAGCTTCGGGAACGAGTGACCCTCGGCGTCCTTGAGCACCGTGTACTGCACGTCCACGTGGGGCTCGATGGCGCTGTGCTTGTCGTTGGGGGCGCCGATGATGAGCTGGAAGCCGAGACCCCGCCAGGCCCCGATGGCACGGCCGGTGAAGCGGGCATCGGCCTTGATCAGCGCCTCGTCGAGGAAGACCGGCGCATAGCGCGGCCGCTCGGCCCCGGCGTCGCCGAGCTGGTAGCGCAGCGCGGCACCGACGATGAAGGCGACCAGCTCCTGCGACTCGCCACCGGACTTCTCGCCGATGTGGTCGTAGAGGGCGACGTGCTCGCCGGTGTCGGCGGTGACCTTCTCGGCGCTGACGCGGACGTGGTTGCGTACGTCGATCAGGTCGGCGAAGTCGGGGGCCGTGCGGCGCATCCGGTCGATGAGGCGGGACATCCGGGTGTAGGCCTGCTCCCGGTTCTCGTTGGTCGTCGCCTTCTCGATCAGGTCGCGCACGGCGCGCAGCTCGCGACGGAACCGGCCACGAACGGCCGACTGGCCCTCCTGGGTGTCGATCCGGAGCCGGTGGGCATCGTCGTTGAACGGAAGCTCGCCGAGGATCTGGTTGATCGGGTCGATCCGGTCGCGGATCTCCCGCGCGGCCCGCGACAACGTCGAGTCGAGGTTGGTCAGGTCATTGCCCGACAGGTTGAGCAGGGAGTCGCGCCACTCGACCTCGAGCTCGTGCAGACCGCTGGTCTGCAGCTCGTCGAGGAGCCGGTCGAAGTCGGCGTAGGAGGCGTCGGGGTCGGTGTGGAGGTTCGGGTTGGGCCAGCGTTCCAGGAAGGACTCGAAGGTCTGCTGCAGCTGGATGCGGGCGGCGCCGATCGTCTCCTGGGCACCGGCGCGGTCGGTGTCGAGGCTCTCCCCGGCGCGGGCGAAGACGGCGTCGAGCTCGGCGAGCGCGTCCTCGCGGCGGCCGGCCTCCTCGCCGCCGGCCGCCTTGAAGAGCTGCTCGAGATAGTCGGCCTGGGCCGGGGCGACCTCGGTGCCCGAGGCGGCCGCGTCCTCCAGCGCGTCCTTGGCCCGGTCGACCTGCTCGACGACGTCGCTCCACCGCTCGTCGAGCTCCTTGAAGGTGCTCTTGGCGGCACCGATCCCCTCGCGCAGCGCGTCGACCTTGGCCCGAGCCTCCTTCAGCCGCTGCTGGAGCGTCGCGATCTCGGGGTTGTCGGCGGTGACCTCCTCGATCACCGCGGCCCACCGGTCGCGCTCGGCGGTGGCTCCGGCGACGTCGACCTGGTCCCAGGTCAGCGCGGAGACCGCCTTGAAGGACGTACGCCGCAGGTCGAGCTGCTTGATGGCGCGCTCGGCCTCCCCGACCGCCTTCCTCACCCTCTCGGCGTCCTGGCGGGCGGCCTCGAGGAGCTCGGTGAGCTCGGCGACGCGTCGGGTGTTGGTGAACCCGAGCACGTTGCCGGCGCCTTGGCCGCCGTGAGCACCGCGCGAACCCTGCGAGACCTGACCGGTGACGGTCAGCGCCATCCGGTGCTGGCCGAGCAGCGCGGGGGTCTGCACACAGACGTAGCCGTGTCGTTCGGCCAGTCGCTTCTTGAGCCATCCGGTGAAGACGCCGCGGCGGTAGTCGAGGCGTCCCGGCAGGGTGCCCTCGTCGAGGATCGTGGTGTCCTTCGTCCCGGTGGGGACCGCCTCGTAGCGGATCCGCGTGCGCTGCCGCACCGAGTCGATCGCCGCCCGGAAGGCGCCGACGTGAGCGGCGTCGACGAGCATCGTGGTCGCGAAGCCGCCCAGCGCCAGGTTGAACGCCTCGCGCCAGGCCTCGTGCTCGGTGCGTACCTCGACGAGCTCGCCGACGAACGGCATCTCCGCCGGGCTCAGCCCGGCCGCCTCGGCCAGCACCGCCCGGGCCGCACGCAGCGGCTCCGGGATGTTGTTCTTCGTCTTCTCGGCGTCGGCGAGCTCGTCCTCGAGCCGGCCGACCAGCTTGATCGCCTCGGACTCGGCGGACCGCGCGGCGGCGTAGACGTTGAGGGCGGTGGTGCGGGCGTCGTCGTCGACCAGCGCCTCCCGCGCGGTCGTCTGGAGCGCCTCGAACTCGGCCTGCGTCGTCACCGTGGCGCCGAGGACCTCGAGCTCGGCCTCGAGCGCCTCGCGGGCGCGGCGTACCTGATCGGCCCGGCTCTCGGCGGACTTGATCTCGCGGGTGGCCTCCTCGAGGCGGCGACCACCGGAGGCCGCGACCGTGACGGCGAGGCCGTCGCGCTCGGACTCGGCGGCGTCGATGAGCGCCTGCTTCTCGGCGACCGCCTTCTCCGCGGCGCCCCTGCGGGAGCTGAGGTCGGCCTCGAGCTCGCTCAGCAGGTCGACGCGCTTCCCGGCCCGCCACAGCCCGGCGGAGGTCGCCTCGTCGCCGAAGACACCGATCCCGTCGATGACCTCGAGCCGGGACGCGGCGTCCTCGATGGCCGCCCGGTGCTCGCGGATCGGCGTCAGCGCCCGCACCTGCTGCTGCGCGGTGACCATCCGGTCGCGGGTCGCGGAGAGCTCGTCGAAGTGGGCCACGACGCCGTCGGCGGTGGCGAGGGTCTCGGGCTCCTCGAGCACCATCTTCTTGTAGAGGTCGTCGACGGTGGTGATCTGCTGGCCCGCCTGGATCCTTCCCAGCAGGTTGACGGCCTTCTCGCCGTCGCCGGCGGCGCCGATCCCCAGCGCGGAGTGGATCCGAGCGGTGAAGTCGCGGTCGGTGTCGATCGGGGTCAGCCCGATCTCGGAGACCGCGGTGCGGGTGAACCGGTGGGCGGCGACCGGCTCCAGGTCGCGTACGTCGAAGCCCGCCTCGGCCACGGCACGAAGCTTGGTCACGTCGTCGAGGTTCTTGGCGGACGCGGGGACGTACCAGGCCCGGACCGCGGTGAAGCGGGCGCCGGTCTGGTCGGCCCAGGTCATCGCGATCGCCGACCAGGTGTCGCGGCCGTCGCCGCGCAGCACCCGGATCTTGGTGCCCTCGGCGGTCTTCGCCTCGTCGATCTTGCCGCGGGCGTAGGAGAGGATGTTGCGCTGGTCCTGGCCGCGTGGCCGGCCCACCACGCCGCCGTTGGAGGCGCCGTTGAAGGGCGTCGTGTGCGGCATGATCAGCGCGATGTAGGCGTCCATCAGCGTCGACTTGCCCGACCCGGAGCCTCCGGTGAGCAGTGTCGCGCTCGGCGAGAAGCGAATCCGGTGGGCGCCGTCGTAGCCGCCCCAGTTGACCAGCTGCAGCTCGCTCGCGACCCACTGCCGGCCGGTCGAGCGGGCCGGGATGAGGCCGAAGAGGCTGTCGATCATGTTCACCGCTCGGTCTCCTCCGCCTCGTCGTCGCTCTCCGGACCATCCGGATCATCCGCGTCGTCGCCGATGACCTCGACCCCGGACGTACCGGTCGGGTCCTTCAGCCACGCCTTGAGCTCGGTCAGCTTCTCGACGCTCAGCACGATCTCGACCAGGGGCGTGATCCGGTAACGATCCTCGGACTCCTCCTCGATCAGGCCTTCGCGGGCGAGCCGCTCGACCGCCCGGCGGATCTCGCGGCGCGGCGCGGCGTCGCCGCTGGCGACGTCGAAGTAGGTGAGCACGGTCTGCTCCAGCTCGTCGGCGTCCACGCGTGCCGAGCTCTCCCCGGCGCCGCGCTCGCGCTGGAAGACGGTGCGCAGGTGCACCAGCACGAGCGTCTCGGCCCGGGAGTAGGCGTCGTCCTTGAGGAGCACGGGCACGTCCAGCTCCTCCGAGCGCACCTGTCGCTTGTAGGCGATCCCGCGGTCGTGGTCGACCACGAGCCGGACGAACAGGTCATGGAGCCGCGACTCGATGACGGCCTGATGGTCGAGCAACGTACGCCACTGGCGCGGGCTCCGCTCAGCGGTGATGAACCGCCGGCGCAGCAGCTGGACCAGCACCCGGCGTACGTCGGCGTCCAGGACCCCGCGGTCGCCGACGAAGAGCTCGGTCGGGTCGTCCTCCATCGAGACCGGCTCGATGAAGCCCTCCGGCTCGCTCCCGTAGGCGACCGCCTCGGTCTCGGTCTCAGTCAACGTCGGCCCCTTCGCCAGTTCCTTCGCCAGTTGCATCGCCATCCGTCATCCTCACCCCGCCGAACGCGAACCTGCGGCGCACCCCGTCCGCACGGACCGCCTCGATGGTCGAGATCTCACCCGTCTCGGCCATGCCGCGGCGGTGAGCGATCTCGAGCAGGCCGAGCAGGTCGACCGGCCGCCGGATCTCCTCCGGCGCTGCCGCGAAGACCTCGGCCACGTCGACCGGCCCCTCACCCGCGTGAGCGGCGAGATAGGCGTCCAGATGGGCCTCGATCGCCCGGTAGCCGGGTCCGCCCCAGGCCTTGGTGTCCTCGACCGCGCTCTCCACGTCGCCCCAGTCCGCCAGCGGTGCCGGTGGCTCGGGCGGCCGCAGCTCGCTGACCGACTGACGCAGGTGGCCCAGGTCGGCGAGAGGCAGCCGGCGCAGCGGCTCGACGGCCTCGGCGGGCCGCGAGGTCGGCATCCACGCCTGGAAGCCGACCATGACATCGCGCAGCAGGTCGTCGACCTGCCGGTCGCGCGCCGGGTCGTGCGTACGCACCTGGGTGGTGATCACGTGGGACGCGGTCTGCTGGGCGGCGAGGACCTCGGCGACGCCGGTCTCGATCCGCCTCCCGACGGCCGCGAGCTCGGCCCGCTCGGCCGGCCCCATCGCCGTGGTGAACCGGTGGCGCAGCACCGTGCGCAGGTTGGCCGCCAGGTCGTCGAGGCGACGGGGGTCGCCGATCATCCGCAGCGCACCGGCGAACGCCTTGCCCTCCGGCGTGGAGGCCATCACGTCCTTGCCGCGCTGCAGGTATTCGCGCAGGACCTCGCCGGCCGGGCGTACGTCCTGGCGCAGGTCGGTCACCACGTCGCGCTGCATCGCCCGGATCGACTCGACCACGCGCGCGAAGTCGGCCGGGAGCTCGCGGGTCAGGTGGAGGATGTTCTCGGCCTGCTCGAGCAGGGTGTCGTCCTCGACGGTGTCGACGACCCCGGTGCGGTCCAGGCGGGCGATCTCGGCGCGCCGCTCGGCGATCTCCTCGGTCAGCCGGGCCACCCGGGTGAGCACATCAGGGTCGGCGTCCTGAGCGAGCCGCTCGACCGCCTCCAGCAGCGTCCGCACGCGCGACTCGGAGACCCGCGCCCGCGACCCGCTGGCCCTCCCGGCGATCTCCAGGGCTCCCACCGCGTGCGCGGAGAGCCGGTAGACCTCGTCCTCGCCCTCGATCTGGCGCAGCAGCCAGCCGGCGCGCACCCACTGGCGGCACAGCTCGCGGGCCGTGCCGACCGGGAGCATCACCTCGCCACCCTCGCCCTCGGCGTGGCCGGTTGCTCGGAGCCGGTCCAGCATGTCGCCGATCTCGGCGTGCGCGTCCACCACCGGGACCGAGGCCCGCTCGGAGGTGAAGGTCACCGAGAGCACCGCCACCACGAACGGCGCGAACCGGCCGTGCAGAAGGTCGAGCATCGGGTTCTTGAAGGCGGCCAGAGCCCCGGCGTACGCCGCCTCGACGCGAGTGTCACTCATCGGCAGATACCGTACGTGGCGCCACCGACAAGAGCACAACCTTTGTCACACGCGCGGACACGCCGACAATTTGGTTGCCGCCTACCGCATAGTTATCCCATGCGGGTTCGTTCCTTCCCTGTCGTCGTGGCCGCCGTGGCCCTGTTCGTGCTCTCCGGCTGTGCCGAGGTCCCCGAGACCCCGGGATCGGGCGCCAAGGGCGAGTCGAGCTCCTCCCCGTCCCCGGAGCCTCTCGCCGCCGAGATCTCCCCCGCCGACGGCGCCAAGGACGTCTCGGTCGACAGCACCGTCACCGTGACCGCGACCTCGGGTGAGTTCACGAGCGTGAAGGTCGCCAAGCCCGATGGCCGCACCCTGCCCGGCTCGCTCTCGGCGGACAAGAAGAAGTGGACCGCCAACGAGCTGCTCGACCCGGCGCTGCGCTACACGGTCACCGCCACCGGTCAGACCGGCAAGGTTACCAGCAGCTTCACCACCCGCTCGCTCTCGCTGGCCCAGCAGACCTTCGCCACGATCGTCCCCGTCGACAAGTCCGAGGTGGGCGTCGGGATGCCGGTCGCGGCCTACTTCGACGTCCCGGTCAAGGACCACGCCTCCTTCGAGAAGCGCATGCACGTCACCGCCACCCCGGCCCAGGTCGGGTCCTGGTACTGGGTCTCCGACACCGAGGCCCGCTACCGCCCGCAGCGCTACTGGAAGCCCGGCACCACCATCAAGGTCGACCTCGACCTCAACGGCGCCTCCGCCGGCGCGGGCGTCTACGGCCAGCACAGCCGCACCGCCACCTACAAGGTCGGTGACGCGCACATCATCAGGGTCAACGCGCGCACCCACCGGATGAAGGTCTTCAGCAACGGCAAGCTGCTGCGTACGATCCCGGCGACCACCGGCAAGCCCGGTTTCATCACCCGCTCGGGCATCAAGGTCATCTCCGAGAAGCACCGGATCAAGGAGATGCGCTCGGAGACCATCGGCATCTCCGACCAGGGCTCGAGCGACTACTACTCCCTCGACGACGTCGAGTACGCCATGCGCCTGACCAACTCCGGCGAGTTCATCCACGCCGCCCCGTGGTCGACCGGCTCCCAGGGCTACGCCAACGTCTCCCACGGCTGCACCGGCATCTCCACCGACAACGCCGCCTGGCTCTACGGCCTGGCCCGCATCGGCGACGTCGTCGAGACCACCGGCACCGACCGGAAGATGGAGTGGGACAACGGCTTCGGCGACTGGAACCTCTCCTGGGCCGAATACCAGAAGGGCTCGGCCCTCTAGACCGCGCCGACGGCGGCGACCAGCCCCTGGCGACAGCCGAGCATCATCTGCCGGTGGTTCCAGGCAAGGACCGGCCGCAGCGCGACCGAGGCGAGGCCGAGCAGGCCGCGTACGTCGACCTCCTGCTCGAACACCATGCGGCTCCCGCTCCGCGCCGGTGTCAGGGTCCACCGGGCGAAGCCGTCCAGGTCGCCGCCGATCCGCACCTCGAGCGTCGGCAGGTCGCGGCTGACCGCGTGCAGGGCGATCTCCAGGTCGTAAGGAAGCGCCGACCGGCACACGAGCAGGGCATCGTCGTCCCCGAGCTTCGCCACCGCCCGCACCTGGGGCCACCACCCGGGGTAGCGCTCCAGGTCGACCAGCACCTCCCGCACCGCCTCCGGCGACAACGGCAGCTCCCAGGTCTCGGAGAACGCGTAGTGCGCGGGCATGCGCCCAGTGTGCACCGGCGTCGGTCACTCCAGGATCTTGGCGACCGCCTCGCGACCCTGGGCCGGCGAGAGCGCACCGAGCGCGGCCTCGGCGGCGCCGTCGCACAGACCGGCGGTCACCGAGCCGAGCCGGGCGCCGACGGCCGGGACGGCGGCGGGTGCCATCGACAGCGAGGTGATCCCCAGCCCCACCAGGACCGGCGCCAGCAGCGGGTCGGCGGCGGCCTCGCCGCAGATCCCGACCGGCTTGCCGGCCGTACGCCCCGCCTCGGCGGTGATCGCGATGAGCTGCAGCACCGCGGACTGCCAGGGATCGGTGAGGTGGGCGAGGTCGGTGGCCAGCCGGTCGGCGGCCATGGCGTACTGGGTCAGGTCGTTGGTGCCGATCGAGAGGAAGTCGACGACCTCCAGCATCCGGTGGGCCATCAGCGCTGCGGCCGGCACCTCCACCATGACGCCGGGCTTGAGCCCGCGGGCGCGGACGAGCGCGGCGAAGTCGGCCGCCTCCTGGACGGTGGCGACCATCGGCGCCATCACCCAGGTGTCGGCGCCGGTGCGCTCGGCGGCGATCGCGATGGCGTCGAGCTGGCGCTCCAGGAGCCCGGGGTTGTCCGCGGCGAGCCGCAGGCCGCGTACACCGAGGGCGGGGTTCTCCTCCCCCTCATGGGTCGCGAAGGCGATCGGCTTGTCGGAGCCCGCGTCCAGGGTGCGCACGACCACATGGCCGCGGCCGGCGAAGGGCGCGAGCACCTCGGCGTACACGTCGGCCTGCTCGGCGACGGCGGGCTCCTCGCGCCGGTCGAGGAAGCAGAGCTCGGTGCGGAAGAGGCCGACGCCCTCGACCTGGCCGGCGGCCGCGTCGCGTGCCGAGGAGCCGTCGGCGACGTTGGCGAGGAGCGCGACCGGGTGGCCGTCGGCGGTGCGTCCGGGCCCGGTCCAGGCGGCCACCGCCTGCCGCCGGGCGAGGTCGGCGTCGGCGCGGGCGGCGGCGTCCGGTCCGGGCTCGAGGTCGACGATGCCGGCCTGGCCGTCGACGAGCACGAGGGTGCCCGGGGCGATGCCGGTCGCACCGGCCACCCCGACCAGGCACGGGATGCCGAGCTGGCGGGCGATGATCGCGGTGTGGCTGGTCGGGCCGCCTCGCTCGGTGACGAGGGCGACCACCCGGGCCGGGTCGAGGGCGGCGGTGTCGGAGGGCGCCAGGTCGGCGGCGACCAGCACGCTCGTCCCCTCGGGCACGTCCACACCGGGCTCGGGCTCACCGGCGAGATGGGCCAGGACCCGGCGCTCGATGTCGCGCAGGTCGGTGACCCTCTCGGCCATCAGGCCGCCCATCCCGCTGAACAGCGTGGCGAACTGCTCGACCGCCGCCCCGACGGAGGCGACCAGGCCCTCCCCCGCACGCAGGTGCTTCTCCACGGCGACACGCAGCCCCTTGTCGCGGGCCAGGCCGGCGCTCGCGCTCAGGACGGAGGCGGCGGCTCCCGAGGCGGTCTCGGCGCGGCGCGCGTAGCCGTCGGCGACGGCGGTGGCGGCTGCCTCGTAGGCCGCGAGGGCGTCCTCCGGGTGCTCGAAGCCGCGTCGTTCGAACGCGGCCAGCGCCAGCGGGTCGACCTCGGTCCGCACCACGTGGACGGGCGCCAGCACGATCCCGGGGACCACCGGAGTGCCGGAGAGGACAGATGAGTGAGACGTGACCATGGCCACAAATATCTGCCCTAACCCCTTGACGAGTCAACACATTCGGGCATAAAACAACATATGTGGGCATTCACAAGGCCGAAACCCACTCGAAACCACACCGATCCTGAAGGAGGCCACGATGTACGCCGAAGAGCGACAGATCGCGACGGCCCGTCTCGTCGCCGAGCGCGGGCGGATATCCGTGGCCGACATCGCCGAGCGGTTCGAGGTGACCACCGAGACGGTGCGCCGAGACCTCTCCACCCTGGAGCGGCGCGGCCTGGTCCGCCGGGTGCACGGCGGCGCGGTGCCGGTGGAGACCATGGCCGTGCTCGAGTCCGCGCTCGGCGAGCGGGAGCAGACCTTCACCGCCCAGAAGGACCGCATCGCCCAGGCCGCGCTCGACCTCCTCCCCACCGCCGGTGGCACCATCGCCATCGACGCCGGCACGACGACCAGCAGGTTCGCCCACGCCCTCCCCCGCGATCACCAGCTCACGGTCGTCACCCATGCCGTTCCGGTGGCCGCCCAGCTGGCCGGCAGCCCGCAGATCGAGCTCCACCTCCTGCCCGGCCGCGTACGCCCGGCCACCCAGGCCGCGGTCGGCGCCGAGACCGTGGACGCGCTGAGCCGGCTGCGGGTCGACGTCACCTTCGTCGCCACCAACGGACTGACGCTGGCCCACGGCCTCTCCACGCCCGACCACGAGGAGGCCGCGACGAAACGGGCCTTGGTCAACGCCGCCCGGCGGGTCGTGTGCCTCACCGACTCCAGCAAGATCGGCGTCGAGACCACGCTGCGCTTCGCCGCCCTGGGCAACGTCGACGTGCTCGTCACCGACAGCGACATCGACGACGACGTGGCCGACGAGCTGCGCGAGAGCGGTCTGGAGGTCGTGATCGCATGATCGTCACCCTGACCGCCAACCCGAGCATCGACCACACCGTGATGCTCACCAGCCCGCTGCGCCGCGGCGAGGTGCTGCGCGCCGCGACCACCAGCTCCCAGCCCGGTGGCAAGGGTGTGAACATCTCAGGTGCCGCGTACGCCGCCGGGGTGCCGACGCGCGCAGTGCTGCCCTGCCCCGACCTCGACCCGATGGTCACCGAGCTGCGGGCCTCCGGACTCGACGTGGTCACCGTCGGACCGGCGGGCCGGCCACGGATCAACACCACCGTCACCGAGCCCGACGGCACCACCACCAAGCTCAACGGGCCGGGCACGACCGCGACTCCCGCGCTGCTCGACGCCCTGGCAGCCCGGCTCGTTCAGGAGGCCGGGCACGCCACCTGGGTCGTCCTGGCGGGCTCGCTGCCGCCGGAGGCTCCGGCCGGCTGGTACGCCGAGGTCGTGAGGGCACTCCGCACCACCGGCGTCCGCATCGCCGTCGACACCAGCGAGGCCCCCTTGGAGGCGCTCGCCGCCGGGCTCCCGGGCAGCGCCCCCGACCTGCTCAAGCCCAACGCCGAGGAGCTGGCCTCCATCACCGGCGCCGAGCCGGCCGCCCTCGAGGACCCGGCCGCTGCCGCCGCGGCGGCCCGGACCCTGGTCGAGCGCGGGGTCACCGCCGTGCTCGCGACCCTCGGCGGACACGGCGCCGTCCTCGTCTCCGCAGAAGGTACGTGGCACGCCACCCCGCCGCCCACCGCCGTCGTCAGCACGGTCGGTGCCGGCGACAGCTCGCTGTTCGGCTATCTCCTCGCCGACCTGCGCGGACTCCCCGCGCCTGAACGTCTCGGGCTCGCCGTCGCGTACGGCAGTGCAGCCGCCGGCCTCCCCGGCACCACCCTCCCCACCCCACCCCAGGTCCGCGCCGATCTCGTGAAGGTACGCGACCTCGACCCCATCACCGGAGGACTCTGATGTCCGCACTCATCGCCCCCGAGCTCGTCGCCCTCGACGCCGACCTCGGCCCTGACAAGCACGACGTGATCCGTGCCCTGGCCCAGCGCGTGACCGACGCCGGCCGCGCCACCGACCTCGACGCGCTCGTCGCCGACGCGCTCGCCCGCGAGGAGATCTCCGCCACCGGGCTCCCCGGCGGCCTGGCGATCCCCCACTGCCGTACGTCCGGGGTGGACGAGCCCGTGGTGGCCTTCGCCCGGCTCTCGCCGCCGGTCGACTTCGGCGCCAAGGACGGCCCGGCCGACCTCGCCTTCCTCATCGGCGCACCGGCGGGCGGCGACGCCACCCACCTGACGATCCTGACCAAGCTGGCCCGCGCCCTGGCCCGTCCCGAGTTCGGCCGGAAGCTGCGCGAGACGGAGTCTGCCGAGGAGGCCGCCCGGACCATCCTGGACGCAGTCAGCGACGCGCCCGCCGAGCAGAAGACGCCGGCCGCTGCTCCCGAGGCGGCTCCCACGCAGAAGCGCTCCCTGGTCGCCGTGACCGCCTGCCCGACCGGCATCGCGCACACCTACATGGCTGCCGAGGCCCTCCAGGCCGCGGCCGCGCGCGCCGGGGTGGAGATCGCGGTCGAGACCCAGGGCTCGGCCGGCGCGACGCCGTTGCCCGCCGAGACGATCGCGAAGGCCGACGCGGCCATCTTCGCCGTCGACGTCGGCGTCCGTGACCGGAGCCGGTTCGCCGGCAAGCCGCTGGTCTCCTCCGGCGTCAAGCGTCCGATCGACGACGCCGACGCGATGATCGCCGAGGCGCTCGCCGCCGCCGAGAACCCGAACGCGGCACGCGTCGAGTCCGGCAGGGGCGAGTCCTCCGAGTCCGCCTCGACCGCCTCGGAGAGCTGGGGTGGCCGCACCCGTCGGATCCTGATGACCGGCGTGTCCTACATGATCCCGTTCGTCGCCGCCGGCGGCCTGCTGATCGCGTTGAGCTTCCTGCTCGGTGGCTACGACATCACCAACGTCTACGGCGCGGTGATGGTCGACAACACGATCACGAACCTGCCCGACGCCCAGGGGCTCGGACTCGAGCACGCGCTCTTCGACAGCGGCCTCGCCGTCTACCTCGGCGCGCTCTTCTTCGTCATCGGCAAGACCGCGTTCATGCTGTTCATCCCCGCCCTGGCCGGCTACATCGCGTACGCCATCGCCGACCGCCCCGGCATCGCCCCCGGCTTCATCATGGGTGCGCTGGCCGCCAACCTGTTCGGCGTCGCCAACGCTGACGGCGTCTCCGCGCCGGCGACCGGTTTCCTCGGCGCGATCGCGGGCGGTGTGCTCGCCGGTGTGATCGCCCACTGGGTCAGCGGCTGGCGGGTGCCGAGCTGGGCGCGCGGCCTGATGCCGGTGCTGGTGATCCCGCTGGTGACCTCGATCCTGGCCGGTCTGGTGATGATCGTGGTGCTCGGCAAGCCGATCAACTGGCTGATGGAGCGGCTCACCGACGGGCTCGGCGCCCTCGACGGCAGCAGCGCCGTCGCCCTCGGCGCCGTGCTCGGCCTGATGATGGCCTTCGACATGGGCGGCCCGCTCAACAAGGTCGCCTACTCCTTCGCCGCCACCGGCGTCGGGGCCGCCTCGCTCGCCGCGAACGCGCCCGAGCTCCGGATCATGGCCGCGGTCATGCTCAGCGGCATGGTCCCGCCGATCGCGCTGGCGCTGGCCACCGTCGTACGTCCCCAGCTCTTCACCACCGCAGAGCACGAGAACGGCAAGGCCGGCTGGCTGCTCGGCGCCTCGTTCATCACCGAGGGCGCGATCCCGTTCGCCGCGGCCGACCCGATGCGCGTCATCCCGGCCATCATGGTCGGCAGCGCGGTCACCGGTGGCCTCTCGGAGCTCTTCGAGGTCGGCGTCCGCGCACCGCACGGCGGCATCTTCGTCCTCTTCGCCGTCACCAACGTGCTCGGCTACCTGATCGCCCTCGCCGCCGGCGTGGTCGTCGGTGCCGCCACCGTGATCGCCCTCAAGTCCGTCGGTCGCGCCCCGGTCCCGGCCGCCGCCACCAGCTGACGCAGTACCTCCCATCAACCGAACCGTCGATCTAAGGAGCATCATGCCCACCCAGACCGTCACCGTCGGCTCCGCCGTCGGCCTGCATGCCCGCCCCGCCGCGATCATCTCCGAGAAGGTCGAGGAGCTCGGCGCCGAGATCACTCTCGCCGTACCCGGCGGCGAGCCCGTCGACGCCGGCTCGTCGCTGCTGATCATGACCCTGGGCGCCGGCAACGGCGACAAGGTCGAGGTCACCGGGCCCGACCAGGCCGCCGTCGACACGATCGCGGCGCTCGTCGCGCAGGACCTCGACGCCTGAGCGAGGCGTCACCCCCGTCGCGCGAGGCGTCAGCTACGTCGGCCGAGTGGGCACACGTGTGCCCACTCGGCCGACCTGCCTGACGCCTCGGCTGGGTTTTCCGGCCTGCGGCACCGATCACGGCAACCGGCCTCGTGCAAGGTGTGGCAACGGTACGTTGGCAGGGTGGTCGATCCTCCCTGGGACCTCCTCCTCACCGTGGCGTTCGTGCTCACGGGCACCGCAGGCATCTGGACCCTCGTGGTCTGTCCCGGGTCCGGTGGGCAGACCGTGCTTCACGTCAACCACACCGTGATGAGCGCTGCGATGATCCTGATGATCTGGGTGGTCGTCCGCGATGTCGCCGTCTGGGTTCAGGTCGGCCTGTTCGTGATCCTCGCGCTGGCGCTGCTGCCGGCCCTGCGCCGTACGAGCGGCCGGGCGCGGCGTGCCGACCTGGTCGGACATCTCGCGCTCAACGCCGCGATGATCTGGATGCTCGCCGCGATGCCGCTGCTCATGACGGATGCCCATGCAGCGGGGACACACACCGCAGGTCATGCCGGCCACGGCGGCGCCGCGGCTGCGCTCCCGCCGACCGCGGCCGCAGCCACAGATGCACCGGGCTGGGCGATCGCGGTCAACGCGCTGTTCATCACGGCGTGCGCGGCCGGGGTGATCTGGTGGCTGCTGCGCGCGGCCGCGGTGCGCGAGCACCGTCTGCCGGCCCTCGGTCACGGACTCATGGCCAGCGGGATGGGCACGATGCTCCTCCTCATGCCCGCGTGATGCGGGGACCTCACATGCCGGCGAGCGGACGCCCGCTGTCGCGCCAGGAAAGGACGCCTCCCTCGAGGTTGTAGGCCCGGCACCCGGTCGCGGCGGCCCGGGCCGCGAACCGCGCCGACCGGTCCCCCGTCGGGCACACGAAGACCACCCGGGAGGCCTCGGAGAACGGCGTTCCCGCCTCCATGACCTGCTCGAGCAGGTCGTCACGGAGGTTGATCGCGCCGGGGATGTGGCCCGCCTGGAACGCCAGGGCGGTGCGTACGTCCACGACGACCACGTGCTCACCGGCCGCGCTCCATGCCTCCATCTGCTCAGGAGCGACCGAGGGTGCGGCGTCCTGGGTGGCGGATCGGGCCGCGCCGAACAGGTCGGGGCGGCGGTGGCGGTAGTAGGAGAGGTACGGCTCCATCCGGTCGCACGCGATCACGACCGCGGTGACCGGCCCCCCGGGCCCGGACAGGAGCCGTTCCCGTGCCGCCGCGTAGGCCGCCCCGGTCGTCGGCCCGGCCAGCACCCCGTGCCGCCGCGCGAGCTCGAGGCTCGCGGTGATGGCGTCGGCGGAGTCGACGGCGGCGATGGCGTCGTAGAAGCCGGGCTCGAAGAGCCCGACCTCCCACATCTCCGCCGCGGAGCGGATGCCGGGGATGAAGTCGCCCTCGGCGGCGACGACGCCGACCACGGCTGTGTCAGGGTTGCGTTCACGCAGGTACGTCGCTGCCCCTCGGGTCGACCCGGTGGTCCCGAGCCCGCCCACGAGCAGGTCGACCGGGCCGGCGTCGCGGTAGATCTCGCGGCCGGTCTCCTCGTAGTGGGCTCGCAGGTTGTCCTCGTTGGTGTACTGCGAGGTGTGGTGGTAGCGGCCGGGTTCGCGCTCCATGAGATCGCCGATCACCCCGAACACGTCGTTGGGCGCGGTCGGGTCCGGGCACTCCGAGAGGCCGGGCATCTCGGTCACGTCAGCGCCCAGCAGCGAGAGCATCTCGCGGACCTCGCGCACCCGGACCCGGTTGGTGAAGGCGCGGAACCCGACGCCGTGCATCGAGGCGATGATCTGGAGCGCCTTGGCGGTGTTGCCGCTGGAGGCCTCCAGGACGACCTGCTCGTCTGCGACGATCCCGTCGATGTGGTCGCGCAGCAGCGCCCAGGCGACCCGGTCCTTGACGGAGCCGAACGGGTTGGCCGACTCCAGCTTCAGGAAGATCTCGGCCTCGGGGACACCGTGGCCGGCCGGGTCGAGCCGCAGCAGCGGGGTGTCGCCGATCATGTCCAGCACGCTGTCGTAACGCATGGTCAGCTCCCGTGGTCGTCGTCGGAGGTGTCGGCGGCGAAGGTGAATCGGTCACCGTCCAGGATCGCCGCGATCTTGCGCGGCGGCGGATGCCCGCCGGCGGCGGACGCCGACAGGTCCATCTGATAGGCGGCGGTGTTGACGAACGCGAGTACGTCGCCGCTGGCCGGCTCGGCGTCGAGGAACACCTTGCGGCGGCTGACCAGGTCGGACTCCAGGCACAGCCGCCCGGCCAGGAACACTCCCTCCTCCAGTGGGTCGCCGCGGCCGTCGACGAGGACCGGGTCGAGCAGGACCTCCTGGTCGGCCGGGGTGATCTGGTTGCGGGACAGGTCGAGCACGACCAGATCGCGCCCGGCCGCGCGTTTCCGGTAGAGCACCTCGGCCACGGTGATCCCGGCATGGTCGACCAGGGCCTTCCCCGGCTCGATCCACAACGTGAGCAGGCACTCGCGCAGCACCTCGGCGACCGGTCGCCGCTCGATCTCGGCGGTCAGGAACCGCTCGAGCACCTCGGTGGCCGGGCGGTGGTTGCCGTACTTGTGCGCGGCCGGCACTCCGAGGTCGTGCCCGGGCCACGCCAGCTCGCCCGGCGCCGCGGCGGCGAGCGCCCGCGCATAGCGCTGGAACGGCTCGGGGTCCTCGACGAAACGCTGCCGGAACCCGCCGCCGATGTCGATCACCGACGGCCGCAGACCTTTCCGGTGCGCGGCGGCCACGACCGCCATCGACTCGGTCAGCGCGTCCACCCGGGCGGCCGGGTCGGCGGTGTCGAGGTGGAACGCGACACCACGCAGGTCGAGGCCGGGCGCGCGGCGTACCGCCTCGAGGGCGGCGTCGGCGTCGGCGAGGTCGATGCCGAACCGGGACGGCGGCACCACCGGCGAGGCGAAGCCGGACAGCCGCAGCAGCACCGGGACCGTGCTGCCGGCCCGCGCCGCGGCTGCCAGCCGGTCGAGCTCCCAGAGGTCGTCGGCGTTGGCGGTGACCCCGAGCGCCGCGATCCGCTCGATGAAGGCCCGCGACTTCGGCCCGGTGGCCTCGATCCGGTCCGGTGGGAATCCTGCGGCAAGAGCGCGGGAGAGCTCGGCCTCGGAGGTCACGTCCGCCCCGAGACCGGCGGCCGCTGCTCGGCCGAGGAGCGTGTGCGAGGCGTTCACCTTGTGCGCGTAGAAGATGTTGTACGGCACCCCGTGGCGCTCCAGCACGGCCGCGAGCCCAGCCGCGTTCTCCGCCATGACCTGGGGGAAGACCAGATGGAGCGGGGACCCGAACCGCTCGATCGCCTCACGCACCGCGTCACCGTCGGCCAGGAGGCGCTCGGCGATCGGGTGGCGCGCCGCTGGGAGCGGATAGCGGGGACTCACCCCTCGGCCACCGTGTAGCCGCAGTCGCGCAGGTCGGCGAAGACCCGGTCGCGCTGGTCGGCGTCGGTGAACCTGGCCCGCACCCGCTTCCCGTGCAGGTCGACCTCGATCAGCTCGGCGGCCTGGGCGTCGAAGACGGCGGTGATCGTCACCCGGCAGTGCCGGCAGGTCATGTCCGGGACCCCGAACTCCTGCTCCCCCGCCGCGAACCGGGCATCCCCTGCGGGGGCGGGAGCGTCCGCGATCCGCACGGACCCGACCGCGGACCGGAACGCGCCGGTCAGCGCCTCGGCGACAGCAGCCAGCGGCTGGACGCGTGCCCCATCGACCTGGTGGACGCGCTGCCCGAGACAGACCGGGCGCTCGCCGACCGGCAGCAGGGCGTACTGGCGCGAGATCTGGTCGAGCTCGACGTGGTAGCGCTGGATGGCGGCGCGCACGCCCAGGCCCTCCTCGCGCGCCCGGTCCATCACCTCGTGGGCGTCGGCGATGGTGCGGCGCTTCATCTCGGCGAGCAGCGCGACGGTGTCGGCGGTGTAGCGCAGCCGGCCGCCGGATCCCTCGAGGCTCGCGGGGATCATGCCCCGGCGGTAGGTGGAGGCCTGCAGCTCCCAGAACCAGGTCGAGGCCACCGTGCCGTAGAACCCGGAGGCCAGCATCGCCTCGGCGAACTCGACCGGGTCGTCGATGCCTACCTGTCCGGCGAGCATGCCGTGCTGGACGAGCGCGCGACCGGCGGCCTCGGCGCCGACGCGGAAGATCTCGGCGGGCTCCTGGTCGGTGGTGGTGTCGGCGAGCGTGTCGAGATCGTCGTCGCCGAGTGCGTCCGAGCGGGCGGTGACGGGTTCCGCGCCGGCGATCGCGTCGCCGACCGCGATCACGGCCTCCCGGGCGGCGATCGGCAGGATCGGTCCGAGCGGTCCGGGCCCGATGTGGCCGCTGTTGGCGATCCCGCGCGAGTCACGCCAGGTGACCCGGTGCGTGGCGGTGACGATCTGCTCGGGCCGGCACGGCCGCATGTAGGCCTCGAGGTAGCGGCGCTGCCCCGTCGTGAGCGCGCTCCCCGGCTCGGGCCGGAGCTCCTCGAGGCGGTACTCCACCGAGACCGCACCGACGGCCGGTGCCGGGCCGGCCAGGAAGTCGGCGCCGGCGACCTCGGCCAGGATGCGGGCGGCGGCGGCACGGTCGTACCGGATGCCTTCGTTCTCCACGTGTCAGTCCCTTTCGGCAGCGGCGGCGAGGCCCTGCAGGAGTCGGTCGACGTCGTTCTCGTCGTTGTAGAGGTGGAAGCTCACCCGGACCGCGTCCTCCCGCGGGCCGTCGAGACAGTGGTCGCCCGCGCGTACGTAGATGCGGCGGCGTTCGAGGGCGAAGGCCACGTCGTCGCCGGCCTGGCCGTCGAGGGCGAAGGCGGCGATGCCGCTGTGCGGGCCGCCCGCCTCCACCGGGGGCCCGAGGAGCGTGACCCCTCCGATCCGGGAGGCACCGTTGGCGAACCGGGCGGCGAGGCCGGCCAGATGGCCGCCGACGCGGTCGATGCCGATGCCGTCGAGGAACGCCGTGGCGCTCGCCAGTGCCGCCGCCCCAGCGCCGTCGAGACTGCCCTCCTCGGCGGCGTCGGTGAGCGGCGAGACGTGGCGCGCCGGACCGCTCCGTGCCGCCGCCCGGTCGACCGCGATCCGGCGATGCTGACCACGGCGTACGTAGACGGTGCCCGTGCCGGGAGGTCCGAACATCTTGTGGCCGGAGACGACCGCGAGCTCGGCGCGCGACTCGGCCAGCCGCAGCGGCAGCCGTCCCGCGGTCTGGGAGCAGTCGAGGCAGACCGTCGCTCCCGGCGGGATCGCCAGCGCGTCGAGGTCGGTCCGGGTGCCGTGGAGGTTGTGGACGTCGGTGGCGACGACGACCGCGGTGCGATCGCTCGCTGCTCGTGCGAAGTCGTCGGGGTCGATGCGGCCCAGGCGGTCACGGCGGTAGGGCACCGCCCGCACGCCGTGGTTCTTCATCCGTTCGGCGAGCCGGAGCCAGGGCCGCACCGTCGAGAGGTGGTCGCCGGGGCAGTAGAGGATGTCGCCGCCGTCCGCGAGCGCGGTGGGACCCCACCGGTCGGCCAGGAACGCCATCGCGCCGGTGGCGCCACGGCTGAAGGCGACCTCGTCGGGGAAGGTGGCGCCGAGGAACGCGGCAACGGCGGCGCGGGCCTCCTCGAGGCGGCGCAGTGCGTCGCGTGCCCACGGGTGCCCGCCCCGGCCGGGGTTGGCGGCGGGACCACGCAGCTCGGCGGTGAGCTGGGCGATGACGGCTTCGGGGCACGGGGTGCCGGAGGCGGCGTCGAGGTAGACGAGATCGGGTTCGGCGGTGAGGGCCGGGAAGTCCCGGCGGGAGCCGAGCACGGACGAATCCGCCGCCGGTCAGGGTTCGCGGGCGATCGAGAACCCGGCCTTGGCGAGCGTTGATCTGAGGACCCTCGGCTCGAGCTGTTGGTCTGCGGTGACGCGGGCGCTCGAGACGGCTCCCGGGTTCAGATCGACCTCGACGCCGTGGACCCCGTCGAGATCACCCAGAGCGTTGGTCACGCTCTCGACACAGCGGTTGCAGGTCATTCCATCGATGCGCACTTCGAACTGAACCGACATGAGGCTGCCCTTCAGTAGGACTTCGCTGGTTGTTCGAAAATATCACCGGCCGCGCGCCCGCGTGCCCGCTTTGGACCGGTCTCCCGCCTCAGTCTCGGAGCACGAGAGCGCCGAGGTGGTCGGCGACGGTCTGGGGGTCGAGCTCGAGCGCGCCCTGCGCGACGGTCACCTCGGTCACCACACGACCCGGCTCCTCGGCCGCGGTCCAGGGTCTGCTGAACGCGAGCGAGTGCTCCTCCAGTGCGGCGAGGAGACGGGTGTTGATCTCGTCCGGGTCGCCGGCTGCGTAGAGAAGGAAGGTGTTGGTGTGCGGCACCGGCGGCTGGACGGTGATCTCGTCCGGAAGCGCGGCTGCCAGGGTCCGCGCCCAGGTCACGCACTCGCCGATGTGCGGGAGCCGATCGCGGAGGCCGACCAGCGCGGCGACCGCCTCGGCGGTGGAGCGGTAGAGGGTGCCGCCCATCCGGTGCCGCCACAGCCGTGCCTGCGCGACGAAGTCGTCGTCTCCGAGCAGCGCCGCGCCGGCGAGGCCGCCGAGGCCCTTGTAGAAGCTGGTGTAGACGGTGTCAGCCAGGCCCGCGATCTCGGTCAGCGGCTTTCCGAACCACTCCTGCGACTCCCAGATCCGGGCGCCGTCGATGTGGAAGGCGATCCCCCGCTCGCGGCATCCCTGCGCCAGCTCGGCGAGCTCGTCGAAGGTCGGCAGTACGCAGCCGGCCTCGCGCAGCGGAAGCTCGACAAGACACGCCGCCAGCGGGCCCGGGATCGCGTTCAGGTGCGCCCTCGTCGGGGTCTCGCGCCCCGTGGTGAGGTGTTCGATCCGCAGGTCCTGGAGGATCCTCGGCCCGTCGTCCTCGTGGACGAGCAGGTGGGAGAGGTCGGGCATCGCGACGCGACGGTTGCCCGCCGTGTCGGCGTGGATCCGCAGCGCGACCTGCTGCGCCATCGTCCCCGAGGGGAAGTACGCCGCCGGCTTCCCGAGCAGCTCGGCGACCTCCGCCTCCAGGCGCGCCACCGGCCCGCGCTCGGCGTAGAAGTCCCACTCGTCGATGCCCATCTCTCGGCACGCCTCGGCGAGCCCGTCGAAGACCTCGGCCGGCCCCCGGTACGCCGCGAACAAGCTCTCGCGGCAGGCGGTCGTCGCGGCCCGGAGCCGCTCCTCCACTGACTTCTCAGGCTCGTCCACGCAGCTCACCCTAGTGAGCGCGTCGACCTCGGGCATCCGGGTTTCCGCGGCCCTACCCTGGTCCCATGAAGCTGTCGGCGGACCTCACCCGGCCTGACTCGAGGTTCCAGAACCTGCTCTCCCTCCGTGCCGCGACCTACCTCGGTGTGGCTGGCGCCCTGCTCACCGTCGTCGTCGCCGGCTGGCCGCAGGTCGGCCTCGTCCTCGGCTGCCTGTCGGTGGTCGGTCTCTACAGCGTCTATCCGGCCCTCTCGCTCGTCTGGGGCACCCGCGCCGAGCGACTGACGGAGTGGGCCTTCCTGGGCGCCGCGGTCGTCAGCATCGCGCTCGCCGTCACCGTCTCCGGCCGCTGGCTCGCGCTCGGCTGGGCGCTGCACGGCGTCTGGGACCTGCTGCACCACCACGACCGCCACGTCCTCGGGCTCCGCGGCATCCCGCCGTGGTACGTCCACATGTGCTGGATCTGGGACCTGCTGGCCGCGCTCGGCCTCCTGCTCGTGCTGTGACCTCCCGCCGTGGGTAGATCGACCCATCCCGGGCCGCGACCGGATGCGCCGTACGACCGACGCGAAGCGCCGCCGCGCGGACCTAGCGTCGAAAGCATGGACACCACACACATCGAGACGATCATCATCGGCGCCGGCCAAGCCGGCCTGGCGACCGGTTACCACCTACGACGACGCGGCCGCCCGTTCGTCATCCTCGACGCGAACGCGCGGGTCGGGGACAACTGGCGGCGCCAGTGGGACTCGCTCCGGCTCTACTCGCCGGCTCAGTACGACAGCCTCCCGGGACTCCCTTTCCCCGCGCGGAGATGGTCGTTCCCCGGGAAGGACGACGTCGGCGACTACCTCGAGACGTACGCCCGCACCTTCGACCTCCCGATCCGGCTCGAGACCCGGGTCACCGGCCTGGAGCGGAACGGCGACGGCTTCCGGGTGACCACCGACCGCGGCACCTGGACCTGCGACAACGTGGTGGTCGCGACCGGCACCTTCGGGCGTACGCCGAACGTCCCCGCCATCGCGGCGGAGCTCGACCCGTCGATCCTGCAGCTCCACTCCAGCGAGTACCGCCGTCCCGGGCAGCTGCGCGACGGCCCTGTGCTGGTCGTCGGCGCCAGCCACTCCGGGTGCGACATCGCCTACGAGGTCGCCGAGTCGCGGCCCACGATCCTGGCGGGGCGCGACTGCGGCCAGATCCCGCCGCGCCTGGACTCGCCGATCATGCACGTGGTCTTCCCGATGCTGCTCTTCGCCTGGCGGCACATCGTGACCCGGCGTACCCCGATCGGCCGCAAGGAGATGCCCGAGATCCGCCGCCACGGTGGGCCGATGCTGCGGGTCAAGCGCGCCGACCTGGCCGCCCGTGGCGTCGAGCGGGTCACCTCCAGGATCGAGGAGGTGCGCGACGGGCTGCCCGTGGTCGACGGCACCCCGCGCGAGGTCGCCAACGTCGTGTGGGCCACCGGGTTCCGGCAGGCCTTCGACTGGATCCACCTGCCGGTGCTCGACGAGGACGGCTGGCCGCGGGAGATGCGCGGTGTGGTGGCGGAGGCCGACGGGCTGTTCTTCTGCGGCCTCAGCTTCCAGTACGCCTTCAGCTCGATGCTCCTCACCGGCGCCGGGCGCGACGCGGCGCTCGTCGCCGACCGGATCACGTCCCGGATGCGACAGGGCGCACGGGTCTCCGCGGCCGCCTGAACCGAGTACGCTCTCCGGTGGAGGTGCCTGCCGTGGCCGACATCCAGCTGGAGAGCGCTCGGTCCGCCTACGCGCGCGGTGACTGGGCCGCGGCGTACGCCGCCTGGTCGGGCGCCGACGCCGACACGCTCTCGGCCGAGGAGCTCGAGGACTTCGCCGTCGCCGCCGAGCTGACCGGCCACCACGACGAGACCGTGACCGCCCTGCACCGCGCCTTCCGCCGGAGCCAGGAGACCTCCGACCTCGGCCGTTCGGTCCGCTGCGCGTTCCGGATCACGATGACCGCGTACGTCCACGGGGAGAGCGCGCTCGCGCGCGGCTGGACCTCGCGGGCGGAGAGCCTGGTCGCCGAGGTCGATGGCGTGGAGCGCGGGTGGGTCGACTTCCTGCGGATGTTCCGTGCCTTGGAGGCGGGTGACTTCGCCACGGCCGGCGGCTGCGCCGACGAGGTGGCCGAGCGCGGCCGGCGCTTCGCCGAGCCCGACCTGACCGCGCTGGGGCTCTGCGCGCAGGGCCGGATGGCGCTCTACTCCGGGCGGGTCGTCGAGGGCCTGGCGCGGCTCGACGAGGCGATGGTCCGCGTGATCGCAGGCGAGGCATCCCCCGTCGTGGCCGGGCACGTCTATTGCACCGCGATCGAGGGCTGTCAGGAGATCAGCGACTTCGGCCGGGTCGCGGAGTGGACCGCCGCCCTGGAGCGCTGGTGCGCCGCTCAGCCCGGGCTGCTGGCGTTCACCGGCCAGTGCGCGGTCCACCGCGGCCAGCTGCTGCGGCTGCACGGCGAGTGGCAGCAGGCGCTGGAGGAGTTCGAGCACGCCACCCGCCGCTACCAGGAGGTGAACGCTCCGGACGCGGTCGGGCTGGCGGCGTACGAGGCCGGCGAGGTGCTCCGCCTGCGCGGCGAGCTCGCCGAGGCGGACGCCGCCTACGAGCGGGCGGCCGACCGCGGCTTCGACCCGCAGCCCGGCCTCGCGCTGCTCTGGCTCTCCCGCGGGCAGAGCGCCGCGGCGCTGGCCGCGGTCGACCGGCTGCTGGCGGAGACGAACGGTCCCGTGCAGCGCTGCCGGCTGCTGCCTGCCGCCGTCGAGGTGCTGCTCGACGCCGGCGAGATCGACCGGGCCCGCGAGGTCGCCGCCGAGCTCGACGGCCTTGCCGGGCACTTCGGCTGCGTCTGGCTCGAGGCCGCCGCCGCGCACGCCCACGGCGCGGTCGAGCTGGCCGCGGGCGATGCCGCCGGCGCCCTCCCCTACCTGCGCAAGGCGCAGCAGCTGTGGGCCCGCGCCGAGGCGACCTATGAACGGAGCCGGGCGCGGTTGCTGACCGGCCGCGCACTGGCCGGGGTCGGCGACACCGAGTCCGCGCGCCGCGAGCTCGAGGCGGCGCGTACGGTCTTCCGGCAGATCGGCGCCCGCCCCGCCGCCGACGAGGCCGACGCCCTGCTCGCCCCCGCCGCGCTCCCCGCTGGCCTCACCGCCCGGGAGGCCGAGGTCCTCCGCCTGGTCGCCTCCGGCCGCAGCAACGCCCAGATCGCCGCCGACCTGGTCCTCAGCGAGAAGACCGTCGCCCGTCATCTCTCCAACATCTTCACCAAGCTCGACGTACGCTCCCGCACCGCCGCCACGGCCTTCGCCTTCGAGCACGGCGTGGTCTGAGACCTGACGTCTGGACCGGTGCTCAGCCGTGTGCCTCGTCCCGCACGTCGGCCAGACCGGCGTCGACCATCACGGACGCGAGCGCGGTGCGCTGGTAGAGCACCCGCCGGCCGCTGCGCCAGCAGGTGACCAGGCCGGTGCGGCGCAGTACCGACAGATGGGAGCTCACGGTCGCGGCCGAGAGTCCGATCTCCCGGGCCAGATCGGTCGTCGACCGCGGCACCTGCAGGGTCATCAAGATCTGGCTCCGGCTCCGGCCCAGCAGCTCACCCAGCGCATCGTCGCGCTCCACCGGCAGCGGCCGGTCGGCCCACAGAGTGCCGATGCCACGAGCGCCGTACGTCAGGCTCGGCTCACCGAGGAGACCGAGCTCGACCCACATCCTCGGCCAGACGAAGACGCTCGGGACCAAGGTGAGGCCTCCGCCGTCGATGTCGCTGTCGGTGGCGCTGTTGATCCGGATCGCCTGATCCGTGAGCTGCAGCGAGGGGTGCAGGTCCGAGAGCAGCGAGGCCATGCCACCACGCGCCAGCCGGTCCAGACGGTAGGCCACGTCGGCGTCGAGGACCCCGCGCAGCCGGGGCCAGTAGGGCGCGAGCACCTGGTGCCAGTAGCGCTCGAGCTCTGCCGCGACCCGTTGCGGAGCGTCGGCGTCCTCGAGGACCCGGCGTACGTCCGGCGTGACCCCGACCCCGCGCCAGGCCTGCTCCAGCTCCAGCAGGAGGTGCTCGTGCGGCCAGCCCGCGACCAGCTGGAGCTGCTCCTCGATGGTGGTCTCCGTGCTGGTCGCGCCGACGAAGAGGAACTCGGCGACGTGTCCCCCGGGCGGCACGATCGCCCGGAGCAGGTCGCTGTCGGTCCGCCGCAGCTCGCCACGCGCTCGGTCGTACCAGCCGCGGTGCAGCGGATGGATGACGCCGGAATGGGCCGCGTACAAGCTCTTCACGGCCTCGGCCAACGGCGAGAACGCGAAGCGTGTCCGGGCGAGCACGGCGGAGCTGAGCCGCAGCTGGATCATCAGTCGAGAGTCTGGCACACGTCCTCGACGGTGCCATCGATCTCCGTGAACTCCCGCTGCCCGTCGGCATGCCGGCTGTAGTCGACGTTCCCGGAGACGACGTAGACGCCCGGCGCGGTGAGCGCGTTCGGCACCCGGATCACCGCCAGCCCGTTGCCGTGGAAGCGGAAGTCGATGCTGCCGTCCTCGCTGATCGTCGCGCGCAGGGTGCCGGAGGTGTCGCGTCGGATCGACTCGCCGCTGTCGACGTTGGTGAAGCGGAACCCGAGCGAGCCCTGGGTGTCGACCACTCGCGGTGAGCCGTCGGGGAACGTCTCCGCCACCCGGGTGATCTCGTGGTCGTACAGGACGTCTGCCTGCAGCTCGAACGTGCAGCTCTCCCCCGCCGCGAGGTGGAACGGTGGCGTGAAGGTCTGCTCCCACCCGGAGCTGCCTCCCTGATCCGCGAGTGCCGCCGGGACGATGGCGTTCACCGCCACCACCGCCGCACCGATCGGTACCAGCCGTCGCACGGTCTTGTTCATGGTTGCTCCTGTGATGCTGAGGAATTCGGACATGCCTCATCGTGGAGAGCAACCTCGAGCGCGGCGACGATTAGATCCAGACCGAAAGCTCAGCCGCAGGTGAGGCCACGGATCCGGGAAAAGATCAACGTTGTCTTTACCCAGATCGCCACCCATAGTTGACGTCCTCCAACGGAAGGCGGGTACGTGGGCGAGCAGCTCGACAGAGCCGGGCAGGTCGACGAGGAGCAGCGGTCGGTGGACGCGATGCATGCGCTCCTCGAGGCCGAGGTGAGCGCGAGGCGCACAGCGCAGGAGCGGGCGATCGCGGCGCCCGTCGACGGGCCAGCCGAGCGTTATGCCAGGGATCTGGAGGTCGCCCAGCTGACCGAGAGCATCCGACAGCTGCAGGCAGCGGAGCACGCCCTGTGCTTCGGGCGGATCGACCGTGCCGAGGACGGCGAGTCCTTGCACATCGGCCGGATCGGGCTGCGCTCCGAGGCCGGCGAACCGCTGCTCATCGACTGGCGGGCCGAGGCCGCGCGGCCGTTCTACGCGGCGACGATGGCCGCGCCGATGGGGGTGCGCCGGCGTCGCCACCTGCGCCTCGACGGGGGCCGGGTCATAGACGTCAACGACGAGATCCTCGACGGTACGTCGCCGACCGCGGTGGACCTCGTGGGCGACAGCCCGCTCGTCGCCGCGCTCAGCACGGCCCGGACCGGCCGGATGCACGAGGCCGCCGCGACCCTCCAGGCCGAGCAGGACGAGATCGTACGGTCGCCCCATCGCGGGATCATGGTCGTCGACGGCGGCCCGGGGACCGGCAAGACCATCGTCGCGCTGCACCGCGCGGCGTACGTGCTCTACGCCTTCCCTTCGATCGCCGAGCGGGGCGTGCTCGTCTTCGGACCGAACCGGCGCTTCCTCACCTACATCTCCGAGGTGCTGCCGTCGCTCGGCGAGAACGACGTCGTCCTGGCGACGATGCCGGATCTGGTGGATGTCGAGGCGACCCGGGCCGAGCCGGACCACATCGCGCGGATCAAGGGCCGCTCGGCGCTCGCCGACGGCCTCGCGCGTCTGGTGCGGAGCCATCAGCCGCACGGCGTACCGCTGGAGCTGAAGACCACCCACGACACGGTGACCCTCGCCCCGGAGGTCGTCGACGCCGCCCGCCGCCAGGCCCTGCAGGGCGACGTCGGACACAACCGCGCCCGCGCCCTCTTCACCGAGTACGTCGTCGACGACCTGGTCAGCGAGCTGGAACGGCGCACCACGACGGAGATGTCCGACTTCGAGGAGGAGCTTGAGGCACTGCTGGGCATCGATCTCGACCGGCTCGCCGGTGTCGACGGCGAAGCCTCGCAGGACGAGCTCGACATCGACTGGGACAGCATCCGTGAGGATCTCCTCGAGGACCCGACCATCGACCGCGCGATCGCCCGGGTCTGGCCCCGGCTCTCTCCTGAGGATCTCGTCCGCGGGCTGCTGAGCAGCCGTGACGTACTCGCCGCCGTTCTTCCCGTTGTCACCGCCGACGATCTCGCGCTCCTCGGTGCTCGCGACGGGTGGAGCAGCGCGGATCTCGCCCTCCTGGACGAGGCGCGCGCCCTCGTCGACGGTGCGTCCGAGACGAGCTACGGACACATCGTCGTCGACGAGGCCCAGCAGCTCTCCGAGATGGAGTGGCGGGCGCTGATGCGCCGCTGCCCGAGCCGCTCGATGACGATCGTCGGAGACCTCGCCCAGGCAGGCCCCTCGACCACCCTCCGTTCGTGGGACGACGCGTTGAGCCCGTACGTCGAGGAGCGCTTCGTCCACCACCGGCTGACGGTCAACTACCGCACCACGACCGAGATCCTGCTCGCCACCGAGCCGCTGCTGGCCGAGATCGCTCCCGATCAGCAGCTCTCCAGATCGATCCGCCACGGCGACCAGCCACGGGTCCTCGGCGTGACCGACGAGGCCCTCCCGTCGACGCTGGGCAGCCTGATCGCCGAGGTGACTCAGAAGCACCCCGGTGAGCTGATCGGCGTCATCGCCGCCACCGACCGGTCGCACGCTCTGGAGGCCGAGGTCGCGAAGGCGGGCGGGACGATCGTCGCCGCGCCCGACGCCCGCGGCCTGGAGTTCGACACCGTGATCATCGTCGACCCCGCGGGCGTCCGAGCCGCCGGGGACGCCGGCCCGCGCGACCTCTACGTCGCCATGACCCGTGCGACAAAGCGGCTCCTGAGCCTGCAACCGTCCACCACGGGCCGCGATGGAGACGCATCCCCTAGCGGCTCAGCTGCTTGATCAACTCCGCCGGCGTGCCTGCGACCTTGTCACCGAGCGGATCCTGTCCTTCGATCGACATGTCGAGTCTGCCGACACCTATTCGCTCCGCGTCCTGTGCGACCGTGAGGAGGTCAGCCCGTGACTTGACGGTCAGCACCAACCAGCTATCGGCCCCGCCGCCGACGTAGGTGACGCTCGCGATCGGCGAATGCTTCAGCCCTTCGAGGATCGCAACCTCGCTCTCGACTTCCTCGATGCTGCCCATCACCAAGAGCAGAAGGCACGTCGGTGACCGACACGAAGAGGTCGTTCGGGTTAACCAGCTTCGCCTGCGCGGCGAGAGCCGACCTGTTGGCATCGACCGTGTCGGCCAAGGGAACATTGAAGTGGAGCCCGATCTTGTTCGGCTTCTCGTTGAAGCCGCCGACCTGCACCGACGCACCGTCATAGGCGCTCCAGTCCGGCAGGCTTTCGAGGTCCGTCACGACGCTGCCGATCAGGCTCGCGTCGAGCTTGTCCATCCCCACCAGGACACGAGATCCTCCCGGAACCTCGACCGAGAGCGTGCCGTAACGAGTCGCATGATCTCCCAGGGCCTTCAGCACGGTGACGGTGACGCCCATCGGGTCCTCGACGCCCTCCAGCGACACCCAGAACGAGTCATCGATCCCCGCCGAACCGAACGGCTTGATCTCCTCTGAGGTGTATCGACCGAGGTCGAGACCCGCCAACTCCACGAACCCGGCAACGGCCTCGTTGGGCAGTTCCTGCTGCGCCACATCAGAGCCGACGACCACGCCGTTGCTCCTCAGATCCCAGCCATCCACCCTGGCCGTGAAGCCGCCGTCGTCTTCCCACTTGGCGATCCGATCAGCGACCGGTTTCAGGTCGCTCTCCTTGACCTCAGAGAACTCCACCCGCCGGTCATCGACATCAACCGCCTCGACTCCGGCCATCTTCAGGAGGTCTTTCTCCAAGGCCGCGTCCCGATCAAACGGCCCGCACCCCGACAGACCCAGCACCAAGCCTGCGACCCCAACCCCGAGCATGAGTCTCATCCGTGTCCCCGATCCGAGTACGTTCTTGGATCACCTCTGGTGTCCACGCAAACAGTGCCACGACACCGGCCCCGCAGGGCGCCACCGCGCCCGCAACTTCGCGCTCTTCGCCGGCACCACCCGCAACTGCCTGGGCGACACCCGTGCCGAGGTCGAAGGCCGGCACACCTGGCAGGTGGGCGCACCCCTGACCTACCTCAATGGATCACCCGGACCCGAGCCACGCCGCGGGGCCTCACCGGCCCGACCTCGCGGCGGCAACCGACCGTCCGTCTCACCCGATGGGCGCAGCATCGATCCACGATTGCGTGAGCCTCGTCGCAAGGCTGTGGCCCGTTGAGTACGTCGATGCGCACACCGCCCTCCCACTCCGCCGTGGCCTTCGCCCAGCCACAGGCTTGCTATGGATAGCTAGTTCAGAACATACTGAACTTCCTGGACGATGATGGAAGGCGGTTCGCGTGGCGGAGCGTGAGCAGGTGCTCGACTGGGTCGAGCGGATGGCGATGTTCTGTGCCGAGGAGTACGGGGTGCCTCCGATCGCAGGCCGGATCCTGGGATGGCTCATGATCTGTGACCCGCCAGAGCAGTCCGCGGGCCAGATCGCGGCGGCAATCGGGGCGAGCAAGGCATCGTTGGCCACGAACATGCGGGTGTTGACGGACGCGAAGTTCGTGCGCCGGCGCACCCGTCCGGGTGAGCGGACGAATTACTACCGCGTGGACGACGACGCGTGGGAGACCGTGATCCGGCGACGTGTCGCCAGCCTGACCGAGTTCCGTGACCTCGCCGCTGACGGGATCGACTTGGCCGGGACCGGTAGCGGCCGCGCCGAACGGCTACGCGTGGCGCACGACGTCTACGACTGGATGGCCAAGCTCTTCACGGAAACACCGCGCCCGAGGACGAGGAAGCAGCCGTGACCACACGGGACAAGACGGCGCTGATCGCAGGCGGTGGAATCGGCGGGCTCGCCGCGGCGATCGGCCTGCGGCAGGCCGGGTGGACGGTGACCGTGCTGGAACGCCCCAGCGAACTCCGCGAGGTCGGCGCGGGCTGGTCGTTCGCGCCGAACGCGGTTCGTGCGGCGGACGCGTTGGGTGTGGGTGAGGAGTTCCGGGCGGTCTCGGTGCCGACCGAGGCCGGAGCAACCCTGCGCACCCCGGCCGGTGACTACCTCATGCGGTTCCGGCACGAGCGCGATGCTCCGCTGCTGGCCAACCATCGTGCAGACCTGCACCGCGTGCTGGTCGAGCAGCTGCCGACCGAGGTGGTACGTACCGCCGCCGAGGTGACCGGTGTCGAGCAGTCTCCCCGTGGGGTGACCGTCAGCTACCAGACCCCGGCCGGGCCACGGTCGGCCCAGGCTGACCTGCTCGTCGGGGCGGACGGGATTCACAGTGCGGTCCGCCAGGCGGTGTGGCCGGACACTCCCGCGCCGGTCTTCCAGCGGATCCTGTGCTGGCGCGGCGTGACCGAACCGGGTGCGGTGTGGCCCGTCGAAGGGTTCCAGACCTGGGGGCGCGGCGCACGGTTCGGCGCGCACCCGCTCAACCACCAGCGGGTGTTCTGGTTCCTCACCATCCGCCAGGACGACCCCGGCGTCCGCTATCACGACGACCTCGCCGAGGTCCTCCGCCGTGTCGGAGGGTGGCACAAGCCGATCCCGGCCCTGCTGGCAGCGACCCCGGCGGACTCGGTGCTCTGTCACGACATCTTCGACCTCGACCCGCTTGCCTCCTATGTGGACGGACGGGTGGCGGTGCTCGGCGATGCGGCCCACGCGATGACTCCGTTCCTCGCCCAGGGCGCATGCCAGGCACTGGAAGACGCGACCGTCCTGGCCGCCGAGCTCGCCGACGCCACCGACATCCCCGCCGCTCTGGCACGCTACGACCAGGCCCGGCGCCCCCGCAGCCAGATGGTGGCGCGGATGGCCCGGCAGGACCCGAAGATCAGCCTGTCCACCAACCCGCTCACCTACGGCCTGATGACCAGCCTCACCCGTCTTGCCGGCGGCGGTGTCGCGGCCCGCAAGACCGCCCGTCTCTGGGACTGGAGCCCGCCCAGCCGTCGCGAGAACGCAGAGAAGGGCGAATGACATGACTGTCGACCTGGTCCTCAGCTCAATTTGGCGAGGCGCATCAAGGCCAGGTGCGGGATCCTGCCAGGGTGTCGTTCCTCAGTCCGAAGTGCCCCGTCTCCGAGAAGGCCCGTGACTGGGTCGAGACCTCGGTCGACTGGCTGCGCGCGGAGTTCGGCGACGCCGCTCTGTTCGGCGAGGTGCTCTTGCCGAGCTCCGTCCTCGCCCTGTGGTCGGGCAATGAGCTGACCGATGCGGAGCGAGTGCTGGAGCTGATCTGCGCCCGGATGCATGCGCCACGCGTCTCGATCGATCTGCAGATCACCGAGGACCAGGCCGACCCGGGCCTCGGTGGAACAGTGCCGTTGGCCAGCCGGTGGAGCGGCGAGGCCGGTCATTACCGCCGCGACGGCGATCGGTTCGTGGTCGCGGTCAGCCGCGGCGAGCTGAGATCTCCGGTCTCGCTCACGGCGACGCTCGCGCACGAGGTCGGTCATGTCCGTCTCCTCGGCGAGAGCCGGATCGCGCCCGACCAGTACGACCAGGAGCAGCTCACCGATCTCATCACCGTCGTCTTCGGTCTGGGCGTGTTCACCGCCAACGCAGCGTTCGACTACCACCAGGACAGCACCGGCTGGCGCACTCAGCGCCTCGGGTATCTGGGCGAGCAGCTCCTCGGCTACGCCTTGGCGTACGTCGCTCACTCTCGTGGCGAGCACGCCCCCGCATGGGCGGCGCATCTGGACACGAATCCCCGCGCCTACATGAAGCAGGGCCTGCGATATCTGAGGGCGCGTGGCCACTGAGCAGGGTCCGAGGCGTCCCAAAACCAAACTGGCTCTGACTTGTTTGCCAAGTCAGAGCCAGTTCGTTTCGGTCGGGCTGACAGGATTTGAACCTGCGGCCCCTTGACCCCCAGTCAAGTGCGCTACCAAGCTGCGCCACAGCCCGAAACTGCGAGTGGATTTCTCCGCTCGAAGCGATCCGAACATTACCGCACGGCGGCGCATGGCCTCCAATCGGTACCCCTACGGCGGGTCGTCGGCGGCAGCGAGGGCTTCGGCGGCCTCGTCGATGATGGCGCGCATCGACTCCTCCGCCGTGTCGGGATCGCCGTTGCGGATCGCGAGCGCGACCTTCTCGTGCAGCTCGATGGCCGTCGGGTTCGGTGTCGCGGGCATCAGGTGGTGGTGCGTACGTCCGGCGAGGAGCTCGGCGACGACATCGCCGAAGGCGGCGAGCATCTCGTTGCCGCAGGCGCTGAGGAGGACGCGGTGGAAGACGGTGTCGGCCTCCAGGTAGGCCTCGAGGTCACCCGCGGCGGCGTGGACGACCATGTCGGCCACGGCTCGGGCGAGGGCGCCGTGGTGCTCGGGCTGGGCGCGCTCGGCCGACAGCCGGGCCGCGATCGGCTCGAAGCCGCGGCGCAGCTCGGAGAGCGAGAGCAGCTGCTCGCGCCTGCCCTCGCCGTCGAGCCGCCAACGGATGACGAGCGGGTCGAAGACGTTCCACTCCTGGCGCGGGAGCACGGTGATGCCGACGCGGCGCCGGGTCGCGACCATGCCCATCGCCTGCAGCACCCGCACCGCCTCACGGGCGACCGGCCGCGAGACCTCGTACGTCGCCTGGATCCCCTCCAGCGTGAGAACGGCCCCCGTCGACAGCTCTCCGGACACGATCTGGCGCCCGAGCGCGTCCCTCACGCTCTGGTGCAATCGGTGCGCGGCCTCGCCGCTGGAAGTCGTCACGGCGGCATCGTCGCACATCCTCAGCGCAGCGCAATCGGAATCCTTTACAACACGCCGCCTTGCCAAACGGATGCCTTTTGATGCACGCTGTGACGCGTGACACAGAACCCCCTCCTCGTCGTCATGGGAGTCTCCGGCTCCGGCAAGTCGACCGTCGGCGCTGCGATCGCCCAGCGTCTCCGGGTCCCCTTCGCCGACGCCGACGACTTCCACCCGCCGGAGAACATCGCGAAGATGGCCTCGGGCCGTCCGCTCGACGATCACGACCGGCAACCCTGGCTGAACACGCTCGGCGGCTGGCTCGCCGAGCACGAGCACACGGGTGCGGTGCTGAGCTGCTCGGCGCTCAAGCGCAGCTATCGCGACCTGCTCCACCGCCGCGCCCGTGGCGTCCGGCTGCTCCACCTCAGCGGCTCCCCCGAGGTGGTCGAGGCGCGCCTGTCCGCCCGCGCGGGGCACTTCATGCCACCCTCGTTGTTGCGCTCGCAGTTCGCCACCCTCGAGCCCCTCGCTCCCGACGAGCAGGGCACGACCATCGACATCGATCAGGACATCGATGCGATCGTCGACCGCTACCTCGCCACCATCGACCCCACCTCGAACCTGACCAAGGAATCCGCATGAACATCCTCGCCGCCGCGATCGAGCCGGTCGCTCCGGTCGCCTCAGGAGGCGTGCTGCTCGCCGCCGCCCTGGCCGCGATCGCGCTGATCGTCGTCCTCATCACCTACGTCAAGCTGCACCCGTTCCTCGCGCTGCTGCTCGGCGGCATCGCGGTCGGCGTGCTGTCCGGGCGCAACGTGATGGACGTGATCACCTCCTTCGGCAACGGCTTCGGCACGACCGCCACCGGCGTGGGCCTGCTGATCGCGCTGGGCGCGATGTTCGCCAAGCTCCTCGCCGACTCCGGCGGCGCCGACCAGATCGTCGACACCATCGTGGGCAAGTCGTCGGTCCGTACGCTGCCGTGGGCGATGGCGCTCGTCGGCGCGATCATCGGCCTGCCGATGTTCTTCGAGATCGGCCTGGTGCTGCTGATGCCGGTCATCTACCTGGTCGCCCGTCGGGCCCAGGTCTCGCTGATCACGGTCGGCATCCCGACCCTCGCCGGTCTCTCCGCGATGCACGGCCTGGTGCCGCCGCACCCGGGTCCGCTCGCCGCCATCGGCGCGCTCCAGGCCGACCTCGGCACGACACTGGCCCTCGGCGTACTCGTCGCCATCCCGGTCATCGTCGTCAGCGGTCCGCTGTTCGGCCGGCTCGCGGGCCGCTGGGTCGTCGTCGACGCGCCCCACACCTTCGACGCCGCGCCGGTGACCGAGGGCTCCGCCGGCACCCGCCGTCCCTCCTTCGGCATCACCCTGTTCAGCGTCCTGCTGCCGCTCGTGCTGATGCTCGCCAAGGCGATCGTCGACATCGTGATCAACGACCCGGAGAACCAGGTCCAGCAGGTCTTCGACGTGATCGGCTACCCGCTCGTCGCGCTGACCATCGCGGTGATCGTCGCCATGTTCACCCTCGGCCGCGGTGCCGGGATGGACCGCCGTCAGATCGCCAAGACCGTCGAGCAGTCGCTCCCGCCGATCGCGGGCATCGTGCTCATCGTCGCCGCCGGCGGTGGCTTCAAGCAGTCGCTGATCGACACCGGCATCGGCACCCAGCTCGCCGAGTGGGCGCAGGGCTCGGGCGTCTCCGCGATCCTCCTCGCCTGGGTGCTCGCGGTCCTCATCCGTCTCGCCACCGGCTCAGCGACCGTCGCCACGATCACCGCCTCCTCGCTGGTGGTCGACCTGGTCGCCAACATGCCCACCGCCGAGGTCTCGCTCGTGGTGCTGGCCGTCGGCGCCGGCTCGGTGTTCTTCTCCCACGTCAACGACGCCGGGTTCTGGCTGGTCAAGGAGTACTTCGGCCTCGACGTGGTGCAGACGATCAAGTCCTGGTCGCTGATGGAGACGGTGCTCTCGGTGTCCGGGCTGGTGTTCGTCCTGGCGCTGAGCCTGGTCATCTGACACCCACCCTCACGAAACTGTCGGTGCTGTCCGACACAATCACTCCTGACACATGGATCACACCCACCACAGGAGCACACCGTGTCGGATACACCTTCCCCATCCAACACAGCCCCGAACAGCACCGAAGAGACCACCAGCCCAGCGCCCTCCGGCAAGCTCGACCCGATCTCCCGCAAGGGCACCCCTGCCCACCGGACGCGGTCGAAGCGGGAGGGTGCTGGGCGCCGTCAGGGGATGCCGGTGCAGGCGATCAGCCTCTCCGTGCCGGCATCCCTGGCCGCACAGTGGAAGACCTACAGCCAGGAGGTCCCGCGCTCGCTGGTCGACGTGATGCTCGACGCCGTCGCCGCGACCCGCCCCCGGCTCCCGGTCCTCCTGCGGGCCCACCAGGCCGCGCTGCGCGAGAAGACCAGGCCCGTCTCCGACGGCACCTTCCTGCGCACCGTCCCGCAGCCGAAGCGCCTCGAGGACCCGTACGTCACGATGCCCCTGCGCCTGCTGGCCACGAACGTCGACGTCCTCGATGCCATGGTCCACGAGATGGCCGCGGAGTCCCGCTCGCAGCTGGTCGTGGTGGCGCTGACCGCGTGGCTCGCCGACCGGCGGGCCGAGGAGCAGGTCTACGAGGAGCAGCTCGAGCTCGAGGTGCCCGAGGACCCGTTCGACCGTCCCTGAGGGCATCCGGGACGGGCTCACCCCGTCCCGGATGCACCTGAACCTCAGAGCACCTTGGTGCCGTACATCTCCCCCAGCGGGTCGGCGAGGAGCTCGAGCCGCTCTCCGTCGGGTCCCTTGAAGTAGATCGACGACTTGGACTCGACCATGTAGTCGATGCCGGCGTCGTCGAGCTTGGCGCGCAGGTAGTCCCACTTCTCCCGGGTGACCGAGATCGCGATGTGGTGCAGCCCGCCGAGCACCTCGGCGTACGGGCCCAGGTCGAGGCCGGGGAGCGTGAAGAAGGCCAGCAGGTTGCCCGCCCCGACGTCGAAGAAGAAGTGGTCGGAGCCGGCGTAGTCGCGGTTCTCGAAGATCTCGGTCAGCGGGAACTCGAGAAGCCCCTGGTAGAAGTCGATCGACCGGCGTACGTCGGAGGAGAGCAGCGCGGTGTGGTGGATCCCCCGGGCCGTGCTGGCCGGCCGGGCGCCCTCCTCGCGGAGGTACTCCTTCTTGATCCGCTCACGGTCCTTCGTGATGAAGTCCATGTCGATGCTCATCGTGCGCTCCTCATGGAGAACAGTCTAGTTTCTGCATCAACCGTTAGCCTAAGCAGCCAACGCTCCCGGGCCGGTGCCCGGTGCTGCTGAACCAGCAGTTACGAATCGGTAAGGTGTACCTCATGGACGAGGTCAAGTGGCTCAGCAACGACGAACAGGTGGCATGGCGTTCCTGGCTCGCCGTCAACGCACAGCTCACCGCGCGGATGAACCGCGACCTCCAGGCCAAGAACGGCCTCTCCCTCGCCGACTACGACGTTCTGGTCAACCTGACCGACGTCCCCGACCGGTCGCTGCGGATGTACGAGCTCGGCGACAAGCTGCAGTGGGAGAAGAGCCGGCTCTCGCGCCAGGTGATGCGGATGGCCGCGCGCGGCCTCGTCGAGCGCCGCGAGTGCCTCGACGACCGGCGTGGCGCCTACGTCGACCTCACCCCGGCCGGGCTCGAGGCCATCGAGGCCGCCGCTCCCGAGCACGTGAAGCTCATCCGCCGGGTCATGTTCGACGCGTTCACCCCCGAAGAGGTCGCGGCGCTGACGAAGCTCTACCAGGGTGTGCTGGAGCGCCTCGAGGTCAAGGCCCCCGAGGTCGCCGCGGACGGTTCCGCCGCGTAGCCCGGCTAGCCCCAGACGTACGTCAGGCCCGCAGGTCACCATCGGTGCCCTGCGGGCCTGTTCCGTTGCGCTGCCGGCTAGCGCTTGCGCTTCTCCCGGACCCGCTGCTGGAGCACGATCGGGGTGCCGACGAATCCGAACTCCTCGCGCAGGCGGCGCTCGATGAAGCGTTCGTAGGAGGCCTCGAGCTTGCCGCTGGTGAACAGGATGAACGTCGGCGGCGCGGTCGAGGGCTGGGTGCCGAAGAGGATCTTCGGCTGCTTGCCCGACCGGACCGGGTGCGGGTGCTCGGCGACGAGGCGACCGAGGAACGAGTTCAGCGCGCCGGTGCCGATCCGCGTCTCCCAGCCCTCGAGGGCCTTGTCGAGAGCGGGGACCAGGCGGTCGACGTGCCAGCCGGTGCGCGCGGTGATGTTGATCCGCGGCGCCCACTGCACCTGCACGAGGTCGCGCTCGATCTCGCGGTCGAGCTGCCAGCGGCGGTCCTCGTCGACGAGGTCCCACTTGTTGAAGGCGATCACCAGGGCGCGACCGGCCTCGCGGACGGTCTGCAGGATGCGGATGTCCTGCTCGGAGATCTTCTCGCCGCCGTCGATGACCAGCACGGCCACCTCGGCGCGGTCGATCGCGGTCGTGGTGCGCAGGGACGCGTAGTACTCGTGGCCCGAGGCCTCCTTGACCCGCTTCCTGATGCCCGCGGTGTCGATGAAGCGCCACTCGCGGCCACCGAGCTCGATCAGCTCGTCGACCGGGTCGACGGTGGTGCCGGCGACGTTGTCGACGACCGCCCGCTCCTCCTTGGCCAGCTTGTTGAGCAGCGACGACTTGCCGACGTTGGGCTTGCCGACCAGAGCGACCCGACGGGGGCCACCGATCTCGGTGCCCTCGGGGAGCGGCGGCGGGTCGGGCAGCACCTCGAGGATCGCGTCGAGCATATCGCCCGAGCCGCGGCCGTGCAGCGCGGAGACCGGCCAGGGCTCACCGAGCCCGAGGTTCCACAGCGCGGCGGCCTCGGCCTCGGTGCGCAGGTCGTCGACCTTGTTGGCGGCGAGGACGACCGGCTTGCCTGACTTGCGCAGGATGCGTACGACCGCCTCGTCGGCGTCGGTGATGCCCACCGTCGCGTCGACGACGAAGAGCACGGCGTCGGCCAGGGAGACCGCGATCTCGGCCTGGGCGGCGATCCGCTCGGCCAGGCCCTGGGCGTCGGGGTCCCAGCCGCCGGTGTCGACCAGCGTGAAGGCCTTGCCGTTCCAGTCGGCGTCGTAGGAGACGCGGTCGCGGGTCACGCCCGGTACGTCCTGGACGACCGCCTCGCGGCGGCCGATGATCCGGTTGACCAGAGTCGACTTCCCGACGTTCGGGCGGCCGACGACCGCCAGCACCGGCAGCGGGCCGGTCGGGGTCTCGTCGGTCTCGGTCATGTCTCGCACGTCCTCGTACGAAACGTCGGGGTCAGTCATCGTTCTCCTCGGTAGGTAGCGGACCGGGCAGCTCGCGACCGGTCAACGCCAGGGCATGGTCCTGTTGGACCTGCATGTGCTTCTGGAGCAAACCCGAGACATGCCCGACTTGTTCCCTGGTACGCGGCCAGCCTACGCGCTCGACGTGGAAAGGCTCGCCATAGACGATGTCGATCCGGGCACCTTTGTGCGGCAGCGACGAGACGCCGCCACCCGGGTCGCGGCTGCCGAGCATGGTCACCGGCACCACCGGGGCGCCCGAGACCATCGCGAAGTAGGCCGCCCCTCGCTTGAACCGGGCAAGGTCGCCCGCGCCCCGGTGGCCCTCCGGATAGATCCCGACGGCGTTGCCGTCGCGCAGGACGCGCAGCGTCATCTTCACCGCCGCCGGGTCGCTGCCCATCCGGTAGAGCGGCACCTGGCCGGCCCAGCGCAGGAACGGGCCGAGGAACCAGTGCTCGAACATCTCCAGCTTGGTCAGGGCGTGCACCGGCCGCGGCGTGAAGATCGCGAGCAACGGGCCGTCGATGATGCCGATGTGGTTGGACGCGAAGACGACCGGCCCCGTCGCCGGGATGTTGCCCGTCTCGTGCAGCCGTACGTCGAAGCGGCGCCGGATCAGCCACCGGGCGTAGACGTTGAGGTGGTAGAGCGGCCACCGGGTGGGGTGCGGGACCCCATCCGTGTCTGGAAGGTCTCTCACTCCCCCGCCTTCTCGGCTGTTGCACGAACCGTGGTCTCGACGAGCTCGACCACCGACTCGATGACCTCCTCCAGCGTGTAGGGCGTCGTGTCGAGGTGGGTGGCACCCTCCGGCACCGCCGCACCGCCCTTGGTCGAGTCGATCTTGTCGCGGTTCTCCAGCGACGCGCGGACGGCCTCCGCGTCGGTGCCGCCCTCCTCGGCCGCACGGCGCGCGGCGCGGGCGGCGGGATCGGCGGTGACGTACAGCTTCAGCTCGGCCTCGGGCCAGACCGCGGTGCCGATGTCGCGGCCCTCGACCACGATGCCGTTGCCGGCGGCGAGGGCCTGCTCGATCTCCTGCTTCTGGAGGGCGATCAGGCGGGCGCGGACCTCGGGAACCGTGGCGACCGGCGAGACGGCGGCGTTGACCCGGTCGCTGCGGATCTCGACCGAGACGTCGGCGCCGTCGAGGGCGATCGTCGGGCCGAGGGGGTCGGTGCCGGAGGTGATCACCGGCTTGCCGGTCGCGGCGGCGACCGCGTCCGCGTCGTGCACGTCGATGTCGTTGCTGAGCATCCACCAGGTCATCGCCCGGTACATCGCGCCGGTGTCGAGGTAGCGCATTCCCAGGCGGTCGGCGACCCCGCGCGAGGTGCTCGACTTCCCGGAGCCGGAGGTGCCGTCGACGGCGATGACGATGCGGGCGGGGTCACTGGTCGGGTTGCTGCTGCTCACGGGCGGGAGCCTACCGGTGAGCGACCCAACCCCGGGACTCCAGAACCGCCTGCATCCGGTCGGCCGCGTCGTCGGCCACGATCAGCTCCATGACACCGACCGGGCGGCCGGGGTCGTGGTCGATGCGTACGTCCTCGATGTTGACGCCGCTCTCCCCCGCGTCGGCGAAGAGCCGGGCCAGGTTGCCGGGCTCGTCGGGGACCGTGACATAGATGGTCGCCTGCGCGGTCTGCGGGCCGCCGTGCTTGCCGGGGATGGCCCGGGTGCCGGCCTGCCCCTCCTTGAGGAGTACGTCCAGGGTGGCCGCGTCACCGGTGCCGACGGCCGTGATCATCTCGTCGAGCTGGGCGCGCACCTCGGTCAGCAGCTCGGTCACGGCGCGGGCGTTGCCGGCGACGATCTGGCCGTAGAGCCCGGGGTCACCTGCGGCGACCCGGGTCACGTCGCGCACCCCCTGGCCGCTGAGGCCGAGATGTCCCTCGGGCGCCACCGCGAGCCGGCCGGCCACGAGGGCGGCCATCAGGTGCGGCACGTGGGAGGTGCGGGCGACCGCCTGGTCGTGCTCCTCCGGGCTGAGCGTGAGCGGGACGGCTCCGCACACAGCGGCGAGCTCGCCGGCGAGCGCGGTCGCTGCGGGATCGGCCTCGGGATGCGGCGTCACCGCCCACGGCCGGCCCTCGAACAGGGTCGCGGTCGCGGCCAGCGGCCCGGAGCGTTCGCTGCCGGCCATCGGGTGGCCACCGACGTAGCGGCGTACGTCGTCGGGGCTGTGCTCGCGCACGTAGGCCAGCGGCGAGGCCTTCACGCTGCCGACATCGGTGACGACCGCGTCCGGGCTGTCGGCGAGGGCTCGGGTGATGACCTCACCGAGGTGCGCCGGCGGGACCGCGACGACGACCAGCTGCGGCGTGTCGCCCGGCTTGCGGCGGCGGCCGGCGCCGAGGCCGCTCGCGGTGCGTACGTGGCTGGCGACCGAGTCGCTGAGCAGCACGTCGATGCCGGCCGCCGCGCACGCCAGTGCCACCGAGGTGCCGAGCAGTCCGACCCCGACGACCTCGACCGGGCCGGTCAGAGCCGACTGCCCTCCCCCTGCGTCCCCGGTCGTTCTCATGCGTCCAAGGCTAAAGGGTCGCTCGGGCGAGACCCTCTTCGTCTCAGCGGTGATTGGTGCGCTATTGCGACAGACGACCAGGGTGTGCGATATCGCCCCGCGATCAGGAGGGCTGGTAGCTGCCGAAGGACCACGAGTTGCCCTCCGGGTCGGCCACCGTGCCGCCGCGGCCGCCGTAGTCCTGGTCGACCATCGGCCGGACCACGGTGGCACCGGCGGCGACCGCCTTGTCGAAGACGGCGTCGGGGTCGTCGTCGATCAGGTAGGCCGAGGAGCCGCCGGTGGACTTGATCGCGCCGTCCTCGCGTACCTGCCCGAACATCAGCCCGCCCCCACCCGGCCAGAGCCACTCCGCGTGGACCACGATGCCGTCCTCGCGGTAGGTGGCGTGCTCGACGAAGCCGACCGCGCTCAGCCACGTCATCATCGCCTCGGCGTCCTGGAACGCCATCGACTGCCAGTACTTGATCTTCGCTACCTCGTTCATGCCTCGAGTCAACCGCTCAGCGGTCGGCGAGGTCTTGAACGAATGGGAACTCCTCCCGCAGCCAGGTCGTCGGCGTACACCCGGCGAACTCCTGCCACTCGCGCGTCAGGTGCGCCTGGTCGGCGTAGCCGCAGCTGCTCGCCGCCTGCGCCAGCGGCATCCGCCCGACGAGGCCGCGGGAGCGGTCGAAGCGCGCCAGCCGCTGGAACTGCTTCGGCGCGACCCCCGTCTCCGCGCGCACCAGGTCGCTGATCCGCCGGCGGCTGTAGCCGACGTCGTCGGCCACCTCCTGCACCCCCGCTCCCCCGGTCAGCAGCGCCAGCGCCCGCCCGACCTCGGCTCTCGGCCCGGCCGCGCCGTGGCGCGCCAGCGCATCCACCAGGCCGGTCACGACCAGCCGCTCCCACTGCCGCGGATCGGCCTCGGCCAGTCTCTCCGGAAGATGACGTACGCCGCCGGGTGCCGTCACTTCCTCGAGGGCCAGGAGCTCACCGCGCCAGGCCGCCGCCGGCATCCCGAACAACGCGCGCACGCCGGCGGTGGTCAGTCCGAGCTGCACGCCGCGCTGGTGACCGCGGTGATGGATCGTTGCCGGCCTGGTGTGCAGCCCCGAGACGAGCGACCACGCCGTCACCGGCTCGGTCCCGCTCCCCCAGGACGTGACCAGCGGCTCGTCGACCGGCAGCACGAACGTGATCTCGGTCGACGGCATCCCGCGGTGCACCCCTGGCGCCCCGAACTCCACGTCGTAGGCGACCAGCGAGGTGACGTAGGGCCGCAGGACCTCCGGCACGGTCATGTTCTCGATCGTCCCACGGTCGCTGGCGGTTGCCCATGCACTATCGCCGGCGGCGGATCCGGTGTGCGATAGCGCTGCGCGGTAGGCATGCCGAGGCGTCACCTGCGTCGGCCGAGTGGGCACGTGACTGCCAGCTCGGCCGACGTAGGTGACGTCTCGGCCGACGTAGGTGACGTCTCGGCGGCGGGGCTCACCAGGAGACCTCACCCGCTCGCGAGACATAGGCCTCCTTCATCGCCGCGACCAGGCCGGCAACCGCGAGCCGGCGTTCGGCCCCGGCCGCGACGTCGCGCACCTGGACCTCCCCGGTCTCCGCCTCGCTCGCGCCGATGACCGCGATGAGCGGTTCGCGCCGTCGGCGGGAGTCGCGGATCCGAGCGCCGAGCGAGCCGTCGGGGTCCAAGCGCGGGCGGAGGCCTTCGGCGACGAGTGCGTCGACGAGCGCCCGGGCAGCGTCGTCCTGAGCCGGGGAGACGGGCAGGACGGCGAGCTGGACGGGCGCGAGCCAGAGCGGGAGGCGGCCCTGGTAGCGCTCGAGCACCGCTGCGGTGACGCGCTCCATGGAGCCGACGGTGCCGCGGTGCACCATCACGACCCGCTGCCGGGAGCCGTCGGCGGCATCGTAGGTGAGGTCGAAGCGCTCGGGCTGGTTGAAGTCGACCTGGACGGTGGCGATGGTCTCCTCGTGGCCACGCGGGTCGCCGACCTGGAGGTCGAGCTTCGGACCGTAGAAGGCGGCCTCGCCCGGTGCCTCGACGACCTCGACGCCGGCCTCGGACGCAGCCTTCCGCAGTGCCTCCTCGGCGTCGCGCCACTGCTCGGCGCAGCCGAGGTAGGACGGGGAGGAGTCGCGGAGGGAGAGGCGTACGTAGTCGACCCGCAGCCCGAGGATCCGCTGCGCCTTCAGCGCCGAGCGCAACGCCTTGCCCGCCTCCTCGGCGACCTGGTCGGGCCGGCAGAAGACATGGGTGTCGTCGAGGTTGATCTGGCGCACCCGGCTCAGTCCGGACAGCACACCGGACCGTTCGGCGCGGAACATCGGGGCGAGCTCGTGGAGGCGGAGCGGGAGCTCACGGTAGGAGTGCGGGCGCGCCTTGTAGACCAGCGCATGATGCGGGCAGTTGGCGGGACGAAGAACCAGGTCGTCCTCCTCCCCTGCCCCCGAGGCGACCACCATCGGCGGGAACATGTCGTCGGCGAACTTCGCCCAGTGCCCCGAGCGCTCGAAGAGGGCGCGCTTGCCGAGCACCGGAGTCTTGACCGGTACGCAGCCGTCGGCCCTGGCCAGCTCGGCGGCCAGCCGCTCCAACTCGGCGAAGACGATGGCGCCGTCGGGCAGCCACAACGGCAGCCCGGAGCCGGCCAGCGGGTCGGTGGCGAAGATGTCGAGGGCACGGTTGAGGTCGCGATGATCGAGGTTCATGGGTGCTCCTTGGGGTGAAGCCCGGAGCACCGCCACCGAAGACGAAGAACCGCCCCGGAGCACTGCTCCGGGACGGTCTGCGAAAGAGGTGACAGCAGGTCAGCGCCGGAGTGGGTCCGGCGTCGTCGTGCTCATCGCGCGCTGCTGCATGTCATTCACCTTAGCGGTTCACGATGGCGTACGCATCCAGGATCCGAGTCTCAGAGCTCGGTGTTGTCGAGAAGCTCGCCCAGCTCCTCGCGGGAGAGGTCGCGCATCTCGCCCGGCTTCATCGTGCCGAGCCGGACGGGACCGATCCGGGTGCGGGTCAGGCGGGTGACCGGGTGGCCGACGTGGTCGAGGAGGCGGCGCACGATGCGGTTGCGGCCCTCGTGGATGACCAGCTCGATGATCGACTTGTCCTTGCGGGTCTCCATGATCCGGGCCTTGGTCACGGTGACCGGCCCGTCCTCGAGGGTGACGCCGGCGAGGAGCCGCTTGCGTACGTTGGGGAAGATCTCACCCTTGACCTCGGCGACGTAGGTCTTGTCTACCTCGTAGCTGGGGTGGGCCAGTCGGTGGGCGAAGTCGCCGTCGTTGGTGAGGATGATCAGGCCCTCGGTGTCGGTGTCGAGCCGGCCGACGTGGAAGAGCCGCTCCGGGCGGTCGGCGACCAGGTCCGACAGGTTGCGCCGGCCTTCCGGGTCGCTCATCGTCGAGACCACACCCCGCGGCTTGTTGAGGACGAGGTAGACCTTGCCGGAGATCGGCGGGAGGCGCTTGCCGTCGACGCGTACGACGTCCTTGGCGGGGTCGACCTTGGTCCCGAGCCTGGTGACGACCTCGCCGTTGACCTCGACCGAACCGTTGAGCATCAGGATCTCGCTGCCGCGGCGCGACGCGATGCCGGCCAGGGCCAGCAGCTTCTGGAGCCGGATCAGGCCCTCGTCGTCCAGCGGCAGGTCGTCTCGCTCAGGTAGGTCGCTCACGGATTCGATTCTCCCGCATCCTCGGAGTCGGGCCCATTCGCCGCAGCTTCTTCGGGCTGCGCGGCGAGCGCCTCCTGCCTGACCTGCTCGGTCAGCTCCTCCTCCATGTCGGCGAGGTCCGGCAGGTAGGGAGCCAGCTCGGGCAGCTCGCCCAGGTCGGTGATGCCGATCCGCTCGAGGAAGTAGCCGGTGGTGCGGTAGAGGTTGGCGCCGGTCTCGTGGTCCTGGCCGGCCTCCTCGACGAGACCGCGGGTGAGCAGTGTGCGCATCACGCCGTCGACGTTGACGCCGCGGATGGCGGAGACCCGGGCGCGCGAGACGGGCTGCTTGTAGGCCACCACAGCGAGCGTCTCCAGGGCCGCCTGAGTGAGTCGGGCCTGCTGGCCCTCGAGGACGAAGCCCCCGACGACGTCCGCGTACTCCTCGCGGGTGTAGAACCGCCAGCCGCCGGCGACGTTGCGCAGGTCGAAGCCGCGGCCCTGCTCGGTGTATTCGGCGGAGAGACCCTCCAGGGCCTCGACCACCGCGGCCGTCGGATGAGCGACCGCCGAGGCCAGCGCGGACGCCTCGAGCGGCTCGTCGGCCACCATCAGCACGGCCTCGAGCGCGGGCCGCAGGTCGGCGAGCTCGATCGGCAGCGTCTCGCTATCGTCGGTCGAGCCTGTCGAGACCTCAGTCATCGTCCTTCTCCCCATCCTCGGCGCCGTCCTCCGCGGGCGGCTGCCCCTCGAACTCGTCCTGGATCAGCTCGTCGACATCGAGCGCCTCGTCGCCGGTCCAGCGTACGGTCAGCTCGCCCAGCGCGGTGACCTGGTCGAACGCGACCGCACCCTCACGGAAGAGCTCCAGCAGCGAGAGGAACCGGGCCACGGTGGTCAGCGTGTCGGGCGAGTCGGAGCACAGGCTGCGGAAGGTGACCTGTCCCGAGGCGCGGAGCCGCTCGATGACCAGGGCCGCCTGCTCCTTGACCGACACCTTCGAGCCGTGGATGTGGGCCAGCCCGATCTCCGGCGGCCCAGGCTTCGGCGCCATCGCCGCCGCGGCGAGCTGGGCGAACTGCTCCAGCCCGATCCCGATGAGCACCTCCGGCAGCAGGCCGGCGTAGCGCGGCTCGAGCTGCACCGAGCGCGGATGACGCTTCGACTCCTTCGCCAGCCGCTCGCCGAAGACGGCCGCGACCTGCTTGAACGCCTTGTACTGCAGCAGCCGGGCGAAGAGCAGGTCACGCGCCTCGAGCAGCGCCAGGTCCTCCTCGTCCTCGACATCTCCCTGCGGCAGCAGCCGAGCCGCCTTCAGGTCGAGGAGCGTGCTCGCCACCAGCAGGAAGTTGGAGGTCTGCTCGAGGTCCCAGGTGCCCTCCTCCCCCGCGCCCTTCTTGACGAAGGCGATGAACTCGTCGGTCACCGTGGCCAGCGAGACCTCGGTGATGTCGAGCTTGTGCTTGGCGATCAGGCTGAGCAGCAGGTCGAAGGGACCCTCGAAGTTCTCGAGGCGCACCTCGAATCCTCCGGCGCCGCTCGACTCCTGCTCCTCGGCCCCGTCCGGGGCTTGTGTCATCTGTGTGGCCGTCACCGTGGATCGGCGAGCCGGTGCACGAGGGCGCTGTCGTCCCCGTACTCCTCCAGGTCGGCCAGCACGATCGCGAGCGCCTCGCGCACCAGCCGGCCACGGTCGACCGCGATGCTGTGCTTGGCGCGCAGGTTGAGCCGGGCGTGCTCGAGGTCGAGCAGCTCCTCGGAGGTGATGTAGACCGTCATCTTCTCGTCATGACGTACGCGGCCGCTGGACCGCTTCTTCGCGGCCGGGGCCTCCTCGGCCGGCTCGGGCACGGCGTGCACCGGGCGGGCCTTCGCCTCGGCAGCCGCCGAGGGGGCGGCACCGTCGGACGTACGCCGGAAGAGGTCGTCAGCGGCGGGAACCCTCACTCGCCTCGTTGCCATCGGGCCAGCACCTCCTTGGCGAGCATCCGGTAGGAGTCGGCGCCGGTCGAGCTCGAGGCGTACTCGGTGATCGGCTCACCGACGACGGTCGAGTCGGCGAACTTCACGGTGCGACGGATGACGCTGTGGAAGACCCGGTCGCCCCAGCCATTGACCAGGGTCTCCATGACCTCGCGGCTGTGCATGGTGCGGCTGTCATACATCGTGCCCAGTATTCCGTCGATCTTCAGACGCGGGTTGAGCCGCTCCTGAACCTTGTCGATGGTGTCCTTGAGCAGCGCGACGCCGCGCAGCGCGAAGTACTCGCACTCCAGCGGCACGACCACGGAGTCGGAGGCGGTCAGCGCGTTGACGGTCAGCAGCCCGAGGCTCGGCTGGCAGTCGATCAGGATCACGTCGTAGTTAGCGACGGCCGGAGCCAGGGCGCGGGCCAGGGTCTGCTCGCGAGCGACCTCCTGGACCAGTTGCACCTCGGCGGCGGAGAGGTCGATGTTGGCCGGCAGCAGGTCGACGCCGTCGATGCCGGAGGGGACGACCACGTCCTCGAGCGTGATGTCACGCTCCATCAGCAGGTTGTAGACGGTCAGCTCGATCTCGTTGGGCTGGAGCCCGAGACCGACCGAGAGCGACCCCTGCGGGTCGAAGTCGACGAGGAGGACCTTGCGGCCGTGCTCGGCCAGCGCGGCGCCCAGGTTGATGGTCGTCGTGGTCTTGCCGACGCCACCCTTCTGGTTGACCATCGCGACCGTACGCGCCGGGCCGCCGGTCGCGGGGCCGGGCTCGGGGAGGTGGGGCCAGGGCCGGCCGGTCGGGCCCAGCTTGTTCTTGCCCGGGGAGTCGCCCGCGTCGGGCTCGGGGGCGTTGGCGCGCAGCCGGGCCGACGGCGGATAGGCCGGCGGTGCCGACGTCTGCGGAGGCATCTGCGGCGCGGTCGCACCACCTGCTCCGAAATAGCTGTCTTCCATTCCTCCACCCCCGGTTCAGTTGCCGCGGCCCTGGAACGATCACGGCATGCGGGTCTATATGTCGACACGGCGACTCTAAGACCCAGATCTGCGCGACTCTAGGAGCCGCGCCGGGCGTGTCACAAGGCAAATCCTGGTGATTCTGCTACGCGATCCGAATCTGTTGATGACCTGTGCACTTGGCGCCGTGCCAAGCCCACAGGACCGGCCTTCGATGTGGAGAAACCTGTGGACGGATCTCCGCTCGATCGGCCGCCCTCAGCGCGACCGACGGCGCTTCTGGAACTGGTCGTACGCCTTGCTCGCAGCGTCCTTGATCTTCTTCTGGTTCTCGGGCTTGCGAGCCTCGTCGGCGATCTTGGCGATGGCCGCCACGACGACCGGGTTCTTCAGTAGCTTGCGCACGCCCCAACGCTAGCGGAAGCAAGCAACCCGTCACAGCCGACGCATCGACACGGTCGCCATAACCAGCTCGCCGGCCTCGTCGCTCGCATCCAGATCGGCCACCGCCTCGATCACCCAGTCGTGGTCGCCGGCGGGGTCGTCGATGGTCTGGGTGATCCGCCAGATCCGGGTGTCGTCATAGGTCTCGTCGTCCTCGTCCACGCCCGCCGGAGCGCCGCGCTCGGCGGTCCAGGTGAGCAGCTTCGGGGAGCGCGAGTCGGCGGAGATGCCGACGTCGTCGTGCTCGGCGAAGTAGGCCTCCAGGGCGTCGTCCCAGCGCGACCGGGTCATCACCACCTCGCGCGCGGGCTCGAACCGGTCCGCGGCCGCGCGCTCGAGGCGCATCAGGCCGTCGAGGTCGTCGCGCGAGACCGCGTCGACCCGGGCCCACATCGCGTTGCGGACCATGATCTCGAAGGCCCGAAGCTGTTGCGACAGGGAGCGCGGGGGCGGCGGCGCCTCGTGGTGGGCCACCGCCGAGGGGATGTGCTCGGGGTCGGAGAGCGCCTCCCACTCGTCCAGCAGGCTCGAGTCGGTCTGCCGGATGGTCTCCCCCAGCCACTCGATCAGGTCTTCGACCTCGGGGCTCTTGTAGGTCTCGGGGACCGTGTGCCGGAAGGTGCGGTAGGCGTCGGTCAGGTAGCGCAGCACCAGGCCCTCGGAGCGGGCGAGCTGGTAGCGGCGTACGACGTCGGTGAAGGTCATGCCCTGCTCGTACATCTCGCGCAGGATCGACTTCGGGTCGAGGGCGTCCTCGGGCAGCCACGGATGGGTGCCGCGGTAGACCTCGAAGAGGGCCTCGAGCCGCTCGGCCATCGGCTTGGGCCAGGTGATCTCCTCGATGAGCGCCATCCGCTCGTCGTACTCGACGCCGTCGGCCTTCAGGTTCTCGATCGCCTTGCCGCGTGCCTCGTGCTGCTGGGCGAAGAGGATCTGGCGCGGCGGCTCGAGGACGGACTCGATCACCGAGACGATCTCGAGGGTGTGCTCGGGCGACTCGGGGTCGAGCGTGTCCAGAGCCGCGAGGGCGAAGTGGGCCAGCGGCTGGTTGAGCGCGAAGTCGGCGGGAAGGTCCTCGGTGAGGACATAACGGCGCCCGTACGCATCGGGTGTCTCCAACCTCGTGAGGACCCCGCTGTGGACCAGTGAGCGGGTCAGGCGCAGGGCCCGGCGGGCGAGCTTGAGCTGGGTGCGCCGGTCCTCGTGGTTGTCCATGGTGATCCGGCGCATCACCGCGAACGCGTCCTCGTCGCGGGCGACCACGTTGAGGATCATCGAGTTGTCGACCTTCATCCGGCTCTGCAGCGGCTCGGGCGCGCCGTCGACGAGCTTCGTGAAGGTCGCCTCGGTCCACACGACCGTGCCCTCGGGGGGCTTCTTGAGCTGGGCCTTGGAGTTCTTCTTGCCGGCCTTGCGGCGCTCCTCGGACTTCGCCTTGGCTTTCTCGTTCTCGATGATGTGCTCGGGCGCCTGGACGACGACGTAGCCCTGCGTGTCGAAGCCGGCCCGGCCGGCCCGCCCGGCGATCTGCAGGAACTCCCGGGTGCGCAGGATGCGCTGGCGGCGGCCGTCGAACTTGGCGAGGCCGGTGAAGAGCACGGTGCGGATCGGGACGTTGATGCCGACGCCGAGGGTGTCGGTGCCGGCGATGACCTTGAGCAGGCCGGCCTGGGCCAGCTGCTCCACGAGTCGCCGGTAGCGGGGCAGCATCCCGGCGTGGTGGACGCCGATGCCCTTGCGCAGCAGCTTGGCCAGCGTCTTGCCGAAGCCGGCGGCGAAGCGGACCGGCTCGAGCCGCTGGGCGATCTGGTCCTTCTCCTCGGTGGAGAGCTTCAGCCAGCCCGCGTTGAGCAGCGACGTGCCGTGGGTGACGGCGTCCTTCTGGGTGAAGTGGACGACATAGACGGGCGCCTGCCCGGTGGTGACGAGCTCCTCGAGCGTCTCCGGGAGCGGCGTGAGCCGCCAGTCGAAGGTGAGCGGAACGGGTCGTTCCGCCTGATCGACGAGCACGGTGTCGCGGCCGTTTCGCCTGGTCAGGTCCTTCGCGAGGGCGCTGGTGTCACCCAGGGTCGCGGAGAGCAGCAGGAACTGTGCCTGCGGGAGCTCGAGCAGCGGCACCTGCCAGGCCCAGCCGCGGTCGGGCTCGCCGTAGTAGTGGAACTCGTCCATGATGACGAGACCGACGTCGGCGTGGCTGCCTTCTCGGAGCGCGAGGTTGGCGAGCACCTCGGCGGTGCAGCAGATGATCGGGGCGTCGGCGTTGACCGATGCGTCGCCGGTGAGCATGCCGACGTTCTCGGCGCCGAAGGTCTCGACCAGGTCGAAGAACTTCTCGCTGACCAGGGCCTTGATCGGCGCGGTGTAGAAGGAGACCTTGTCCTCGGCCAGCGCCGCCGCGTGGGCGCCCGCTGCGACCAGCGACTTCCCCGAGCCTGTCGGCGTCGCCAGGATGACGTTGTCGCCGGCCAGGATGGACATGATCGCCTCGTCCTGGTGGGGGTAGAGGCTGCGGCCGCTCGCCTCGGCCCACTCCACGATCGCCTCGTAGACGTCGTCAGGGCTCGCTCCGACCTTCGGGATCCAGCTGGTGTCGGTCACAGGGCCCTCGGGTGCGCGGTCGCGAAGACCTCTCGGAGATTGTCCACGGTGACAAGAGTGTAGATCTGCGTCGTCGTGACCGACGCATGGCCCAGCAGCTCCTGCACCACACGTACGTCCGCGCCCCCGTCCAGCAGATGGGTGGCGAACGAGTGGCGCAGGGTGTGGGGCGAGACGTCCTTGTCGATCCCGGCGCGCTGGGCGGCGCGGGTCAGGACCGTCCAGGCCGACTGGCGCGAGAGCCGGCCGCCGCGGGCGTTGAGGAAGAGCGCGCCTCCTGATCGGGCGGAGGCCAGGTCGGGACGGGCGCGGGTCAGGTAGGCCTCGACCGCCTCGATCGCGTAGGAGCCGACCGGGACGATCCGCTCCTTGCCGCCCTTGCCACGCAACAGCACGACGTGGTCGACCCGGTCGAGGTCGTCGACGTCGAGGCCGACCGCCTCGGAGATGCGGGCGCCGGTGCCGTAGAGCACCTCGAGGAGCGCGCGGTCACGCAGCGCGAGCGGGGTGCCGGGCGCCCCGGCTGCCTCCAGGATCGCCTCGACGTCGGCCAGCGGGAGTGCCTTCGGGAGCCGCTTCTCCGCCCGCGGCGGCTTCACGTGGCCGGCCGGGTTGGCCTCGACCAGGCCGTCGGCCACCGCGAACTTGTGGAACCCGCGCACCGCGACCACCGTCCGAGCCGCCGAGGTCGCGCTCAGCGCCGGATGCTCCTCGCTGCCCTCGCGCAGGTGGGCCAGGAACGCCGACACCGTCGCCTCGGAGACCCCGGCGAGGTCGTCGACCTCCTGCTGCGCGAGGAACTCGGCGTACCTCCTCAGGTCGCGCCGGTAGGACGACAGCGTGTTGGCCGCCAGGCCCCGCTCGACGGTCAGGTGGTCGAGATAGGTACGCATCGCGTGCTCCACCGCGGGGGCGGACCCTGAAGCAACCGATGCAGCCGTCACGGGTCCATCCAACCAGGGGTGGTGGACGCCGACGGGTAGGAATACCCGGTGAACCGGGTATTCCTGCACTTGTCGGGCATTGCAACACCCGAGAAGTGCAGGAAACACCTGAGCGCTGTGACTCCTGTGACCCCTGAGGCGATCAGCCGAGAACCGTCTCCAGGGCGACCGAGTCGATGCCCACGGCCTCACCGACCGGGGCGTTGGTCAGCTCGCCGGCGTGGGTGTTGAGGCCCTTGGCGAGCGCGGCGTCGTCACGCAGGGCCTGCTTCCAGCCCTTGTTGGCCAGCGCGACGGCGTACGGCATGGTCGCATTCGTCAACGCATAGGTCGAGGTGTTCGGGACCGCGCCCGGCATGTTGGCCACGCAGTAGAACGTGGAGTTGTGGACCTGGTAGGTCGGGTCGGCGTGGGTGGTGGCGTGGGAGTCCTCGAAGCAGCCGCCCTGGTCGATGGCGATGTCGACCAGCACCGAACCGGGCTTCATCCGCGAGACCAGGTCGTTGGTGACCAGCTTCGGTGCCGCCGCGCCGGGGATCAGCACGGCGCCGATGACCAGGTCGGCCTGGAGCACCTGCTCCTCCAGCGCCAGCTTGTTCGACGCCAGCCCGTGGACCTGGTTGGAGTAGCGCCAGAACGACATCCGCAGCTTCTCCAGGTCGGTGTCCAGCAGCGTCACATCGGCGCCCATGCCGAGGGCGATGTTGGCGGCGTTCTGGCCGGAGACACCGGCGCCGATGATGACGACCTTGGCGTTGGCGACACCGCCGACACCGCCCATCAGGGTGCCCCGGCCGCCCTGGGCCTTGAGGAGGTTGTAGGCGCCGACCTGGGGCGCGAGGCAGCCGGCGACCTCGGACATCGGGTACAGCAACGGGAGCGCCCGGTTGGGCAGCTCGACCGTCTCATAGGCGATCGCGGTGACCTTCTTGGCCAACAGCTCCTGCGTCAACGGCTTGTCGGCGGCCAGGTGCAGGTAGGTGAACAGCGTCAGGCCCTCCCGCAGCCGGTGGTACTCCTCCGCCACCGGCTCCTTGACCTTCAACACCATCTCGGCGTTACCCCAGGTCTCATCCGCATCGCCCAGGATCTTGGCGCCCACCGCGGCATACTCACCATCCGAGATCGAGGAGCCGACACCGGCGCCGGCCTCGACGAAGACCTCATGGCCGTTGGCCACCAGCTCGTGAACACCAGACGGGGTGATCGCCACCCGGTACTCGTGGTTCTTGACTTCCTTGGGAACGCCGATCTTCATTGCTCTGCCTTCATGTCATGGCCCCAGAATGTGGTGGTCCGTGGGTTGTTACGGGTTCAGCCGGATGTTCGCCGCCTGATGCGGCACTCTGCCACGCGCCTTGAGGGTGGCGTAGGCAAGCACGGCCTGGACGAGCGGCGCGTCGGTCGCCTTGCCGGTGAGCACGGCGTCGAGGAGCTCCTCGAAGGGCACCCAGTGGACGCTCATCTCGGCCTCCTCGTGCTCGAGCTCGAAGCCGTCGCGGTCGGTGGCGGTCAGGCCGCGGGCGAGGAAGAAGTGGTGGATCTCCTCGGAGATCCCGGGCGAGGTGTAGGTCGAGAGCAGCGGTGTCCACTCGGCCGCCTCGTGGGCGACCTCCTCGCGCAGCTCGCGCACGGCGACGTCGAGCGGGTCCTCGCCCGGATAGTCGATCAGGCCGGCGGGCAGCTCGACGAAGCGCCGCTCGGCGGGGTGGCGGTACTGGGTGATCACCAGCGCCCGCTCCTCGTCGTCGAGCGCCAGGACCACCGCGGCTCCGGGGTGCTCGAGGACGATGCGGCGGAACGGCTCCTCGTCCTCGTGGCCGGGGCGGTTGATCCGGTCGGCACGCAGAGCGACCACCCACGCGTCGCGGTGGAGGTCTTGGCTCGAGGCGACCGGCCAGCTCTCGGGGGTGTCCCACTCGGTGAGCGGCACGGTCGGGTCGGAAATTCGTGCGTCCGATGTCATGGCCCGAGGCTACCCTCGGCTCATGTCTGAGATCTCCCCCGCCGCCCCTGCCTCGCTGACTCAGGAGGAGGCGGTCACACGGGCCGCCACGGTCACCGTCGATCGCTACGACATCGCCCTCGACATGACCGGTCTCCTCGAGGGCGAGACGCTCTCCAGCGTCTCCACGATCACCTTCTCCGCGACCCCGGGGTCGAGCACGTTCGTCGACTGCGTGGCCGAGGTCTCGGCCGCCACGCTCAACGGCACGGACCTCGACCTGGCCACGATCAGCGCCGGGCGGATCCCGCTCGAGGACCTCGCCGAGACCAACACCCTCGTCGTCTCCGCCAGCCAGTCCAACACCGCCTCCTCCGAGGGCGTGCTGCGCACCGTCGACCCCTCCGACGGCAACGTCTACGTGTGGACCTCCTTCGAGCCCGATGACGCCCGCCGGCTGTGGGCCTGCTTCGACCAGCCGGACCTCAAGGCGGTGCACGCGTTCACCGTGACCGCGCCCGAGCAGTGGACGGTGCTGTCCAACTCGGCGCCCGCGGACGTCTCGGACCCGGCAGCCGGTGCCCGGACGTGGGTCTTCGAGGACACTCCCCCGCTCTCGACGTACGTCGTGGTGGTCAACGCCGGTCCGTTCGTCGAGGTCCGCGCCGAGCGCGGTGGCTACGACCTGGGCCTCTACGCCCGCCGGTCGCTGGCGAGCCAGCTGGAGCGGGACCGCGAGGAGATCCTCGACGTCACCGAGCACGGGCTGGCCTGGTTCGGGAGCAAGTTCGCGATGCCCTTCCCGCAGCGGCGCTACGACCAGATCTTCGTGCCCGACATGGGCGGCGCGATGGAGAACTGGGGCGCGGTCACCCACAGCGACATGTTCCTCTACCGCACGGCCCCGACCCACGCCGACCGCACCGAACGTACGAACGTGATCCTGCACGAGATGGCGCACATGTGGTTCGGCGACCTGGTCACGATGCGCTGGTGGGACGACCTGTGGCTCAACGAGGCGTTCGCCTCGTGGGCGGCCGTGTGGGCCTCGGCGGCGCTCCCCGACTACGCCGACGTGTGGGCCTCGATCGCGCTGACCGAGAAGAAGGCGGGCTACGACACCGACGCCACGCCCGCCACCCACCCGATCCGCGGGGTCGTGCCCAGCGTCGACGTCGCGATGGCCAACTTCGACGCGATCACCTACATGAAGGGCCAGGCGGTGCTCCAGCAGCTGCACGCCTACATCGGCGAGGAGGCCTATCTCGCCGGCCTGCAGGCCTACTTCGCCGAGCACGCCTACGGCAACACCGTCCTCGACGACCTGATGGGCGCCTTCGGAGCAGCCGCCGGCAAGGACCTCTCCGGCTGGACGAGGGCGTGGCTCGACCACGCCGGCACCGACGTGATCACCCTCGCCGACGGCAAGGTGTCGGTCACCAGCCCCGACGGCACCGTACGTCCGCACCGGCTCGACATCGCCTCCTACGACGACTCCGGTGCCCTGCTCGCGACCACCCCGGTCACCGTGGAGGGCGAACCGGTTGCGGTCTCGCTGCCGCAGGCGGCCGCCCACCTGGTCAACGCCACCGACGTGACCTTCGCGGCGGTGCGCTCCGACGAGGCCAGTGAGGCCTGGCTCGGCCGGCACGCCGGGCTCCTGCCCGACGCAGTGGCCCGGGCGGTCGCGGTCAACAGCGCCTGGTCGGCGCTCTTCCGCGGTGAGATCGGGGGTCCGGAGGTCGTCTCGCGGGTCCTGTCGGTCCTGGAGCGCGAGAAGAACCCGCAGGTCACCGGTGAGTTCCTGGGCATGGCCGTGGCCGCGGCGGAGCTCTGGACGGCGCCCGGGCGGGTGGCCGAGCAGCGCGCCCTGGTCGCCGGAGCCGCCGCGGCGCTCGCCGAGGACCCGGCCAACCGCGACACCGCGATGCGCGTCCTCGCCTCGCACGCCACCACGCCCGAGCAGCTCGCACTGGCCGAGGCCGGAGCCGCCGAGGACGTACAGGTGGCCTGGCGGCTGCTCGGCCGACGCGCCGAGCTGGGCGACTACGACGCCGAGGCGGTCGCCGCCCTGGAGGCCCGCGACCCCGACCCCGAGTCCTGGGTCAGCGCCCTGGCCGTACGCACCGCGCAGCCCCTCGCCGAGGCCAAGGAGGAGGCCTGGCAGGTGACCATGGTCGAGCGCCGGCTGCCGCGCACCGACAGCGCCTACGCCCTCAGCTCGGCGTTCTGGCGCCCCGGCCAGGACGAGATCCTGGCGCCGTACGCCCAGCGCTATCTCGACGCCGTGCGCGAGATCCGGGGTGGTGGGCTGCTCGCCTACGGGCTCCAGCTCCGGTTCTACCCGGCCCAGGCCGGCGAGGACGTCGCCGCTGCGGCGCGCGCCGCCTGTGAGGGCGACACGCTGGTCCCCTTCGTGCGTCAGACGATCATCCGGCTGGCCGACGTGCACTCACGACAGGTCGCGGCCCGCGCCCGGTGACCGGTCGGCGTACGCGCTCGCATCGAGAAGGTGCTCGAGAAGGTATGGCCTCCCAGGCCGCCGGGTACACGTGTGGCGTACGCAACCGAGAGGAGACGCGAGGACATGAGCACCATCGAGAAGAGCGTCGAGGTCGGAGTTCCGATCCACACCGCGTATGACCAGTGGACCCAGTTCGAGTCCTTCCCGCAGTTCATGGAAGGGGTCGAGTCGGTCAAGCAGTTCGACGACAAGCGTCTGCACTGGAAGGCCGAGATCGGCGGCGTGACCCGCGAGTGGGACGCCGAGATCGTCGACCAGGTTCCCGATGAGCGCATCACCTGGCGTGCCGTCGAGGGCACCAAGAACCAGGGCACGGTGTCGTTCACCGAGGACCCGATGAGCAAGACGACGCAGGTGACCCTGCACCTGGAGTACGAGCCCGAGGGCGCGGTCGAGAAGACCGGCGACGTCCTCAAGATCGTCGACATGAGGGCGAAGGGTGACCTCGAGCGGTTCAAGGACTTCATCGAGCACCGTGGCACCGCGACCGGCGCCTGGCGTGGCGAGGTGAAGCCGAGCGGCGAGGTGAACCCGTAGGGCACCGAGCGGCACGAACGAAGAGCCCTGGGGACCGGCACACGCCGGTCCCCAGGGCTCGTCAGTCTGCTGCTCAGGCCTCGGCGGGCTCGGGAAGCTCGACGTCGTCGATGTCGCTGACCTCGCGGCGCAGGTTGGTCTCGTCGATCGGGAACCGCTGCTCCTTCTGCCGGTCCAGGGCCGCCTTCACCAGCCCGGCGAAGAGCGGGTGGGGGCGGGTCGGCCGCGAGCGGAGCTCGGGGTGGGCCTGGGTGGATACGTAGTAGGGATGTACGTCACGGGGCAGCTCGACGAACTCGACGAGCTGGTTGTCCGGCGAGAGGCCGGAGAAGACCAGGCCGGCGTCCTCGAGCTGGTCGCGGTAGGCGTTGTTGACCTCGTAGCGGTGGCGGTGACGCTCCTCGATGGAGGTCTCGCCGTAGACCTCGGCCGCGATCGAGCCCTTCTTGAGCTCGGCCGGGTAGAGCCCCAGGCGCATGGTGCCACCGAGGTCGCCCGCGCCCTCGACGTACGCCTTCTGCTCCTCCATCGTGGCGATGACCGGCTCGGGGGTCTCGGCGTCGAACTCGGTGGAGTCGGCCTTCTCCAGGCCGAGCACGTTGCGGGCGTACTCGATGACCATGCACTGCAGGCCCAGGCACAGGCCCAGCGTCGGGATCTGGTGGGTGCGGGTGTAGGTCAGCGCGCCGAGCTTGCCCTCCAGGCCGCGGATGCCGAAGCCGCCGGGGACGCAGACGGCGTCGACGTCGTGGAGGTTCTTGGCGGCGCCCTCGGGGGTCTCGCACTCGTCGGAGGGGATCCAGCGGATGTTGACCTTGGCCTCGTTGGCGAAGCCGCCGGCGCGCAGCGCCTCGCCGACGCTCAGGTAGGCGTCGGGGAGGTCGATGTACTTGCCGACCAGGCCGACGGTGAGCTCCTCCTTGGGGTGGTGGACCCGGCGGAGCAGGTCCTCCCACAGCGCCCAGTCGACGTCGCGGAAGGGCAGGTCGAGCTTGCGGACGACGTAGGCGTCGAGGCCCTCGCGGTGGAGCACCTTCGGGATGTCGTAGATGCTCGGCGCGTCGGCGGCGGTCACCACGGCGTCCTCGTCGACGTCGCACATGAGCGCGATCTTGCGCTTGATGCCCTCGGGCAGCTCACGGTCGGCCCGGCACACGATCGCGTCGGGCTGGATGCCGATCTGGCGCAGGGCCATCACCGAGTGCTGGGTCGGCTTCGTCTTGAGCTCCTTGGACGGCCCGATGTAGGGCACCAGGGAGACGTGCACGAAGAAGACGTTGTCGCGGCCGAGGCGCTGGCGCACCTGGCGGGCGGCCTCGAGGAACGGCAGCGACTCGATGTCGCCGACGGTGCCACCGATCTCGGTGATCACCACGTCGACCTCGGGACCGTGCATCGCGAGGATCCGCTCGGAGATCTCGTCGGTGATGTGCGGGATCACCTGGACGGTCTCGCCCAGGTAGTCGCCGCGGCGCTCCTTGGCGATCACGTTGGAGTAGACCTGTCCGGTGGTCACGTTGGCGTGGCCGACCAGGTCGGTGTCGAGGAACCGCTCGTAGTGACCGATGTCGAGATCGGTCTCGGCCCCGTCGTTGGTCACGAAGACCTCACCGTGCTGGAACGGGTTCATCGTGCCGGGGTCCACGTTGAGGTACGGGTCCAGCTTCTGCATGGTCACGCTCAGCCCACGCGAACGGAGAAGGCGGCCGAGGCTCGAGGCGCTCAGGCCCTTTCCCAATGAGGAGGCGACGCCCCCGGTGACAAAAATGTGCTTGGTCAAGCTCGCCGACTTCATGGGCCTCAATCCTATCAATCGTTGAGCAGGCCACCGAAACCTGACGCACCGAAATCGCCACCTTGTTGACTCCTCTGGCGAGCCAGCACGAGCGGTGCGGCCACCTGGCCGGTGGTGGTCTCGATCCCGTCGACCGACGCGAACCAGCCCGGCCAGTCGTTGGCGCGGAGCTTCTCGAGGTCCTCGGAATCCGTCGGAGCCGTCACGACCAGCCCTTTCGTGGTCGCTCCGAGCCCCTCCGTCAGGCCCTCGACGGCGGTCGTGTCCCGGCTGTCGTCGCCGAGGACGAGCAAGACGAGGTCGGCCGGCCCGGTGGGTCGCCCCCGGGCCTTGACCAGGTCGCCGGTGAGCAACGCCACAGCCGCGGTCTTGGCGGGCTGGTCGAACTCGGCGGGCGGCTTCGTCCCGGCGTAGGTCTCGCCGATCACCTGGCCCATCCGCTGATAGGTGGCCTGTCCGGCATCGCCACGACCGAGCTGCTTGACCAGCTGGGTGGCTAGGCTGTCGACGTACTGCCGGCGGTCGGGGTCCAGCAGGTTCGGTCGTACGTCGAGCACTCCCGTCGTCGCACCACCGGCCGTCTTGATGTTGGCGGTGAGCGCCTCCACCGTCTTCCGGTCGGCCCCCGGGAAGGTCAGGACGGCGACCTTCTGGCCGGTGAGCCTGCCGGGCAGGAGCGCGGCTCCGGCCTCCTCCACGAACTGTGACTCGGTGCTCTGTTGCGGGCCCTTCCCGGCGCCTGCGGAGCTCTCGCCCGAGGTGGTGCTCGCCGCGGCTCCCTCGCCGGCGCCGCTCCTGAGGCCGGCGCCGATCGAGGTCAGGTCGTGGTCGGCGGCCCAGAAGCCGGCGGGTACGCCGATGGCCAGAGCCGTCACCGCGGCCAGGACCGGGAGGACGAGCCGCCGGCCACGTGACTCCTTGCGGCGCACCGCCGGGACCGCCGAGGCGTCGATCAGCGTCGGGCCGAGCGCGAGCCGGGTCAGGTAGGTGCCGGCGAGGCCGGGACGCTGGTCCTCGAGGAAGTCGGTCAGGGTGGTGCTCAGGCCAGCCCCGATGACCAGCGAGGGGTGCTGGGCGTAGGCGACCAGGAGGGCCGCGTCCTCGGGGGCGAGGGCTGACTCGAACCGCTTCGGCTGCACCCCGATCCGGTCGAGGAGCTCGGTGGCGCTGTCGCTCGCGGCGGCACCGGGCGCGAGGACGACCTCGGCGGCGCTGGTGAGCACCTTCGGCTCGGGGTAGGTGTCGGTCTCCGGGCCCAGGACGAGCACGGCGTGGCGTAGCTGCTTCTTGGTGAGCCGCTTGGCCGCGGGACCCACGGCGATGATCGCCGGGCGCCGCTCGCGCAGGAATCCGGCGAGGTCGCCCAGGAGCCGGTCCAGGTCGGGATGGTCGGCGACCACCACGACGGGGCGGCCGGCCAGCGGTGTGTCGAGCGGAGGTACGCCGCTGCCGTGCAGCAGCACCTCCTCCTCACGCTTGAGCAGCTCGCTGCTGTTGTGGGTGAAGAGGTCCAGGTGGGAGCTCATCCCCCGCTTGGCGTTCTCGAGGTCGTCCTCGAGCGACTCCTGGTCGAGCGCCCGGCCCGAGGTCAGCAGCTGCTCACCGTCGAAGACCTCGCCGTCGAGGAGCCGTGCCTTCTTCCCGTCGACCAGCTTCTCCATCCCGGCCTCGCCGACCTTGTCGATCAGCACGATGCCGGCATCGGCCAACGTCTGCGGACCCCGGTTCGGGTAGCGACCCGACACCATCGGCTGCGCGTTGACGACGGCGATCACGCCCTTGGCCGCGATCGCCAGGGCGGTGCTCCGGTCGAGGTCGACATGGTCGATCACCGCGATGTCACCCTCTTTGAGCCGCGGGATCAGCGCCCTGGTGGGCCGTCCCGAGCGGAGGGTGCCGCGGATGCCCGGAAGTACGGAAGGAATCTGGCGAGTAGGCAGTCTCATGTCCCGCCAATCCTCCCCCGGTATCGCGGCACGTCCCCGGATCTCTCATCCGGCGAGTCGGTCGTCGTGGCGGCCGAATGCGTACGTTTGGCGTCCGAATCAGCAGTTGTGGCGTGTGTCGTTCGCCACAACTGCGGACTCGGCCGCCGGAACTGAGGTCTCGTCAGGCCTTGGCCGAGCGGGCCACCTCGAGGAGCTCGCGGGCGTGCGCGATGGCGGTGTCGGAGGCAGTCAGCCCGGCGAGCATGCGGGAGAGCTCGCGCTCGCGGGACTCGTCGTCGAGGACGGTGAGGCCGGAGCTGGTCACCACGCCGTCGCTGGTCTTCTCGACCGCGACGTGGTGGTCGGCGAAGGCGGCGACCTGCGGCAGGTGGGTGACGACCAGGACCTGGGCGGTGCGGGCGAGGTGGGCGAGGCGGCGACCGATTTCGACCGCTGCGGTGCCGCCGACGCCGGCGTCGACCTCATCGAAGACGAAGGTCGGGACCGGGCTGGTGGCGGCCAGGACCACCTCGATGGCGAGCATCACCCGGGAGAGCTCACCGCCGGAGGCGCCCTTGTGGAGCGGGCGGGGCTCGGAGCCGGTGTTGGCGGCCAGCAGCAGCTCGACCTCGTCGAGGCCGTTGGAGCCGTAGCGCAGCCAGCGCTGGTTCTTGCCGGATCCGACCTTCAGCGGGGCGTGCGGCTCGTCGTCGGAGGCCGGCGGGTCGGTCTCCTTCTGGCGTACGTCGACCACCAGTCGCGCATGAGGCATGGCCAGTCCGGTGAGCTCGTCGCTGACGGCCTCGGCCAGCGCACCGGCGGCCTCGGTGCGCGCCGCCGAGAGCGCGAGACCGGCCTCGGCGAGGGCGGCACGCAGCCGGGTGCGCTCCCCACGGAGCTCCTCGATCCGGTCGTCGTCGGAGTCGAGCTCGAGCAGACGCTTGGCGCCGGTCTCGGCCCAGGCGAGCACCTCGTCGATGGTCTCGCCGTACTTCCTGGTCAGCGCGGTCAGGGCCGCGCGGCGCTCGGAGACGACGGACAGCCGCGCCGGGTCGGTCTCGATCCCGGTCGCGTAGGAGGCCACGTCTGCGGCCAGGTCGGAGAGCAGGTAGGAGACCTCCGCCAGGCGGTCGGCCAGGGAGGCGGCGTCGGGATCGTGGTCGCGCACGCCGTCCAGGGCCTGGCGCGCGGCGGAGATCGCGCCCAGGGCGTCGGGGGCGTCGACCTCCGAGGAGAGCGCCTCGCGGGCCTGCTCGGCGGCCGTGCGCAGGGTGTCGGCGTAGCCGAGCTTCTCCTCCTCCTGAGCGAGGGTGACGTCCTCGCCGGACTCGGGCGAGACCGCCTCGACCTCACCGAGGCCGAAGCGGAGCAGGTCGGCCTCCTGCGCCCGCTCGCGGGCGTGCGTGGTCACCTCGTCGAGCTCGCGCTCCACCTTCTGGAGCTCGGTGTAGATGTCGCCGTAGGCGGCGATCAGCTTGGCGACGGCGTCTCCGCCGAAGCGGTCCAGCGAGTCGCGCTGGGCACGCGGCTGCAGCAGCCGGTGCTGGTCGGACTGGCCGTGGACGGCGACCAGCGGTGAGGTCACCGCGCCGAGGGTCGCGACCGGGACGGTCGCTCCGCCGACGTAGGCCCGCGCTCGCCCTTCGGCGGCGACCGTGCGGGCCACCAGGACCCGGCCCTCCTCGACCTCTCCCCCGGCCTCCTCGGTCGCGTCGACGACGCCGGGCAGCGAGCGGGCGTCGATGACACCCTCCACCCGGGCCGCCTTCTTGCCCTTGCGGACCGAGCCGGCGTCGCCGCGGCCGCCCAGGAGCAGCCCGAGCGCCGTCACGATCATCGTCTTGCCCGCGCCGGTCTCACCGGTCACCACGGTCAGCCCCGGTCCGAGCTCCAGGGTCGAGGACTCGATGATCCCGAGCCCGGAGATCCTGATCTCCTCAAGCATTCTCGCCTCCGTTCATCCTGAACGGACGCCGTTCAGCGGCGCCTCGCCATCCCTCCACGGACAGTCCGAACTTCCGCACCAGACGATCCGTGAACGGCGCCTGGTGCAGGCGGACGAGTCTGACAGGCTCCACCCCCCGGGTGACCTCGATCCGGGCGCCCGGGCCGAGCTCGTAGGAGCGCCTGCCGTCGCACCAGAGCACCCCGGCGCCGTCGGCCCGGGTGATCACCTCGACCGCCAGCACCGAGGTCGGCGCGACCACCATCGGTCGCGCGAACAGCGCGTGGGCGCTGATCGGGGTCAGCAGCAACGCCTCGACGCCCGGCCACACGACCGGGCCGCCGGCGGAGAAGTTGTAGGCCGTCGAACCGGTCGGGGTCGCGCAGACGACGCCGTCGCAGCCCCACCTCGACAACGGCCGGCCGTCGATCTCGACGACCACCTCGAGCATCCGCTCGCGGGCCGCCTTCTCGACGCTTGCCTCGTTGACCGCGAAGGTGCGGAAGACCTTCTGGCCGTCCTGGAAGACGCTGACCTCGAGCGCGAGGCGGTCCTCGGAGGTGTAGCGGCGCTGCACGATCGCCTCGATGGTCGACTCGACATCGTCGTACTCCGCCTCGGCCAGGAACCCGACGTGGCCCAGGTTGACCCCGAGCACGGGGGTGCGGTGGGGCTGGACGATCTCGGCGGCGCGCAGGATCGTGCCGTCACCGCCGATGACCAGCGCCAGCTCGCAGTCGCGGCTGGCGTCGTCCTCGTCGGCGGCCAGCTCGAGCTTCGGTTCGTACGCCGCCGGGTCGATGCCCAGGTCGGCGGCCTCGCTGGCCAGCACCCTGACCACGATGCCGTGCACCGCCAGCGACTTCGCGCAGGCGAGGCCGACCTCGCGGGCCTCCTCGCGCCCGGTGTGGATGAGCATGAGGACGCGCCGCACCTCGGCTGGGTCCACAGGCGCTGATTCCACGGGCGCTGGGTCCACGGCGGAGGTGTCGGCGGCGTCGGTCACGGATCAACCTTCTCAGACGGCACCGACACAACCCCGGTGGCGGGGCTCTCCAGGCCGCGCTGCTCGCGCACGGCCTGCTCGATCTCGTCCTCGGTGACGGTCGCCTCGCCGCGACGGAGCCACAGGAAGAACTCGACGTTGCCCGACGGGCCCGGGAGCGGGCTGGTCGTGACCGCACGGGCACCCCAGCCACGGCGTGCGGCGGCCGCGGCGACGGCGTTGACGGCCTCGGCGCGCAGCGCCGGGTCACGGACGACGCCGCCCTTGCCGACGCGGTCCTTGCCGACCTCGAACTGGGGCTTGACCATCAGCGCGAGGTCGCCGTCGGGGCTGGTGACCCGGATCAGCGCGTCCAGGACGAGCTCGAGGGAGATGAAGGAGAGGTCGCCGACGACGACGTCGACGGGCTCGCCGACCAGGTCGAGGGAGAGGTCGCGGATGTTGGTGCGGTCGTGGACGATCACCCGCTCGTCCTGCTGCAGCCGCCAGGCGAGCTGGCCGTAGCCCACGTCGACGGCGACGACCTGTCGGGCCTCATTGCGCAGCAGTACGTCCGTGAACCCGCCCGTCGACGCGCCGGCGTCCAGGCAGCGGCGGCCCGCGACCGAGAGTCCGAGCGGCTTGAAGGCGGCGAGTGCTCCGGCGAGCTTGTGGCCGCCCCGGGAGACGAAGTCGGGACGGTCGGGGTCCTCGGTCACCACGATGGCGACGTCGGTGGTGACGCCGGTGGCCGGCTTGGTGGCCCTGTTTCCCGAGACCGTGACCCGGCCGGCGGCGATCAGCTCGCTGGCGTGCTCGCGGGATCGGGCCAGCTTGCGCCGGACCAGCTCGGCGTCGAGACGCAGGCGGCGAGGAGGCATGCGCTCGCCTCTCAGGGCTGGTCGGTCGGCTGCGGCTCGCCGGACGCCGCGGCGATCCGGGCCATCGCGTCGTGGGCCCCGGTGTCGGGGTCCAGGGCGCGGCGCAGCTCGGTGTGGGCGGCCTCGAAGACGCCGACGTGCTCGGTCAGCGGCAGCTCGTCGAGCCGGTCGAGCGTCTCGAGGACCGCGTCGACGCGCGCGACACCGGTGTGCGGCGCGCTGCCCGCGCCACCCAGCCCGGCCGGGGCCGGGGTCTCGTCGAAATGCTGCTCGCTCATGAGGCCGAGACTACCGTCCCGCCGCCGGCATCCGGGCGAGGCGGCACGGCCTGTGCGCCGATCGTGACCACCGACCCGGAGGCGTCGAGGTGGGCCCAGGCACTGGCCGCGGCGACCCGCCACCAGTCGTCGGTGTGCCCCTCGCCGGTGACGTACAGCTCCCCGTCGCGTACCTCTGCCGTCCAGCCGCCGAGTCGCGCGGTGGTGTCGTCGGTCTCCGGGGCGGAGTGGGTCTCGAGCAGCCCGCCGAGGTCGGAGGAGATGTAGGACGGTCGTCGCTGCGGCTCGGCCGCCACCAGGTCCACGAGATGCGTGACGCCGGTGAGCACCAGCAGCGTGTCGATGCCGGTGTTGTGGCCGCCCTCGATGTCGGTGTCGAGCCGGTCGCCGACCATAAGCGGGTGCTCGGCCCCGGTGCGCCGGATGGTCTCCTCGAGCAAGGGCCGCGACGGCTTGCCGGCCACGACCGGCTCGACGCCGGAGAAGCGGCGCAGGGTGTCGACCAGGACACCGTGGCCCGGCGCGATCCCGTAGGCCGCGGGGAAGGTCATGTCGGTGTTGCTGGCGACCCAGAAGAGCCCGTCCTTGATCCGGACGGCCGCGCGGAGGATGTCCTTCCACAGCAGCTCCGGGTTGTAGCCCGTCACGATCGCCTCGGCGTCCTCGTCGACGGCCACCGGCACCAGACCGGCGGCCTCGAGCGGCTCGCGCAGGCCGGCGGCGCCCAGGTTGACCACCTTCGCACCCGGAGCCAGCCGCTCGGCGAGGACGTGAGCGGCGGCCTGGGCCGAGGTGACCACGTCCTCGGCAGTCGCCTCGATCCCCAGGTCGCGGATGTTCGCGGCGACCTTGGCCGGAGTCCTGGCCGCGTTGTTGGTGATGAACGCCACGTGCAGGCCGGCCTCGCGTGCGGCGGCGAGCGACTCGGGCGCGCGCGGGACCGCGGCGCCACCGATGTAGACCACTCCGTCGAGGTCGAGCATCGCCACGTCGTAGACGGAGGTGAGCGGCTGTTCTGAGCCCTTCAACTGATGGCCGGTCAGCACACGGAGTTCCTTACTCTGAGTCGGGGGTTCGGCGAATGGCACCAGTGTGACCCTACGATGTGCGGATGGACGATACGGGTGTGGTCAGGGCGCCGTACCTCGGGCGTCCGCTGCGCCTGGAGCCATTTCGAGCGCTCTCGTTGGCGCCGTCGCGGATCGGGGACCCGACCTCGGCGCGGCTCTACTCCCGCCCCTATCGCGGGGTCGCCTCCCGGATCAGCTCCTGGCTGGCGCGCGGCGATCTTCGTGAGCACCGGGACCTCGCGCTCTACCTCCACGAGTACACCGCTGCCGGGATCGTCGTGCGTGGCGTCGTCGGGATCCTCGACGTCTCCCACCGCACCGACGACCCTGGTGAGGCCGCGGTCCTCCCCCACGAGGGCGTACGCACCGCGCAGGCCGAGCAGCTCGCCTCCCGGATGCGCCAGATGCGGGTGCACCCGGCGCCGATCCTGCTCACCTACCATGCGCCCGACGGCGTCTCCGCGCTGCTCGACCGGGTGCAGAGCGGCCCTCCCGAGGAGCAGTACGACGACCACGGCGGCCAGCACCATCGTGTCTGGACGATCACGGACGAGGCGCTGATCGCGCAGTTGCGTGAGGCATGGTCGTCCCAGCAGGCGCTGATCGCCGACGGACACCACCGCTACGCGGCGTACGCCGAGCTCCAGGGGCTCGCCGAGCCCGGGGACGCGGCTGCGACGGACTTCGGCCTGGCGATGCTCATCGACCAGGACGACACGCCGTTGCAGCTCGGCGCGATCCACCGGGTGCTCCCCGGGGTGAACCTGCGCGACCTACGGGCCGCGGCAGAATCCGTCGGCGCCGAGTGGACCGCGGGCAGTCGCGACGCCGCGCTGGGCAGGCTCGGGCCCGGTGTGATCGTGCTCAGTGACGGCCGTGGCTGGGCCACGCTCGACTTCGACACCTCCGCGGGTCCGATCACCGGCGACGTCGGCTATCTGCACGACCGGGTCCTTCCGGCGCTGAGCCGGCAGCCGTCGCGGGTGCTGCACGCGCACCAGGTCGATGCCGCCCTCAAGCGGGCCCGCCCGGGTCGCGACGTCGCGGTCCTGCTGTCGGCGCCGACGTTCGACACCATCCTCTCCTCCGCCTCGATCGGGCAGCTGCTCCCGGAGAAGGCCACCTCCTTCCAGCCGAAGCCCCACCCCGGAGTGCTCATCCGGCTTCTCGATGCCGCGCGCCTGGAGAAGTCGCGTCATTAGCTGGCCTGCCTGGCTGCGGCGGCGGCACGGCTCACCCGCCTCGCCGACAGCACCTCCACCTCGGTCATCGACTGCAGCCGACCGCCGGTCTTGAAGAACCGGCGGCGCAGCGCGCCGTTGACCTCGATCACGTCTCCGACCTGCCAGGTCATCGCCGCCCGGCGAACTCGGGCCACCCAGGTGTGACACTCGAGCGCGTCGATCTGCACCCGGCTCCCCCGGCGTTTGTCGCGTGGCCTGTTCACGACCACCCGGAACGCGGTGAGCTGGTCGCCGCTCGGCAGCTCCCTCTCCTCCGCGGCCAGCGAGAGCCGGCCGATCAGCCGCACCTCGTTGACCGTCGCCAGCCCGCCGGCCGGTCCCATCCGTTCACCATCGTCCGGCGATGGCTCCTTCTCTACCCGTGCGACCGTCATCTCGATCACCTCCGACCACCATCCTGTTCGGGGGCGCCGACAGTTCTGCCCGAGCCCGCTGGGCCTGTGGAGAACCTCGGTCCGAACAGGGCCTGTGGATGGTCATCGGCCCGTTCGAGGAGCTCTGAGCGGCCGCAGGCCGGCGCGGATCTCGTCGACCAGGATGTCCGGCTGCTCGAGGGCGGCGAAGTGACCGCCCTCGTCGGCCTCGGCGTAGTGGATCAGGTCGGTGTACTTGTCTTCGATCCAGGTGCGCGGCAACACGGGGATGTCCTTGGGGAACACCGTCACCGCGACCGGCAGCGTGAGGGTGGGACCGGCCATGGTCGCAGCACGGTTCTCCCAGTAGATGCGTGCCGAGGACGCGGCGGTGTTGGTGAACCAGTACAACGAGATGGTGTCGAGGATGGTGTCGAGATCGATCGCGTCCTCGGCGAGGCCTCGGTTGTCGGTCTTGGACTGGAACTTCTCGTAGATCCACGCCGCCTGGCCGGCGGGCGAGTCGGCGAGGGCGAATCCAGGGGTCTGGGGCCTCGTTCCCTGGAGGTGGTTCGACCCGCCGAGAGGGCCACCGTAGAGGGCGAGGGTGTCCACGGCGTGCTGCTCCTCCGGCGAGAGGTTCTCGGGGATCGTCTCGGGGAACGCGTACGGGGTGTTGAGATGGATGCCGAGCAGTCCGTCGGGCCGAAGGTTCGCGAGCGCGGTCGTCACGACGGAGCCCCAGTCCCCGCCCTGAGCAGCCCAGCGGGTGTATCCGAGCCGACGCATGAGCTCCGCCCACGCCCGAGCGATGCGCTCGACGTTCCAACCGGTGCTCGTCGGCTTGCCGGACCACGCGAACCCGGGCAAGGACGGGATCACGACATCGAAGGCGTCGGCGGCACGGCCTCCGTGCGCCACCGGGTCGGTGAGCGGGCCGATCAGCCGCAGGAAGTCCAGGACCGAGCCGGGCCAGCCGTGGGTCAGGATCAGCGGCATCGCGTTCGGGTGGCTCGATGCGACGTGGATGAAATGGATGTCGAGACCGTCGATCCGCGTCAGGAACTGCGGATAACGGTTCAGCGCGGCCTCCAACCGACGCCAGTCGTAGTCGTGCTCCCAGTAGCGGATCAGTCTCCTGGCGTGCTCCAGCCGCACTCCCTGCGACCAGTCGGCGACGGTCTCCCGATCCGGCCAGCGGGTCCGGGCGAGCCGGGACTTCAGGTCGTCGATGTCGGCATCGGGGATCGCCGCGGCGAAGGGCCGGATGGCGTCGGATGCGACAGCGGGTGTTTCGGTCACGATGCGTCTCCTCGGTGGCGGCTTCCACCGCACAGCTCTTCCGATGCACACCGGTGTGCAATGACATTCACCGATGACCGTACTCCGCTGCACATGACTGTGCAATGATTCAAGGCATGGCGACTCAGACGGCCCGCGAGCTGGCGATGGAGGAGACTCGAGCGCGCATCATCGACGTCGCCCGCGAGCTGCTGGGGCAGCGTCCGGACGCGGGGATGGGGGACGTCGCGGCTGCCGCGGGCGTGGTGCGACGGACGGTGTACGGACACTTTCCCGCGCGAAACGACCTGGTGCGAACGCTCGCCGAGCAGGCGGCGGGCGAGATCGCTGCCGTGCTGGAAGACGTCGACGTGGCCGAGACGCCGGCGGACGAGGCCTGGGCGCGGTTCGTTCATCGGTTGTGGCCCTTGGCGCACCGATACCGGGTGCTGCTCGCGCTGCGCCGGGGCGAGTACGGCGACGAGATCCATGAGCTGCTGGGCTCCGTCGACGCGATGCTCGCGACCCTGATCCGGCGAGGGCAGAACGCCGGCGCGTTCGGAACCCATCTGCCTCCGGACGCTCTTGGGCGGATCGGCTATTCGGCGGTGTTCGCGATCGCCGACGATCGGCACGGCGATCCCGCACTCGACGTCCGTGCAGCCGCCATCACGAGCCTCCTCGTGCTCGGCGTGTCGGCCGAGCGCGCCCACAGCCTGGCCGACACATCCCTCTCCGACTGAGCACACAAGCGGCGCCACGCACCCCGGTGGTCCTCATCGGTGGAACGGGATCAGAGAGCCTTCGCCGGCCGGTAGCGCGAGACCGTCGGGTCGCCCGAGACCCAGAACCGCCACGGCCGCTCCGGGGCGAGGCGCAGCCCGACCCGCGGCCCGGCGGCCACCTCGATCCCCGCCCAGGTCTCGGCCGGAGCCAGATCGAGCTCGAAGTCGCTGGTCCCGTTCATGCTGAGGTCGATCCCCAGCGCCGAGGCGAGCCTTGCCGGGCCCCGGGCGAGATCCACGTCGCGTACGGATCCACGACGTTCCCGCACGATCTCGATCCCGTCGACGATCTCGCCGGCACGCAGCAGGATCCCGCCGGGCTCGCCCTCCGGGTGGCAGACGAGGTTGGCGCAGTAGTGCATGCCGTAGGTGAAGTAGACGTAGAGCCGTCCCGGCGGCCCGAACATCACCCGGTTGCGGTTCGTCTCGCCCCGGAAGGCGTGCGAGCCGGGGTCGTCGGCCGCGTACGCCTCCACCTCGGTGAGCCGCACCTTGACCCCGTCGAACGACAGCGTCGCCCCGAGGAGCCGCGGAGCGGTCACCTCGGGGCGCTGGTGCAACAGGTCCGTGAGCAGCACTACGACGGACGGAACCCGGCTGCCTTGGCGCGGAGCTCGACGAGCTGCTCGGCGACCCGGTCGGGAGCCGTGCCGCCACGACCGTCGCGCGAGGAGACCGATCCCTCGATCGTCAACACCAGGCGTACGTCCGGAGTCAGCGCCGGCGAGATCGTCGCGAACTCCTCGTCGGTGAGCGCGTCCAGCTCCACGCCTCGCTTCTCCGCCGCCTGGACGCAGGCACCGGCGAGCTCGTGGGCGATCCGGAACGGGGTGCCCTGCCGGACCAGCCACTCGGCGATGTCGGTGGCCAGCGAGAAGCCCTGCGGGGCGAGCTCGGCCATCCGCTCGGTGTTGTAGACCAGCGTGGCGACCTGCCCGGTGAAGGCCGGGAGCAGCACCTCGAGGGTGTCCAGGGAGTCGAAGACCGGCTCCTTGTCCTCCTGCAGGTCACGGTTGTAGGCCAGCGGGAGCGCCTTCAGCGTCGTCAGCAGCCCGGTCAGGTTGCCGACCAGGCGTCCGGCCTTGCCGCGGGCGAGCTCGGAGATGTCCGGGTTCTTCTTCTGCGGCATGATCGACGACCCGGTCGACCAGGAGTCGTGCAGCGTGACGAAGTCGAACTCCTTGGTCGCCCACAGGATGATCTCCTCGGCGATCCGGCTGATGTCGACACCGATCTGGGCGCACACGTAGGCGAACTCAGCGACGAAGTCGCGCGAGGCGGTCCCGTCGATCGAGTTGGCGCTGGAACCGGTGAAGCCGAGCTCGGCGGCCACCAGCTCGGGGTCGAGTCCGAGCGACTGCCCGGCGAGCGCCCCGGACCCGTAGGGCGAGTCGCACACGACCCGCGCCTGCCAGTCGCTGAGCCGGTCGACGTCGCGCAGCAGCGACCAGGCGTGGGCCATCAGGTGATGCGAGAGCAGCACCGGCTGGGCGTGCTGAAGATGCGTACGTCCCGGCATGATCGCGCCCATGTTCTCGTCCGCCTGCGTGGCGAGCGCCTCGATCAGGTCGAGCACGAGTCCTCGCAGCACCCGCTCGTGGTCGAGCAGGTAGCTGCGGAAGAGGGTCGCGATCTGGTCGTTGCGGGAGCGCCCGGCGCGCAGCTTGCCGCCGATCTCCGGCCCGATCTCCTCGATCAAAAGCCGCTCCAGCGCGCCGTGCACGTCCTCGTCAGACTCGGCCGGGAGCAGCCGGCCGGCGGTGAACCGGTCGGCGAGGACGTCCAGACCCCGGTGGATCTCGTTCTCCTCGTCACCGGTGAGCAGCCCGGCCGCCCCCAGCGCCTTGGCGTGGGCGTGCGACCCGGCGATGTCGTAGAGCGCCAGCCGCCAGTCGAACTGCGTCGAGCGCGAGAGCGCCTCGAGCTCGGGCGAGGGGCCACCGGCGAACCGGCCGCCCCAGAGCTTGCCCTCGTTGGTGGTGTTGGCGGGCGTGGTCACGACTCTCCTCGTACGGCTTTGATAGCGATCTCCATGATGTCAGGAAGTGCACCGGGAGCTCCGGTGCCCTCGGCGCGGAGCTTGTCTGGCGTCCACCAGCCAGCTTGGACCACCGACTCGACCTCGATCGGCTCCAGGTTGGCGAAGCTGATCTCGACCTCACGATCGAGGGCAAGGCTGTAGTAGACGTTGTACCCGCTGTAGTCGACGCCGTTCCAGGTGAACTCGTCCTCGTGGGTCTGGACTGGGCCGATCAGCGTCTCGGGCGACACCCGGACACCGGCCTCCTCCCACAGCTCCCGCACGGCTGCGCCTAGTGGGTCTTCGCCCGGATCGATGGCGCCACCGATGCTCGTCCAGTAGGCGCCACGCGCGGGGTTGCCCGGATCGGTGTCCTGGAGGAGCAGCACCTCACCGTCGGCACTGACCGGGAGAACCCGCGCGGACTTGCGATGGACGCGCGCCATCAGTCGTTCCCAGCCTCCAGCGCTGCCTCGTCGAGGATCGACTCGTCCAGGACCGCCGGCTGGGCGGGAAGAGAGTCGGCGGGCTTGCCGTCGGCGGTCGCGATGCGGTCGAAGCCGCCCGCGGGCAGCTCACCGAAGAGGGTGCCGTTCTCGACCAGGACGGTGCCCTGGTCGAGCGGGTGGCCGGCGTAGATCTCGAGCTTGGAGCGCGAGTCGGCGATGTCGAGGTTGCGCATGGTGAGCTGGCCGATGCGGTCGACGGGGCCGAAGGCGGCGTTCTCGACACGCTCCATGGAGAGCTTCTCCGGGTGGTAGGAGAAGTGGGAGCCCTCGGTGTTGAGGATCGTGTAGTCCTCGCCGCGGCGCAGCCGCAGGGTGACGGTGCCGGAGACCAGCGAGGCGATCCAGCGCTGGATCGACTCGCGCAGCATGAGCGCCTGCGGGTCGAGCCAGCGGCCCTCGTAGAGCAGCCGGCCGAGCTTGCGGCCCTCGTTGTAGTAGTTGGACATGGTGTCCTCGTTGTGCACCGCGTTGAGCAGCCGCTCGTAGGCCGCCCACAGCAGCGCCATGCCGGGCGCCTCGTAGATGCCACGGGACTTGGCCTCGATGATCCGGTTCTCGATCTGGTCGGACATGCCCAGGCCGTGGCGGCCGCCGATCGCGTTGGCCTCGTAGACCAGCTCGACGGCAGAGGCGAAGGACTTGCCGTTGATGGCCACCGGACGACCCTCGACGAACGAGATGGAGACGTCCTCGGTCTCGATGGCGACCGAGGGGTCCCAGAACTTCACGCCCATGATCGGCTCGACGGTCTCCAGCGAGACGTCGAGGTGCTCGAGGGTCTTGGCCTCGTGGGTGGCGCCCCAGATGTTGGCGTCGGTGGAGTAGGCCTTCTCGGTGGAGTCGCGATAGGGCAGGTTGTGGGCGACCAGCCACTCCGACATCTCGTGGCGGCCACCGAGCTCGTGGACGAAGTCGGCGTCGAGCCAGGGCTTGTAGATGCGCAGCTCGGGGTTGGCCATCAGGCCGTAGCGGTAGAACCGCTCGATGTCGTTGCCCTTGAAGGTCGACCCGTCGCCCCAGATGTTGACGTTGTCGGCCTGCATGGCGCGTACGAGCATCGTGCCGGTGACGGCCCGGCCCAAGGGCGTCGTGTTGAAGTAGGCACGGCCGCCGGAGCGGATGTGGAAGGCGCCGCAGGCGAGCGCGGCCAGACCCTCCTCGACGAGCTGGGGCTTGATGTCGATGGCGCGGGCGATCTCCGCGCCGTAGGCCATCGCACGGTCCGGTACGCCGGAGATGTCGGGCTCGTCGTACTGCCCGATGTCGGCGGTGTAGGTGCACGGAACCGCACCCTTGTCGCGCATCCAGGCGACCGCCACGGAGGTGTCGAGACCTCCGGAGAAGGCGATGCCGACGCGCTCACCCTTGGGAAGGGAGGTCAGGACCTTGCTCACGAGATGTTGCTCCTTGCTCTGAAACTTACGGAATGTCTGTGGTCTTGCCGGCGAGGTCGAGGAAGCGGCTGACGAGCGCCGCTCCGCCCTTGGGCTCGCGGCCGATGACGAGCACGGTGTCGTCGCCGGCGATGGTGCCGAGGATGTCGGGATATTCGGCCCGGTCGATCGCGGAGGCGAAGTACTGGGCTCCGCCCGCAGGCGTACGCAGCACCACCAGGTTCGCACTCCCGTCGGCGCTCACCAACAGCTCTCGGGCGAGTCGGCCGAGCTTGCTGCGTCCGCTGGCCGACTCCCCCGGGGCCACCGCGGTGCGGTCACCGCCCTCGCCGGGAACCGCGTAGACCAGCGCACCGGACGGCGCGCGCACCTTCACCGCGTCGAGCTCGTCCAGATCGCGCGACAGCGTCGCCTGGGTGACGTTGACCCCGTGGGCCAGCAGCGCCTCGGAGAGCTCGGTCTGCGACCGGATCTCGGTGTTCCAGATGATGTCGACGATCAGGGACTGCCGCGCTCCCTTGGTCGCGGGCCGGTGAGTCTCGTTGGCCGTCATCGTCGCTCCCACAGGAACGCCAGGATCGCCTTCTGGGCGTGGCGCCGGTTCTCGGCCTCGTCCCACACCAGGCTCCGCGGACCGTCGAGCACCTCGACCTCGATCTCCTTGCCGCGGTAGGCGGGCAGGCAGTGCAGCACGACCGCGTCGGCGTCGGCGTGGCCGAGCAGGTCGGTGGTGAGCGCGTAGGGCGAGAACACCTCGACCCGGGCGGCCGCCTCGCTCTCCTTGCCCATCGAGACCCAGGTGTCGGTGATGAGTACGTCGGCCCCGGCTGCCGCCGCGACCGGGTCCGAGGTCACGGTGACCGAGCCGCCGGTCTCCTCGGCGATCTCCTTCGCCCTGACCAGCACCTCCGCGTCGGGGGCGTAGCCCTCCGGGGCGCCGAACCGGACGTGCATCCCGGCGATCGCGCCGGCCAGCGCCCAGGAGTTGCCCATGTTGCAGGCCGCGTCGCCGAGGAACGCCGCGGTCAGACCGGCCAGCGTTCCCTTGTGCTCCCTCAGCGTCTGCAGGTCGGCGAGCAGCTGGCAGGGGTGGAACTCGTCGGTGAGCGCGTTGACGACCGGGACGCCGGCGTGGGCGGCCATCTCCTCGAGGTCGGCCTGTGCGAACGTACGCCACACGATCTCGCCCGCCTGCCGGCCGAGCACCCGGGCGACGTCGGCGACCGACTCCCGCTCGCCGATCCCGGCCAGGCGGCCGTCGACGAGCATCGAGTGGCCGCCGAGCTCGGCGATCCCGGAGGAGAACGACGCCTGCGTGCGCAGGGTCGGCTTGTCGTAGATCGTGGCCACGGTCACCGGACCGGCGAGCGGCTTGGCCGCGTAGGGGTCCTGCTTCATCGCCGCCGCGAGCGCCAGCACCTCGGCCTGCTCGGCAGGGTTGAGGTCATCGTCGCGCAGGAAGTGTCTGGTCATCTCGTCCCCTCCGCTTGGTTGAGGATGGCCGGCCACGCGGCCAGCAGCGCCTCGGCGTCGTCCTCGGTGAGGACGAGCGGCGGGACGATCCGGATCCGCTCGGGGGTGGCGTTGTTGAGGATGAAGCCCGCCTCGAGAGCGGCCGCGGCGACCGCGCCCGAGTCGAGGTCGGACAGGACCACGCCGATGAAGAGGCCATCGCCGTCGACACGGGCGACCCGCGGGTCGGCGGCGAGCCCGTCGCGCAGCTTCTGGCCGAGCACGGTGACGTGCTCGAGCAGGCCCTCGGACTCGATGGTCTCGATGACGGCGAGGCCCGCGGCGCAGGCGACCGGGTTGCCGCCGAAGGTGGTGCCGTGGTTGCCGGGCTCGAAGAGCGACGCCGCCCGGCCCAGACCGATGCAGGCGCCGATCGGGAAGCCGCCGCCGAGGCCCTTGGCGAGGGTGACGATGTCGGCGGTGATGCCGGAGGTCTCGTGGGCGAACCAGCGGCCGGTGCGGCCGAGGCCGGACTGGATCTCGTCGAGCCACAGCAGCGCGCCGTGCTCGTCGGCCACGGCCCGCGCGGCGGCCAGGTAGTCGGCGGGCGGGACGATGACGCCGGCCTCGCCCTGGGTCGGCTCGAGGATGATCGCCGCGGTCTCGTCGGTGACAGCAGCCGCCAGCGCCGAGGCGTCGCCGTAGGGCACGAAGGTGACCTCGCCCGGCAGCGGCTCGAACGGCGCCCGGTAGGCCTCCTTGGCGGTCAGCGCCAGGGCACCCATCGAGCGGCCGTGGAACGCGCCCTGGGCGGCCACGATGTGGGTGCGGCCGGTGCGCCGGGTCAGCTTGAAGCCGGCCTCGTTGGCCTCCGTGCCGGAGTTGGTGAAGAAGACCCGGCCGCTCTCGCCCCCGGGGACCCGGGCGAGCAGCGCCTCGGCCAGCTCGACCTGCGGGTGGGAGGTGAAGAAGTTGGAGACGTGCCCGAGGGTCTCCATCTGGGAGGTCACCGCGGAGACCAGCGCCGGGTGGGCGTGGCCCAGGGCGTTCACCGCGATGCCGGCCAGCAGGTCGACGTACTCCTTGCCGTTCTCGTCCCACACGTGGGCGCCCTCGCCTCGGGTGAGGACCAGCTTGGGGGCGCCGAAGGTGTTCATCAGGGAGGCGGCGTAGCGCTTCTCCCAAGAATCGGGCACAGTCGTGCTCATCGGTCCAGCTCCCTTGCCTTGCGGGTCTTGGTGGAGACGCCGGGGAGCACCTGGGTGCCGACTCCCTCGGCGGTGAACAGCTCGAGCAGCACGGCGTGCTGCTCGCGGCCGTCGACGACGGTGGCGCGCTTGACGCCGCCCTTGACCGCCTCGAGACAGGCGCTCATCTTCGGGATCATCCCGCTGGCGAGGTCGGGCAGGATGCCTTCGAGGGCCTCCGGGCTGATCTCGCCGATGACCTCCTCGGGGTCGGGCCAGTCGAGGTAGAGACCCTCGACGTCGGTCAGGACCAGCAACTTCTCGGCCTCCAGCGCGATCGCGAGGGCCGAGGCGGCGCGGTCGGCGTTGACGTTGTAGATCACGCCGTCGGCGTCCGGGGCGACGCTGGAGACCACCGGGATCCGGCCGGCCTCGATGATGTCGAGGACAGCTGCGGGCAGTACGTCGACGACCTCGCCGACCTGGCCGAGGTCGATCTCCTCGCCGTCGATGACGGTGCTGGCCGGCTCGGCGGTGAAGAGCCCGGCGTCCTCGCCGGAGAGCCCGACCGCGAGCGGGCCGTGCTCGTTGATCAGCCCGACGAGCTCGCGCTGGACCTGGCCGACCAGGACCATCCGGACGACGTCCATGGCCTCAGGGGTGGTCACCCGCAGCCCGCCGCGGAACTCGGACTCGATGCCGAGCCGGTCGAGCATGCTGGAGATCTGCGGGCCGCCACCGTGGACGACGACCGGCTTGAAGCCGGCGAACCGCATGAACGCGATGTCCTCGGCGAAGGCGCGCTTGAGCTTGTCGTCGGTCATGGCGTTGCCGCCGTACTTCACCACGACGATCTTGCCGTGGTACTCCTTCAGCCACGGCAGGGCGCCGGCGAGGGTGCGTGCCTTGGCGGGGTCGGGGCGACCCGGCTCGTGCGAGACGGTCTCCAGGTCGAGGTTCACGGCGCCACTCCGACCGTGGTCAGCCCGGCGGTCTCCTCGAGACCGAGCGCGAGGTTCATGCACTGGATCGCTCCCCCGGCGGTGCCCTTGGCGAGGTTGTCCTCGGCACCGACGACCACCAGCCGCCCGGCGGCCTCGTCGACGGCCACCTGGAGGAGGACCGCGTTGGAGCCGAGCACCGCCTGCGTCTGCGGCCACTGGCCCTCGGGAAGCAGGTGGACGAAGGGCTCGTCCGCGTACGCCTTCTCGTAGACGGCGCGCGCGTCGGCAGCCGTCACGTCGCCGGTGAGCTTGGCCGAGCAGGTGGCCAGGATGCCGCGCGGCATCGGCACCAGGACCGGGGTGAAGGAGACCGACACCTCGCCGTCGACCAGCGCGGAGAGGTTCTGGATGATCTCGGGGGTGTGCCGGTGGACGCCGCCGACGCCGTAGGCGCTCACGTTGCCCATGAGCTCGGCACCGATCAGGTGCGGCTTGGACGACTTCCCGGCGCCGCTGGCGCCGGTGGCCGCGACCACGACGACCTCGGGCTCGACGATGCCTTCCTCCACGGCCGGGGCCAGCGCCAGGGTGGAGACGGTCGGGAAGCAGCCCGGCACCGCGATCCGGTTGGCCGCGGAGAGGGCGGCCCGCTGCCCGGGCAGCTCGGGAAGGCCGTAGGGCCAGGTGCCGGCGTGGTCGGTGCCGTAGAACTTCGTCCACGTCTCGGCGTCGGCGAGCCGGTAGTCGGCGCCGCAGTCGATCACCACGACGTCGTCGGGAAGCCCGGCCGCGATCGCCCCGGACTCGCCGTGCGGCAGCGCCAGGAAGACGACGTCGTGACCGGCCAGGGTCTTGGCGTTGGTCGGCTCGAGGACTCGGTCGGCGAGCGGGAGCAGGTGGGGCTGGAGGCTCCCCAGGGTCTTGCCCGCGCTGGAGGCGGCGGTCAGGGCGCCGATCTCCACCTCGGGGTGGGCCAGCAGCAGCCTGAGCAGCTCACCTCCGGCATATCCACTGGCACCGGCGACGGCGACGCGCTTCTTCGTCATGTGTATGAACATACGTCACCCTGCATGTATGTCGCAAAGCGTGTTCGCCCGCTGAGACGGCGCCAGGAGAAACCCGGAGGAAAGCTTCCGGCGCCGACGCCTAGTGTTCGCTCCATGACGACTCGCCTCACCCCCACCGCCTACCTCGACCACATCCGGTCCGAGTCGGCGCGTTTCCGTGCCGTGCTCGCGGACACGGATCCCACCGCCACGGTGCCCAGCGCTCCGGAGTGGACCGCCGCCGACCTGCTGTGGCACGTCGCCGGCGTGGTGCAGCACTTCTGGACCTTCGTCCTCGAGACCAGGCCGGCCGAGCCGACCGACGAGACCTACACCGAGCGGGAAAAGCCCGCGGACGCGACGTACGAGGAACTTCTCGCCTACTTCGACGAGGTCAACGCCCGCTTCATCAAGACCCTGGAGCAGATCGCGCCCGAGGAGCCCGCCTGGTCCTGGTCGCAGGACCAGACCGCCGGATTCACCTACCGGCGCCAGGCCCACGAGATCCTCATCCACCGTCTCGACGCCGAGCTCACCGCCGGCACCGTGACGCCGCTGGACCCGGCCCTCGCCGCCGATGGCGTCGACGAGATCCTCGACCTCTTCTACGGCGGCAAGCCGACCTGGGGCAGCTTCGAGGGCAAGAACCAGTTCGTACGCATCGACGCCACCGACACCGACACCGACACCCGGACCTGGGTCGAGATCGGCCTGTTCAGCGGCACCAGGCCCGACGGCGACAGGCTCGAGAACGAGCCCGACATCAAGGTGGCGGCAGCCGGCTCCATCCCGCCGGGCACCGAGCCGGACGCGGTGGTCGAGGGCACGGCGGACGACCTCGACGCCTGGCTCTGGCGCCGGCGTGACGACGCCGGCATCACCGTCACCGGCGATGACGACGTCTATCGGCAGTTCCGCGCGTTGACCGACCAGGAGATCTCCTGAGAGGGCTAACCTTCGCCGCATGATCAAGCACCTGGCGGTCTTTCTCGGCTCCCGCGACGGCAACGACCCGGCGCTCGGGGAGTCGGCCTACGAGGTCGGCGCGGGATTGGCCGAGCGCGGCATCGAGCTGGTCTACGGCGCCGGTGGCGGCGGCCTCATGGGCCAGATCTCCCAGGGTGCCATCGACGCCAACGGCAGGGTCTTCGGCGTGATCCCGCGATTCATGGTCGAGCGTGAATGGGGTCGCGTCGAAGGCGCGCCGGGGATGCAGACGGTCGTGGTCGACACCATGCACGAGCGCAAGGCCATGATGGCCGAGCGCGCCGAGGCGTTCCTCGCCCTTCCCGGCGGGATCGGCACCCTCGAGGAGCTCTTCGAGGTGTGGACCTGGCAGACCCTGTCGCTGCACGGCAAGCCGGTCGGTCTCCTCAACATCAACGGGTTCTGGGACCCGCTCGTGGAGATGATGGAGCGTATCGCCGAGGCGGGGTTCCTGCACGGCTCCCCCGCCGAGACGCTGGTGGTCGGCGACGACCTCGACGACGTCCTCGCCCGGCTCGACGCCGCCCGCTGACACCCGCTCGTCGATCGTGAAACCGTCGTGAAGGCGCCGTGAAACCGGCACCCCTCACCGTGGAAGCATGACAACCACCACCGAACTGGCCGTATCGGCCTCAGGTCTGGTCAAGACCTTCGGCGACTTCACCGCGGTCGACGGGATCGACCTCGAGATCCGCCGCGGCGAGGTCTTCGGCGTGCTGGGCCCCAACGGCGCCGGCAAGACCACGACCCTCAAGATGCTCGCGACCCTGCTCCCGATCGACGCCGGCAAGGCGGAGATCTTCGGGGTCGACGTCAAGGCGCACCCCCACCAGGTGCGTCAGCTCGTCGGCGTGACGGGGCAGTACGCCTCCGTCGACGAGAACCTCACCGCCACCGAGAACCTGGTCCTCTTCGGCCGCCTGCTGGGCATGTCCGGCAAGGATGCCCGGGCCGCCTCGGAGGAGCTGCTGGAGTCCTTCGGGCTCCAGGAGGCCGCCAAGCGGCAGATCTCGAAGTTCTCCGGCGGCATGCGCCGGCGCCTCGATCTGGCCGCCTCGCTGCTGTCCCGCCCGCCGCTGATCTTCCTGGACGAGCCGACCACCGGCCTGGACCCGCGCACCCGCGGCCAGATGTGGGACACCATCCGTACGCTCGTGGCCGGCGGCTCCACCGTCCTGCTGACCACGCAGTACCTCGACGAGGCCGACCAACTCGCCGACCGGATCGCGGTCATCGACCGCGGCGTCAAGGTCGCCGAGGGCACCTCGGAGGAGCTCAAGACCTCCGTGGGCAACTCCACCCTGCACCTGCGCCTGAGCGACAAGGCGCAGGTCGCCACCGCCGCGGCCGTGGTCGAGAAGGTCACCGGCGAGCGCCCCGTGCTCACTCCCGAGGCGGGCGGCGTCAACGTACCGCTGGCCGATGCCGACCGGGCCGCCGACGTGCTGATCGGCCTGCGCCACGCCGGCATCTCGATCACCACCGCCAACGTGCAGCAGCCGACCCTGGACGAGGTCTTCCTCGCCCTGACCGGCCACGGCACCGAGAACCCGGAGAACCCCGACCGCACCGACATCCGCACCGACATCCGCACCGAGGAGGTGGCCTGAGATGGCTGCACTGATCTCGACGTACGCCGTCGCCGACCGCCCGCTCAAGACCCACCCCGGCGTCGGCGAGACGATCGCCCAGACGTTCACCATGGCCCGGCGCGCACTGATCAAGATGATGCGCAACCCCGAGCAGTTCTTCGACGTCACGATCCAGCCGCTGCTGTTCACGGCGATGTTCGCCTACATCTTCGGCGGCGCGATCTCCGGTGACGTGAAGGCGTACCTGCCCACCATCATCACCGGCATCCTCGCCCAGACCGCGCTGACCGCCTCGATGGCCCGCGGCACCCAGCTGCGCGAGGACATGGACAAGGGCGTCTTCGACCGGTTCAAGGCGCTCCCGATCGCCCGGATCGCGCCGCTGGCCGGGCCGGCCGTCGCCGACCTGCTCCGCTACGGGATCGCGGCGACGCTGACGATCCTGGTCGGCCTGCTGATGGGCTACCGCCCCGGTGGCGGCGTCGGCGGCGTGCTCGCCGGCTGGGCGCTGACCATCTTCGCCGGCTGGTCGCTGAGCTGGATCTTCACCTGGCTCGGCACGGTCCTGAAGACCGCGGGCGGAGTGCAGGGGCTGGGCATGATGATCATGTTCCCGCTGACCTTCCTCTCCCCCGCGTTCGTGCCGAAGGAGACCATGCCGAGCTGGCTGCAGCACTTCGTCGACGTCAATCCGGTCACGCTGGTAATCAACGCCACCCGCGACCTGATGAACGCCGGCGACCTCACCCTGAGTGTCGTGTGGGCGCTGGTCGGGTGCGTCGTGGTCGTCGCGATCTTCGCGCCGATCTCGGTGTGGAGCTACAGCAAGAAGCTCTAGCTGCCAGGAGCCACGCGCGCGATGACGCCGCGGGCCTCGTCCAGCAGGGCGAGCCCGCGGCGTTCGCCGTACTCCTGCGAGACGCGTTCGAGTACGCCGGGCGCGAGCCGCTCCGCATCGGCGACCGCGAGCTCCCAGCGCATGTCGAGGAAGGAGCGGGAGTAGCCGAACCGGTCGCCCAGCACCATCAGCCGCACCGACTCCTCCCGCGGCAGCGCCTCGCGCAGCAGACCCCAGACGCCGAGCGCGAGCAGCAGCATGCCGGTGACGGGATAGTCCTGGGATCTGCGCTCCTCGGCGACCAGGCGCGGGGCCTTGTCGATCAGGACGGCGAAGAGGTCGGCACCGTCGGTGCCCTCGCCGTGCCGGGCGCAGCTGACCACGGCGACCGCCTCCGCCGCGACCCGCCACGGCACCAGGTCGGGGTCGTCGGTGAACCCGGGGAACGGCAGCTCACCCATCGTCGCCACCACGTCACGCAGCAGCGCCAGGCCTTCCCCGGTCCTCCCCTGGGCGAGGAGGAGCTGGGCACGGGCGCCGTGGACCGCGCCCCGGGAGCCGAAGCCGCCGCGGGGCTGCTCCTCGGAGAGCTCGGCGAGGATCTCGGCGGCCTCCTCGAGGCGGCCCCGCTCCACGGCGTACGCCACCAGGATCGCGTGGGTCTGGACGAGGTCGTCGTCGGCACCGAGGCGGCGCAGGACCGGGACGGCCTCGCGGGCATGGTCCGCGGCCTCGCCGAGACGGCCGACCTGGGCGTAGAGGCCACTGAGCTGGGCGTGCAGCATCGCGCGCGGCCAGAGTCCGCCGCCGGTGCCGGTGAGGCGCAGCGCCTCCTGCCCCGCGGCCAGCGCGCCCTCGGGGTCACCGAGGTTCTCCCGTTCGTGGCTGAGGAAGGTGTAGGCACGAGCGCGCACCTCGGGATCGGGGTCGGTGATCAGGTCCGTCAGCTCGTCCTCGAGCCGCCGGCCGGGCTCGCCCACACCCGTCCGGGCGACGCTGGCTGCCATCGCCCGCATCACCTTGAGCATCACCCGCAGCTGCGGGTCGGCGGCCTCCGCGCCGATCCGGTCGAGGGTCGTCATCAGCCGCTGCAGGCCCGAGCCGCCGGTGACGGCGACACCGAAGAGAAGCAGTGCCAGCACGAGCCGGGTCTTCTCCAGCATCTCCGCCGGCGGCTCCCACTCGGCGAGCAGATCGCCGACCGGTCCGGCGAGCATGATCACCCGCTGGTGCTCGCCCGCGATGGTCCAGAAGACCCCCAGCGCACAGAAGAGCCGGATGACCGACTCGGCGTCGTCGTCGGCCAGGACCTGGCGCAGGATGTCGGCGAGGTTGCTCTCCTCCGCGCGCAGCTCGTCCATGGCGTCGAACTGCTCCGAGGAGTAGATCCGACCGGCGCTCGTGTCGGCGTAGTCGGCGGCCCAGGTCCGCTGCGCCGCGCGGGCCGCGACCTCCTCCCCGGCGGCGATCAGCTGCATCCGGCCGAACTCGCGGACGGTCTCGAGCATGCGGTAGCGGAAGCCCAGCGGTGCATCGACGACCGTCAGCAGGGACTGGTCGACGAGCTCCTCGATCGCGGCGAACGTGTCGGCGCCGAGCATCGCCTCGGCGGCCGCGAGGGTGAACCCGTCGTGGAAGACCGAGAGCCAGCGCATCGCCCGCCGCTCGCGCTCGGCGAGGAGGTTCCAGGACCAGTCGATGACCGCGACCAGGGTCTGATGACGGTCGGGCGCGTTGCGGTCACCGCCGCGCAGCAGCTCGAACCGGTTCTCCAGCCGCCGGGCGATGTCCTCGACCGACATCGCCCGCACCTTGACCGCGGCCAGCTCGATCGCCAGCGGCAGACCGTCGAGCCGGGTCACGATCTCGTCGACCCGCCCCTCGTCGAGGTGGACACCCGGTCGCGCCGCGACCGCGCGGCGGCGGAACAGCTCGCTGCCGTCGTACGTCCCGAGCCGGCCGAGCGGGTAGACCCGCTCCGCCCCGACGGCGAGCGGGCTGCGGGAGGTGGTCAGCACGGTCAGGTCGCGGACGGTCGCGACCAGGAAGGCGACCAGGTCGGCGACGGCGGCCACGATGTGCTCGCAGTTGTCGAGCACGAGCAGGGTGGGCACACCGTCGAGCTGCTGCGCGATCCGCGAGCGCACGTCGGCCCGCTGCTCGGGGGTGAGCCGGTCGCGCCCGGCGATCGAGTCGCGGACGCCGAGCGCCGAGCCGACCTCGCTGACCAGGTCGTCGGGGGCGGTCACGCCGACCAGCTCGACGAAGTGGACGACCGGCTGCTCGGCGTCGTGGGCGATCACCTGGGCGAGGCTGGTCTTGCCGAGCCCGCCGGGGCCGAGGATCGTGACCACCCGCGAGCTCTTCAGCAGGGCGGAGACCTCGGCGGTGTCCTGCTCGCGCCCGATCAGCACGTCGGTGTCGTGGCGCAGCCCCGAGCGCACCGGCCGGTCGCGGGCGAGCAGCTCGGCGTGGACCGCCCGCAGCCGCGGGCTCGGGTCGACACCGAGCCCCTCGGCCAGCCCGGACCGGTAGCTCTCGAAGCGCTCCAGCGCCGCCGGCACGCCGTGCACCGCCGCGACCGCCCGGAGCAGCGCCTCGGTGACCTCCTCGCCGGGGTCGAGGCGGTCCAGCCGCTCGAGCAGCGGGAGCGCCTCGGCATAGCGCTTCTCCGCGGCCAGCCTCAGTGCCTCCGGGCGCAGCGACCAGGCGTCGACCTCGCCGGGGCCGAGGCCGAGGCGGTAGCCCCGTGGCGTACGTTCGATCGCGTCGGCCGCGGTGGCCGTCCGGGCTCGGGAGACGACCACCTGGAGCGCCTTGGACGGGTTGGCGGGAACGTCGTCGAGACCCCAGATCTCCTCGACCAGGGCCTCCTCGGACGCACCCCGCGGACCGGCCTCGACGAGGGCGCGCAACAGCGCCCGGGTCCGCTCGCCGGCCACCGGCAGCCCCGCCCAGGTCACCTCGTCCAGCACACTCAGCGTCGTCACAGCCGCCATTCTGTCATAGCGATATATCGCGTACGTACGGGATAAATCTCAGCCTTCCGACGCGCCGCCCGGCCTGTAACACGTCGTTCGTAGGACTGCTCGCCCCATTAGATAGGGCGAGCAGTCCTACGAACAACGTGTTACCCGCCTTCTAGCCGACCGCATCCAGCTCGATCAAACTCTTGACGGCATCCAGCCGACGCGTCGACTCCTCGGGGTCGACCGTCTGGCGGTCGATGAGGGCGAGCTCCTGGTTGGCCTCGACGAAGGGCCGCATCCGCTTCTCGTAGCGAAGGTACGCCTCGGCATGGTCACCGGCACGCCCGAGCTCGAGGGCGAGCACGTAGGCGCCGACGAGCGCGAGGCTGGTGCCCTGACCCGAGAGCGGGGCGGCGCAGTGGGCGGCGTCGCCGAGGAGGACGGTGCGGCCGCGGGACCAGGCGTCCATCGTGATCTGGGCCATCGAGTCGAAGTAGAAGTCCTCGGCGGTCCACATCCGCTCGACGAGCTGGGGCACCTCCCACCCGAAGCCGGTCAGGTGCTCGGCCACGAGCCGCTTCTGCGCCTCGATGTCGCGATGGTCGTAGTCGATGGGGTCAGCCGCGAAGCCCAGGAAGATCCGCAGCTCCTGGTTGTCGCGCACGGTCATCACCGCACCACCGTCGCGACCGTTGTTGATCCAGGTCTGCCAGCGGTCCATGCCGAGGAAGTTGGGCTGGCTGAACACCGACAGGTAGGTGCCGAGGTGGTGGATGTAGTCGGCCTCGGGGCCGAAGACGAGGCGGCGGGTGTTGGAGTGGAGACCGTCGGCGCCGACGACGAGGTCGAAGCGGCGCGGGCCGGCGTGCTCGAACTCGACCAGCACGCCGTCGGCGTCCTCACGGATCGCGGTGATCGAGTCGCCGAAGAGGTGCTCGACCCCGTCGAGACGCGCATGGACGAGGTCGACGAGGTCCTCACGGAGGATCTCGATGTCCTCGGAGTCGAGCTGCCCCGAGGAGAGCGCGAACTCCTCCGAGCGCATCAGCTCGTTGCCGTCGGCGTCGAGCATGTTCATGCCGAGGGACTCGTTCCTCAACGCCCGGGCCTGCGCTTCGAGCCCCATCCGGCGCAGGACGGTGAGCGCGGCGCCGCGTACGTCGACGGCCTGGCCGCCCCGTCGTAGCGCGGGCGCCCGCTCGACGACGACAGGGGTCAGGCCCTGCTCGCGGAGCCAGAAGGCGAGAGCGGTGCCGGCGACACTGGCGCCGGAGATGAGAACGGTGGTCATGAGGTAAGCCTTCCGATACGGTGTATATCTGTGTCGGTCAAGACCGTAGCGAATGTGGCTCTGACCTGGCAATACACATATGCATCTGGACTAGCACAGTGAACGTCCAGTTAGAATCTGTCCTAGCACAGAGACGAAGGAGGCCACCGTGGCCGGCTCGACCGAACCGACGTACGTCCGCATCGCCGCCGAGCTGACCCGGCGCATCGACCAGGCCGAGATCGCGCCTGGCGACAAGGTGCCCTCGACCCGCCAGATCGCCCAGGAGTTCGGCGTCGCGCTCGCGACCGCGACGAAGGCGCTCGACGTGCTCCGGGCCGGCGGCCTGGTGATCACCCGCCCCCGCTCCGGCACCGTGGTCGCGCCGCGCGCCGACACCGCACGCGGCCCCGCGGCCACGGCGCTCACCCGCCGTCAGATCCTCGCCGAGGCCGTGGCGATCGCCGATGCCGAGGGACTCGACGCGGTCTCCATGCGTGCGGTGGCCGGACGCTGCGGCGTCGCGCCGATGTCGCTCTACCGCTTCGTGGAGGGCAAGGACGAGCTGGTCGCGGCGATGGCCGACTCGGTCTACGCGGCTTCGCCGTTCGCCCTGGACCCCGACGCGCCGTGGCGCGAGCGGGCCGAGTCGCTCGGCCGCGAGCTGTGGCGGCTCCACCGCGACCACCCGTGGCTGGGCCGCACGCAGCCGCTGACCCGCCCGATGCTGCTGCCCAACCTGCTCCGCTTCGGCGACCGCCTGCTCGGCGCCCTCGAGGGCCTCGGGCTGCCACCGAAGACCCAGTTCGACATGCACGTGCTGCTCTACAACCACGTCGCCGGGCTGGCGGCGAACATCGAGCGCGAGGACGAGGCCATGTCGCTGACCGGTGTCTCGGCCGAGGAGTGGACCGACCGCCAGTACGTGCCCCACTTCGGCAACGACTCCTTCCGGAGCGCCTTCCCGCACATGGCCCGCCTCTTCGGCCCGACCGCCCTGCTCGCCGACGGCTACGACATGGACATCGACGAGCTCTTCGAGCTCGGCTTCGGCCTCCTGCTCGACGGCATCGAGGCGTACGCCCAGCGGCACGCCAGAATGGGGCCGTGACCGTCGAACTACGCTCTGACAACGCCGCCGCCGTCTCCCCCGCGATCCTGGAGGCGATGGCCGCCGTCAACTCCGGCTCCGCGCTCGCCTACGGAGGCGACGAGGTGACCGCCGCGCTCCAGGACCGCGTGCGCGAGGTCTTCGAGCACCCCTCCGCCCGCGTCTTCCCGGTGCTCAGCGGCACCGCGGCCAACGCCCTCTCCCTCTCCGCGATGACCCCGCCCTGGGGCTCGGTGGTGTGCCACGAGACCGCGCACATCATGGGCAGCGAGGGCGGTGCCACCTCCTTCCTCAGCGGCGGCGCGGTGATGACGGGCATCGCGGGCGACGACTACAAGATGGCGCCCGAGGCGCTGCAGGCCCACCTCGACGGCGTACGTTGGGGCGACCCGCACCACTCCCAGCCGGCCGTCCTCTCGCTGACCTCACCGTCCGACTACGGCACGGTCTACTCCGTCGCGGAGATCGCCGAACTCACCGCGATCGCCAAGACCCGCGACCTGCGGGTGCACCTGGACGGGGCCCGCTTCGCGAACGCCGTCGTGGCCACCGGCGCCACCCCGGCCGACCTCAGCTGGCGGGCCGGCGTCGACGTACTCTCGCTGGGCGCGACGAAGAACGGCGCCCTCTCGGCCGAGGCGATCGTCTGCTTCACCGATGCCCCCGCCGACGAGCTCGTCTACCGCACCAAGCGCAGCGGGCACGTCACCTCGAAGATGCGCTACCAGTCGGCCCAGCTGCTGGCCTACCTCACCGACGGCCTCTGGCTCCGCAACGCCCGCAACGCCAACGAGCGGATGGCCGAGCTCGCCGCCGGCCTCCGGGCGGCAGGCGTACGCATCACCAACTCGGTCGACGCCAACCTCGCCTGGGTCGACCTCCCCGAGGAGACGGCCGACCGCCTGGAGGCCGCCGGGGTGCTCTTCCACACCCTCGACGGCCAGGTCCGGTTCGTGACGTCGTGGCAGACCACGGCCGAGGAGATCCGGACCGTCCTGGGCCTCCTCGCCCCCGACCAGAGCTGAGACGTGACCCACCGTCGAAATCTGGGATACGCGGCGGTGGACTCGGTAGCCTCGTCCGCCTATGTCTCATGACCTCCAGGTCCCCCGTCCGGCCCACCACACGACCGATTCGAAACCTCCGGCGAAGCGACTGCGTGGCGACCTCCAGGGCTTACGCGCCATCGCCATCCTGACCGTCCTGGCCGCCCACGCGGGCGTCTCCTGGTTCGCCGGAGGTTTCGTCGGGGTCGACGTCTTCTTCGTCATCTCCGGCTTCCTCATCACCCAGCAGCTCGTCGGTGAGCTCGGCCGCACGGGGCGGGTATCCCTGAGACGGTTCTACGCGCGCAGGGCCCGGCGCATCCTCCCGGCCGCCACCCTCACCCTCGCGGCCACCGTGGTCGCCGCGGTGCTCCTGCTGGGCCCGGCCCAGGTCGCCCCGCTCGCCGTCGACGCCGTGTGGGCCTCCGCGTTCGCCGCCAACATCCGGATGACCATCTCCGGCACCGACTACTTCCAGGCCGAGCTGCCGCCCTCACCGGTCCAGCACTTCTGGTCGCTGGCCGTCGAGGAGCAGTTCTACCTGGTCTGGCCGCTCGTCGCACTGATCTGCGTCGTCCTGGCGACCAGGATCGGCGCGACACGACGTGGCGAGCCAGGATCGGCCCGAGCTCGCCGTCTGCTGCTCGCCGCGATCGCGCTCATCACCGTCGCGAGCCTGGCCTGGTCGGTCGTGCACACCCCCGGGGAGGCCACCGCGGCCTACTTCTCCTCGCTCACCCGTGCCTGGGAGCTCGGGATCGGCGCGGCGCTGGCGATCCTGGTCACCAGCGGCCGGGTGATGCAGCGGCTCGCCGCTGCCCGCTGGGCACGCGAGGTGCTCGTCCTGGCCGGTCTGGCCGCGATCCTCCTCGCCTGCCTCGCCTACGACGACTCCACTCCGTTCCCCGGCTACCACGCCGCCCTTCCGGTCCTCGGCTCCGCGGCCGTCATCCTCGCCGGCGCCCTGCCGTCGGGCGAGACGACGCTCGGTGCCCGCCTGCTGTCGGTGCCGCCGATGCGGGCGATCGGCGACTGGTCCTTCTCGCTCTACCTGTGGCACTGGCCGCTCCTGGTGGTTCCCGAGATCGCCCTCCAGCGTGAGCTCACCTGGCCCGAGCGCGGTCTGGCCGTCGCGGGTGCGTTCGTCCTGGCGTACGTCTCCTTCCGGCTCGTCGAGGCGCCGTTCCGCGAAGGGACGCTCTGGCGGCCGACCCGGCGTGCCCTGACCTTCTACCCGGTCAGCATCGCGCTGGTGGCGGCCATCGCGTTCGGCGGCACCGCCTACGCCGACTTCGAGGCCACCCGCGGCTCCTACCAGCCGGCGGTCACCCTCGCCGACGCGCCCGCGGCCGATCCGTCGCTGGACAGGCGCGAGGCGCTGGTACGGGCCTCCGTGCTCGCCGCGCGCGATGACACCCCGATCCCGACGAAGCTGCGGCCGGCGCTCACCGAGCTCGACTCGCTCAAACCGCACCGGACCCGCTGCGACTACACCGACGACACCGAGCGCGACCTGTGCGTCGACGGCGACCCCGACGGCGAGAAGACGATGGTGGTCTTCGGCAACTCCCACGCCCTGCACTGGGTGCCGACGCTGAACCGGGTCGCGAAGAAGCACGGCTTCCGCGTCTACTTCCTCGTCAAGAACCGCTGCGTCTCCGCCTCGATCACGACCGACCGCGGCGAGGAGAAGGACCCCTACACCGAGTGCGACGACTTCAACCGGTGGGCCTTCAAGCAGTTCAAGCGCATCGACCCCGACCTGACCGTCGTCTCCACCGCACCACCCATCCAGGGCGTGTTCGACAAGGACGGCACCTGGGTCGGCGACACCCGCCGCGTCGACGAGCTGATGCGCCCGGCCTACACCCGCTTCCTGCGCAAGGTGGAGAAGCACACCGGCCGTACGGTGCTGATCCGCGACATCCAGGCCTTCGACTCCAACGCCGGCACCTGCCTGTCCCGGCCCGGCGCCACGCTGGGTGACTGCCTGCTGGGCACGGACGAGGAACGGGAGAGATCGATCGACGTGCAGGTCCGGGCAGCGAAGAAGGTCGGTGTCGACGTCGTCGACATGAGCTCCTACTTCTGCTGGGACGGCTCCTGCCCCGCCGTCGTCGGCGACACGATCACCCACTACGACGACACCCACATGTCGCACCAGTACGCACCCCAGCTCGCTCGGCCGCTGGCCCGCCGGATGGGTCTCAGCGGCCGAGGATAGGAGCGTCGTACGCCAGGAGGGCCGCTCGCGACGACGCGAGCGGCCCTCCTGGGTTCAGACGATCCTCAGCGCTGGACGGCGCCGGTGAGCTCGGCCGCCCTGGCGACCGCGGCGTCGCGTGCGGCCGCGGTCTCCTCGGCCGTCAAGGTGCGGTCGGGAGCGCGGAAGCGCAGCGCGAAGGCGAGCGACTTGTTGCCCTCGCCGACCTGATCGCCCTCGTAGACGTCGAAGAGCCGCACGGTCTCCAGCAGCGGGCCGGCGCCCTCGCGCAGGGCGGCCTCGACGGCCGCCACGGTGACGTCGCTCGACACGATCAGCGCGACGTCCTCCTTCGCGACCGGCATGGTCGAGAAGACCGGGCCGGCAGCGGTGGCGGGCACCTTCGAGATCAGGAAGTCGAGGTCGATCTCGACCGCCGCGGAGCGGGCGGGCAGCCCGAACGCCTTACACACGTTGGGGTGCAGCTCGCCGGCGTGACCGAACTCGACGCCGTCGACGGAGACGACCGCGCAGCGGCCCGGGTGCCACGGCGCCCGCGACGCCGAGGCGACCTCGACCGCGACCCCGAGCTCGGTGCCCAGGCGGCGGACGACGTCGATGGCATCGGCCCACGAGGCGGTCTCGGCGGAGCCCCACCAGCCACCCCGCGTACGCTCCCCGGCGAGCACGACGGCGAGGTGCAGCGGCTGCCGCGGGATCGCGGCGAGAAGCTTCTCGAGCTCCTCCTCGGTCGGACGCCGGTCGACGCCGTAGATCGGCGCGGCCTGGTCCACCGGGAAGGCTACGGTCGCGGTCTCGAAGAGAGCGACCCCGTCCTGGCCCCGGGAGACGTTGCGGGCAGCGACCTTCAGCAACCCCGGCAGCAGCGTCGTGGTGTAGCCCGGCTCCTCGCTGCTGAGCGGGTTGGCCAGCTTGACGGTGTGCCGCAGCACGTCGTCGGCCGGCAGCCCGAGGCGATCGAAGTCGGCCTCGCCCACGAACGGGAAGTCGACGACCTCCACCAGCCCGGCACCGGCGAGCGTGCGCCCGATCCGGCGGCGCAGCTGCTGGGCGCGGGTCAGGCCTCGACCGGTCGCCCGGCGCGGCAGCACCGAGGGGACCTGGTCGTAGCCGACGATCCGGGCGACCTCCTCGACCAGGTCGTAGGGGTCGTTGAGGTCGGTGCGGTAGGTCGGGACGGTCGCGGTGAGCGTGTCGCCCTCGACCTCCACCTGGGCGCCGATCAGCTCCAGGCACTTGACCACGGTGTCGTCACCGAGGTCGATGCCGATGATCCTCGCCGGCAGCGACGTCGGGATGGTGATCGTGGTGAGCGGCTTGCGGGTCTCGGGCGAGGCACCCGGGCCGACCTCGGTCACGCCCGGCTCGGCGACGCCGCCGCCGTACTCCACCAGCAGCTCCACGACGCGGTCGGCGGCGATCGGCGGCAGCAGCGGGTCGACGCCGCGTTCGTTGCGCTTGCCGGCCTCGCTGGTGAGCTTGTGCCGGCGGCCGGTGCGGAACATCGAGCGCGGGTCCCAGTGGGCGACCTCGACGAGCACGTCGGTGGTCGTCTCGGAGATCTCGGTCGAGGCGCCACCCATCACGCCACCGAGCCCGATCGGGCCGGTGTCGTCGCAGACGACGAGGTCCTCGGGGTCGAGCTCGCGCACGGTGTCGTCGAGGGTGGTGAGCTTCTCGCCCTCGTGTGCCCGGCGGACCACGATCGGGCCGGTCAGCTTGGCCCGGTCGTAGGCATGGATCGGGTGACCGAGCTCGAACATCACGTAGTTGGTGATGTCGACGCCGAGCGAGATGGAGCGCACGCCGACCTGCTCGAGGCGCTTCTTGATGAACTCGGGCGTCGGCGCGGTCGGGTCGAACCCGGTGACCGTGCGGGCGACGAAGTAGTCGCAGCCGGACTCGTCCTCGATCCGCACCGGGTAACCGTCGGCGTTGGCGAGCGGAACGTCCCGCTGCGCCGGGTCGTGGAACGGTACGTCGAAGCCCAGCGCCGCGTCCCGCGCGATGCCCCGCATCGAGAGCGCGTAGGCACGGTCCGGGTTGATCTCGAACTCGATGACCTCCTCGCCGAGCCCGAGCACCTCACGGGCGTCGGTGCCGGGCGCGGGGGCGTCGGGCGGCAGCACGATGATGCCGTCGGCCTCCTCCCCCAGCCCGAGCTCACGGGCGGAACAGATCATTCCGGCGCTCATGTGGCCATAGGTCTTCCGTGCCGAGATCTGGAAGTTGCCGGGCAGCACGCCACCGGGCAGGATCACGACGACCTTGTCACCGGGGACGAAGTTGTGCGCTCCGCAGACGATCCCCTGCGGCTCGCCGGTGCCGTTGGCGTCACCGACGTCGACCGAGCACCAGTTGATCGTCTTGCCGTTCTTCTGCGGCTCCTTCTCGGCGGTGAGCACCTGGCCCACCACGAGCGGGCCGTCGATGCCGGCACCGGAGGTCTCGATCGCCTCCAGCTTGAGGCCGAGCGCGGTCAGCCGGTCGGTGATCTCCTCGACGCCGAGATCCTCCGGCAGCGAGACGTACTCCTTGATCCAGGAGAGGGGGGCCTTCACAGTTCGCTCCCGAATGCAGTAGTGAGCCGGACGTCACCCTCGAACAGGGTGCGCAGGTCGGAGAGACCGGTGCGGAACATCAGGGTGCGGTCGATGCCCATCCCGAAGGCGAAGCCGGAGTAGCGCTCCGGGTCGACGCCGCAGGCGATCAGGACGCGCGGGTTCACGATCCCGCAGCCACCCCACTCGATCCAGCCCTCGCCCTTGCAGGTGCGGCAGGTGACGAGCTGACCGTCGCCGGCGTCGACCACCTGTGCGCCACGGCAGACGAAGCAGGTCAGGTCGACCTCGGCCGACGGCTCGGTGAAGGGGAAGTAGGACGGCCGGAACCGGGTCACGATGCCCTCACCGAACATCTGGGTGGCGAAGTGGTCCAGGGTGCCCTTCAGGTTGGCCATCGAGATGCCCTCGTCGATGGCCAGCCCCTCGACCTGGTGGAACATCGGCGAGTGGGTCGCGTCGTACTCGTCGGTGCGGAAGACCCGCCCCGGGCACACCACGTAGATCGGCGCCTCGCGGGTGAGCATCGTCCGCGCCTGGACGGGCGAAGTGTGGGTCCGCAGCACGACGTGGTTCTCGGCGGGCTCGGTCCAGAACGTGTCCTGCATGGTGCGAGCAGGGTGGTCGGGGCCCAGGTTGAGGGCGTCGAAGTTGAGCCACTCGGCCTCGATGAGCGGGCCTTCGGCGACCTCCCAGCCCATCGCCACGAAGATGTCGGCGATGTATTCGGCGCCGGTGGTGAGCGGGTGCCGCCCACCGGCCGGGACCCGGTCGGTCGGGAGCGTCACGTCGACGGTCTCCTCGACCAGCATCCGGGCCTCGTGCTCGGCCTCAAGCACCTTCTGCCGCGCCGCGAGCGCCTGGTTGACCGCGCCACGCGCCTTGCCGACCCGCTGGCCGGCCTCCTTGCGCGCGGCCGGAGGCAGGGCGCCGATCTCGCGGTTGGCCAGGGCCAGCGGCGAACGGTCGCCGGCGTGGTCGAGCCGTGTCTGCTTGAGCTCCTCGAGACTGTTCGCGGCGGCGATGGCCGTCAGCGCTGCATCGCGCGCGGCCTCGACCTCCTCAGCCTTCAAGGGGGTGACCTCTACCGGGTCATAGTCGGTGTTGGGACCGGACATCACTGGCTTTCGTCGCATCGAGTGTGTGAGCGACAGTCTAGGAATCCCTCACCCTCTCGCGCGAACCGGAACGCCCATCAGCGGGTCAGACGGGTGGGTTCCTCGGCCAGCCGACCTCGATCCGGGCCCCGCCCCCGTCGGCGTCGGCGATCACGACCGACCCGCCGTGGGCCTTGGTGAGGCCGCCGACGATGTAGAGCCCGAGGCCGGAGCCGCCGCGGGCGCCGTGCTTCCAGAACTTCGTGAAGACCCGCTGGCGCAGCTCGGCGGGGATGCCCTCGCCGCGGTCCTCGACGACGAGCAGGACCTGGTCGGGGTCGTCCGGCCACGCACCCAGGCTGACCGTGACGACACCGTCGCCGTGGCGTACGGCGTTCTCGACGAGGTTGGTGACGACCTGGGTGAACTTGTCCGGGTCGGCGTGGATCTCCAGCTCGTCCTCGCCGGCGGAGATCTCCAGCTCGATCGGCCGGGAGGTCGCCGAGCGCACCGACTCCACCACGCGGGTGACCAGCACCGTCGCGTCGCTGGCACGGGGGTAGAGCTGCAGCCGACCGGTGTCGATCCGGGCGACGTCGAGGAGCTCGGCGATCAGCCGGGAGAGCCGGTCGGAGTCGGAGGCGACGGTCCGCAGCATCAGCTTCTTCTGGTCGTCGTTGAGCCTGTCCCACCGGTTCAGGAGCGCCTGCACGAACCCCTTGACCCCGGTCAGCGGCGAGCGCAGCTCGTGGGCGACGGTCGCGACCAGGTCGGAGCGCTCCCGGTCCAGGCGCTTGCGGCCACGGCCCGAGCGCAGCGAGATCGAGACCTGGTCGACCGCGGCGTCCGGCGACGGGCGCCGGATGGTGGAGACGACCAGCACCTCGGTGCCGTCGGGCAGCAGCCAGGCCTGCTCCGGCGTACCGGTGACGGTCCGCAGGGTGTCGTAGGGCCGGTTGGCCTCGGCCCAGGTCTGCCCTTCGGTGTTGCTCAGCGTGAGTACGTCGCCCAGCGGCCGCCCCAGGCTCGCGTCGGGGTCCACGCCGAGCATCCGCCCGGCCAGGGCCGAGACGAGGACGACCTCGCCGTCCGCGTCGGCGACGACGACACCGTCGGGCAGGGCATCGGCGAGTTCACGGGCGTCCACGCCGACACCCTAGACCGACCGTGCCGGTCTGGAGCCGCTACTCGGGCCGATTGCTCAACGGCAGCGTGATCGGTGCCGGGTCGCCGGGCGAGAAGTAGATCTTGATGAAGGTGTGCACCGCCTCGGGAAGCAGGTTGGAGACGAGCGGGATGTCGGGGACCGTGCTCTGATAGGACCGGACCAGCAGCGGCACGGCGTTGGCCCACACCGGCGCGAGCACCGGGTCCTTGTCGAAGGCGATCATGTCGGCGTACCTGTCCCCGATCACGTAGCGCCCCAGCGACTCCAGCTCGTGGCGCAGCAGCGGGTTGCCCTCCCCGATCACCGCATCGAGCAGGGCTTGGGCGAGCTCGACGCCCTCGCGGGTGCCTCCGGTGGCGGGCCCCATCACCTGGTCGTACTGCGCGTACGCCGCCTCCCAGTCCTTCGGCAGGTACTGCTCCTGAACGCCGAGCAGGTGCAGGTCGACGTTCCAGGCGTGCAGGAACGCGTCGGCGAGCTCCTTGCTCGGCGCGATGTCCCACTCGGTGAACTTCTTCATCACCCAGGTGCCGAGACTGTGGAAGGTGACCAGGATGTCGGCCTGGCTGATCGGGACCTTCTGGCCGGCGCCGACGCTCGACCAGTGGGGCGACTGCGGCAGCAGGTGGCGCACGGCGGCGTGGACCATCCGGGTCTTGACCGAGTCGACCATCAGGCGGCCGGTCGCGGTCCAGCCCTGGGCGTCCATCACGTCGTAGCCGAGCACCGTCGTCTTGGCGATCCGCTCGCGCATGTTCGCGCCGCCGTAGGAGTAGTAGACCGCCCACGCCTCACGCTTGATCGCGCAGCTGATCAGGCCGCTGCCGAGGGTGTAGAGGAGCGCGAGGAAGAAGCCGTACTCCTCCTCGTTGAACGTTCCGGCCAGCTTCAGCTTCCCCTGGTCGGCCCAGGCCGGGAGGCGCCTCGCCTCCTCGATGAAGTCCTCGAGGTAGCCGGGCAGGCCCGCTGGCACCGGCTGGTCGTTGGTGGTCCAGCCCTTCAGGATCTCGTTCACCTCGGCGACCCTGTCGAGGCCCTCGCCGTAGAGGCGCTCGATCACCGGGTCGGCCCGCACGTCCCAGACGTACTCGGGATCGAGCCCGTCGCCGGTGCCCGCGATCGACGCGCTCGGCGCCCACGTCCACAGCGGGAAGGTCGCGCCCGCGGCCGCCGCCGCGCCGCCCGAGGCCAGCAGCCGTCGTCTGCTCACGTTGGTCATACCCACGAGTGAAACAGATTTACCTTCTCTGTATCAGACCCTCTGGGGTATCGACTCCGGCAGCCGGGCGACCCGGGCGGCCGCCGGCACGGTGGTCAGCAGGAGCGCACCGACCGCGGCAAGAGCCAGCCGTACGTCGACCCCGGCAGCCGCACCCAGCAGCGGTGTCGCGACCAGGACCGGGCCGGTCTGGGCCAGCTGGGTCAGGCTCGAGAACCGGGCGAGCATCTCCGGCGGCGTACGGGCGACGTAGGCCGGGATGAGGTAGCTGGTCAGCATGGTGGTGCCCACGCCGACCAGGCCGATCGCGACGACCCCCACCCAGACCTCCGTACGCAGCGCCAGCAGCACCACGCCGGCGACCGCCAGCACCGGCCCGGCGACCGCGACCGGCGCACGCGGCGCGCCCCGGCGGGCGACGAGGAGGGTCATCACCAGTCCCCCGGCCACCCAGGCGCCGGAGACCAGGCCGGTCTCGGCCGCGCTCCAGCCGCGCTCGCGGCCGGCGAGCGGCAGGGCGAGCATGACCAGCGGCAGGACCGACGCGGCGAGGCCGGTGATGGCGACCAGGACCGGGACGACCCCGGGGGTGCGCCGGGCTGCCTTCGCGCCATCGACCAGGCTGCGCCAGACCGAGCCCTGGCCGGGCTCCGGGACCGGCTCGTGCGGTGGGCGGACCAGTAGCAGCGCACCCAGCACCGCGGCGTAGGTGGCCGCGTCCAGACCGGCGGTCAGCGGCAGGCCGCCGTGGCCGAGCAGGAAGCCGCCGGCCGCGGGGCCGGCGGTGCGGGCGATCTGATGGGCCGAGCCGACCAGCGCCATCCGCCGGTCGAGGTCCTCGGCTCCGAACAGCCGCGGGAAGACCCCCTCTGCCGGTCGGCGCAGCGCCTGGATGGTGCCCGAGAGGGCACCGACGGCGACCAGCATCCACAGATCGGCACCGCCGATCGCGCCGAGCGCGAAGGCGGCCATGACCAGCACCATCGCGGCGTCGCACGCGGCCATCGTCCGGCGGATCCCGACCCGGTCGGCCAGCACTCCCCCGGCGAGCACCAGCACCGCGAGCGGGATGCCCTCGATGGTCAGCACCAGACTCGCCGCGTCGGCGCCGAAGCCCGCTGCCGCCCAGCCGAGCGCGAAGAAGGTCACCGAGTCGCCGAAGACCGAGGCGGTCGACGCTGCCAGCCAGGGGCGGAACCCCCGGCCTGTCATCGCTGCCACGCGCTCAGCCCTCGGGGTGCTGGCGCACGGGCATGACCAGCGCGGTGAACCCGGGCTGGTAGGGCGAGGTGATCACCACCGGCCGGTCCGGCGCGGTCACGCCCAGCTGCACCTCCTCGCCCAGGCACGCTGCCAGGGCGCGGCCGAAGAGGGCCGTGCCCAGCCGGAGCCGGACCGGCGGGCCGGTCACCACGCCGCGTACGTCGCTCTGCTCGGCGGTGTGCGGCGAGCGGAGCCGCGCCTGGTCGCCGAGGAAGAGGTCGACCTCGGCGTAGCCGGCCGCGTCGAGGCCGGCGAGCAGGTCTGCCTTGGCGAGCACCGCGTGGGTGCCGGCCGGCTCCAGCCCGGCCAGCACGAGGCGATGAGCCGGGTAGGTGGCATCGCGACCCAGCGACTGGCCCGCGAGGGTCAGGGTGCCGTCGGAGATGCGCAGCTCGGCGGTCCTGATCGCGTCGAGACGGTCGGCCAGCGCGGCCGCATCGGGCAGGGACAGCACAGCCCGCCCGCCGTCGCCCTCGGCGGCAGCGGGCAGCTCCCGCACCGCCATCCAGTAGCGGTTGGTGGCGACCACGTCCACCCCGGCGCCATCGACGTCGACCAGGACGGAGGCGAGCTCGGAGGCGGGATCGGACTCGGCCGCGTGCCGCACCTGCCGGATCGCCGCGGCCAGCACGGGACCGGGGAGCTCGGCGACCGCCGGCCTCGCGGCCGGGCCCGCGTCGACGGCGGCCAGCACGCCGCGTACGGCCTCGGAGGCCCGCGCCGTGCGGGCGCTCTGGTCCTCGAGGAACCCGGCCAGCGCCGTCCGTGCCTCTCCGGCCGGCGAGTCGAGCACCACGCGCATGGTCTCGATCGGCACCCCGGCCTCGCGCATCCCGACGATCAGCCGGGCCCGCTCGGCGAGCTCGGGCGTGTAGTAGCGGTATCCAGTCCCGGCGTCGACCTCGGCCGGCACCAGCAGCCCGCACTCGTCGTAGTGGCGCAGGGCGCTCGCGGTCAGGCCCACGGCACGCGCGAACGCGCCGATCGTCAGCAGTGGCTCGTCCATGCCCGCAACCATCGGCCTTCAGGTGAGATGAAGGTCAAGCGATCTGAGCCGCACGCAGGCGGACGAGCTCGAGGAAGGCGTCGTCGGGCAGCGGACGCTCGACGGTGCAGTAGAGCGAGCCACCGCCCTCGGAGACCTCGAAGTCGCCGGCGACCTGGGCGTTCAGGCTGCCGCTGAACGGGATCACCGACAGGCCGGCCCTGGTCGCCATCACCGAGACCAGCCCCTTGCCACGCAGCGTGTAGCACGCCATCGCGTACTTCCTGCCGGGGACGGCCTCCGGGAACAGCTCGAGCACGAGGTCGTAGTAGTGCTCGATCAAGGCCCGCTTCGCCGGCTCGACGCCGGCGAGATAGTCCATCACGGGGTCACTCACGATCCCACTCTAGGCGGGTTCAGCGCTGGGCGCGGGCGCTCGCGTAGAGGCAGAGCGCCGCGGCGGTGGAGAGGTTGAGCGACTCGGCCCTGCCGAAGATCGGGATGCTCACGATCTCGTCGGCCTCGGCGGCCAGCTGCGGCGGAAGTCCCCAGGCCTCGTTGCCCATCAGCCAGGCCGTCGGCCGGGCCAGGAGCGCGTCGGCGGCGAACAGGTCCGCGGTGCCGTGCATGTCGGCGGCGAGGACGGTCAGCCCGGCTGCCTTCGCGGCCTTCACCGCGACCAGCGGGTCGCGCTCGATGGCGACCGGGAGGTGGAAGGCGGAGCCGACCGAGGCGCGGACGGTCTTGGGGTTGTAGAGGTCGACCGAGTCGCCGGCCAGGATCACCCCGGACGCACCGGCGGCGTCGGCGCAGCGGATGACCGTGCCGGCGTTGCCGGGATCGCGTACGTCCGCACAGATCACCACGAGCGGGCCGGCGATGTCGGCGAGCGGGACGTCGAGGAACCGGCACAGCGCCACCACGCCGGCGGGAGTCACGGAGTCGGACAGGCCTGCCATGGCCCGGTCGTCGACGAGCGTCACCTGCTGATCGGCCAGCAGCGAGGCGTACGTCTCGGCCCCGGCCTCCGTCGCGAAGATCTCCTGCACGCAGCCCTCGACGCCGAGGGCACCCTCGACGGCCTTGGGCCCGTCGGCGAGGAACTGCCGGCGCTCGGCCCGGACGGCTCGGCGGGCGAGCTTCCGGATCTCCTTGAGGCGGGCGTTGGCAGCAGAGAGAATCACACTCACCCCGTGATCAAGTAGGTGGACAAACAGAACGTGGGAGTCCCAGTGTCACCAGGTGACACCAAGACTCCCACGATCGGAGTCGGACTCAGGCGTTCGCCGGGGCGTTGACGTCCTCCGGCAGCGCAGCCTTGGCCTGGGCGACGAGCGCGTTGAACGCGGCCACGTCGTTGACGGCGAGCTCGGCGAGGATCTTGCGGTCGACCTCGATGCCGGCCAGGTTGAGACCCTGGATGAAGCGGTTGTAGGTCATGCCCTCGGCGCGCGCCGCGGCGTTGATCCGCTGGATCCACAGACGACGGAAGTTGCCCTTGTTCTTGCGGCGGTCGTTGTAGGAGTAGACCAGCGAGTGGGTGACCTGCTCCTTCGCCTTGCGGTAGAGGCGCGAGCGCTGGCCCCGGTAACCGGAGGCCCGCTCGAGGGTGGTGCGACGCTTCTTCGCAGCGTTCACTGCGCGCTTGACGCGTGCCATTTCAGTGCTCCTTGAATGCTAGGGGAAAGTTTCGGGTTGATCGCTCAGCGACCGAGCAGCTTCTTCGCGCGCTTGACGTCGGCGGGGGCGAGCTCCACCAGACCAGCGTTGCGACGGTGCTTCTTGCGCGAGCCGGTGGTCGGCGCAGAGGCGAACGCAGCGCCGGACTTGCGGCCGGCCTGCAGGCGCTGGATCTTCCCGGAACCGGTCACCTTGAAGCGCTTCTTGGAACCGGAGTGGGTCTTGTTCTTCGGCATAGTTCTTCCTTCTCTCGTCGTCCGGCCGGTCACGGGGCGCCGCGGCGGCGGAAGTCAGTGGATCGACTCAGAGGTCGATGTCGGGGTCGAGGTTCTCCGAGCGACGCTTGACCTTGGGGGTCGAGGTCGGACGGGCGGCGTTCGCGGCCGTACGCTCCGCCTTCTCGGCGGCCTCGTCGGCGGCACGCTCGGCGGCCTTCTCCTCCTTGGCCGTCTTCGCCTCCACCTTGGCGTCGGCCTTCTTCTTGTGAGGGCCGAGCACCATGATCATGTTGCGGCCGTCCTGCTTCGGCGAGGACTCGACGAAGCCCAGCTCCGCGACGTCGTCGGCCAGCTGCTGCAGCAGGCGGAAGCCGAGCTCGGGACGGTGCTGCTCACGACCACGGAACATGATCGTGATCTTGACCTTGTCCCCAGCGTTGAGGAACCGCACGACGTGACCCTTCTTGGTCTCGTAGTCGTGCTTGTCGATCTTCGGACGAAGCTTCATCTCCTTGATGATCACGTTCGTCTGGTTTCGACGGGCTTCACGGGCCTTCTGGGCGTTCTCGTACTTGAACTTCCCGTAGTCCATGAGCTTGCAGACCGGCGGCTTGCCCTGCGGGGCGATCTCGACGAGGTCGAGGTCGGCCTCCTGGGCCAGGCGCAGCGCGTCAGGGGTCGGCACGATGCCGACCGTCTCTCCGTTGGGACCAACGAGGCGGACCTCGGGAACCCGGATCCGGTCGTTGATACGAAGCTCAGTGCTGATGTGTCCTCCAGTTGTTGTGGCTTGCGGAGGCTCAGATCTCGTTGTCCGGGCCGCGTGCACGGGCGGTCCGGAAATCGAAAAAGGCTTCCGCTGCAATGTCACAAGCGGAAGCCAGTCATAACGCTCACCCCCACAGGGGCTCGCACCACCGAGTCCACTGCCCCAGAGAATTCCTGGAACACTGTCTTCGGGACCGGACCCGACGACCTTTGATGCTCGCGGTCGATGCGGGTGGGAGAACGCTGTCGTGAACTCCGCTTGTTGGATCGAACCGACGGCGTACGTCGGCTGATCGGTCAACACGGAACACTACTGCAACATTCCCCGGTGTGCCCAATCCCGGTCGCGCACAGCCTCAGGGGCGCACCCAGGCCGTACGCGGCCCGACGGTCGCCAGCTGCCAGCCCTCGGCGACCTTGTGCAGGTCGTCGCCCTCGATGGCGAACGGCACCGGGCCGGCCAGATCGAGCACCAGCGCGTCGGCGCCGTCATGGACCGCGGCCTGGGCGGCGTCGCGCAGCGAGACCGGCACCGGGCGGGCGTCGGCCTGCCACGCCTGCAGCGGCGCGGTGCCGGTGAACCCGAGCAGCGCCTGCCGGCCGTCGGCACCGGTGAGCAGCACGGTGGCCATGTCGGAGGTCTTGTCGTGGGCCAGGCCGGCCTCGTCGACCTCGACCTCTCCCAGCACCGCGACGACCGGGACGAGCACCCGGGCGGAGGCGAGCGTGCTGAGCACGTCGGCGTGGGTGGCCTGGCCGGTGGCGTACGACCTCATCACGGACGCGACCTCGGGGCTGGTCTCGCCGGTGTCGCCGGGAAAGGCCGAGCCGAGGAGTCGCTTGTCGTTCATCGACACCATTGAACCCCAGCCGAAGATCAGGGCCGATATCGGGGACAGTCCGGGTGCCGAGTCACCGCCGCTGTGGGAGTCTGGAGGCATGGACCAAGGCGCCTACCTCGCACTTGCCGCCGCGCTCACCGTGCTGGGCGCGATCTGGACCTGGGTCGCGTTCCGACGGCGCGGTCTCGGCGCCGGTGTGAAGGCGCTCGGATGGACGCTGCTCGCCCCGGCGGCCTATCTCACCGGGCTGCTGCGGGCCGGCGGGCGGATCGTCGACGCCATCGCCGACTGGGCCGCGCGCCTCGTCTTCAGCCCGACCGTATGGGTCGGTTTCGGCATCGCCGCGCTCGCGATCGTGCTGATCTTCCTGGCCCGGGTCCTGCCCACCAAGGAGCGGCCGCGCCGCGCCGCGCGGAAGGCGGCCGGCGCCGCACCTGCAGGCGCTGCCGGACCGGCCTCGGTCGCGGCTCCGAGGACGGCCAAGGGCCCGGTGATCGACGACGATGACGACGACATGGCCGACGTCAACGACATCTTGAAGAAGTACGGCATCTCCTGACCTCGACCGACTCTCCCGCTGCCGCCGATCTCCTCACGATCGCGATGAGCCGCCCGGCCACCCTCGGCCCCGGGCGGCTGATCTGCATCGACGGCCCCGCCGGCTCCGGGAAGACGACGCTGGCCACCGCCCTGGCCGAGATGACCCAGGCACCGGTGATCCACATGGACGACCTGTACGCCGGCTGGGACGGCCTCGCCGCCGGCATCGCCCAGCTCGAGACGGTCCTGCTCCCGCTCGTCGAAGGCGCCGCGGGCTCCTACCGCCGCTACGACTGGCACCTGCGTACGTTCGCCGAGACCGTCCTGGTCCCGCCGAGCCCGCTGCTGGTGATCGAGGGCGTGGGCAGCGGGGCTGCGGCGTACGACGGCTTCCGCACCGCGCTGGCCTGGGTCGATGCCCCGGAGGAGCTGCGCAAGCAGCGCGGCCTCGACCGCGACGGCGACACCTTCGCGCCCCACTGGGACGCGTGGGCGGCCGCCGAGGCCGAGCACTTCGCCGCGAACCTCACCGCGGCCCGCGCCGACATCGTGGTGGCGACCTAGGAGATCAGCTCGTCCAGCCGGCTGTAGGCGCGCGCGTCGCCCTGGAGGACCTCCGAACGCCGCCCGTCGACCGAGACCGGTACGTCACCCGCGACCGTGACCCGGCGCATCTCGCGGGGGTGGTGGTCGAAGTCGGCGACCGCGTAGTGCTGGGTGGCGCGGTTGTCCCACATCGCCACGTCGCCCGGCTGCCAGGCCCAGCGGATGGTGTTCTCGAGCTTGGTGACCCGGTCCTGGAGCAGGTTGAAGAGCTGGATCGACTCGGTCGAGGTGAGCCCGTCGAACTCCTTCACGAACGACCCGAGGACCAGCGACCGCTCCCCCGTCTCGGGGTGGACGCGGACGACCGGGTGCCGGGTCTCGAAGTGGATCGAGGCGAAGTCGTCGCGGGTGTAGTTGGCGTCGGGCTGCTCGTGCTCCTCGTCCCGCTGGGCGTAGTCGTAGGAGTTGGTGTGGACCGCCCACAGCGCGTCGGCCAGCGCCTTCAGCGGCGCCGGGAGCCGGTCGTAGGCGGCCGCGGTGTTGGCCCAGATCGTGGTGCCGCCGTAGGGCGGCAGGGTCACCGCGCGCAGCACCGAGATCGCCGGCACCCGGTCGACGAAGGTGACGTCGGTGTGCCAGGCGTTGGCCGCCATGCCGGCGTTGGCGGTGACCCGCAGCACGCGGCCCGAGCCGGTGTCGACCGTCGGGTGCGCGGTCGTCAGCTCACCGAACCGGGCCGCGAAGGCGCTCTGCTCCTCGTCGGTGAGCCCGTCCTGGGCCCGGAAAAAGAGCACCTTGTGGCGCAGCAGGGCGGTGCGTACGTCCTGGATCTGGGTGTCGTCGGCCTCGGCCAGGCGCAGGCCCTCGATGACGGCGCCGATCCGGGCGCCGGCGCGGCGGATCCGGAGACCCGAGGGCGTCTCGACGACGTCCGCGGGGCGGTGCAGCTCGGTGATGGTCACGTTCGTTCTCCTCCGATCAGGGGTGCGGGGTCAGGCGGGGGTGAGCTCGGGCTCGGGGGTCGCGACGTGGGCGCCGCGGCCCCGCTTCGGCCACCAGGACGGCACCAGGCCACGCTGGCCACCGAGCGCGGCCGAGACCCGGTCGAGGTAGATCGCGATCACGACGACCGCGAGACCGCCTTCGATCGAGGCTCCGATCTGCAGCCCCTGGACGGCGTTGACGACGACGCCGCCGAGGCCGGAGCCGCCGACCAGGCCGGCCACCACGACCATCGAGAGCGCCAGCATGATGACCTGGTTGACGCCGGTCATGATCGACTCCCTGGCCAGCGGGAGCTGCACCTCGCGCAGGATCTCCCAGCGGCCCGCGCCGAAGGCGGCGGCGGCCTCGACGGTCTCGGCGTCGACCTGGTTGATCCCCAGCTGGGTGAGCCGGACCGCGGGTGGCAGCGCGAAGACGATCGTCGCGACCAGGCCTGGCGCGTCCCCGACGCCGAAGAAGAGGATCGTCGGCAGCAGGTAGACGAAGACGGGCAGCGTCTGCATCAGGTCCAGCACCGGCCGCAGGGCCGCCCGGAGGGGTGGCGAGAAGGCCGACCAGATGCCGAGCGGGATGCCGATCACCAGCGCCACGAGCGTCGCGACGAGCACCGAGGTGGTGGTCTGCATCGTCTCGTACCACAGGTCCATCGACTCGATCAGGAGCAGCCCGACGGTCAGCACCAGGGTGAGGACGACCTGGCGGGTCACCAGGAGCGCGATCACGGCGAGCACGATGATCATCGCGATCGGCGGCAGGCCGCCGAGCACGTTGTAGACCATCCGGAGCAGGAAGTTGAGCGCCTCCTTGATGCCGTCGAAGAGCGGACCGAGGTTGTCGGTGAGGAAGGTGATGACGTCCTCACCGAGGTCGCCTATGTGAAGATCAGGCATGGGCCACCTCCTTGGTCTCGGCGCTCGCGCCGTTGGCGGTGGACAGGGCGGAGAGGATCGCGGCCCGCGGCACGACCCCGACGATCCGGCCGTCGTCGTCGAGCACGGTCACCGGCACCACCTGGCGTCCGGCGAGCTGCATGAAGTCACCGACGACGTCGTCGGGCCCCACCTGCTCATAGGGCTCGCCGAGCGCCTCGCGCAGGCTCTCGCCGCTGCTGAGGTCGGCGACCCTGTCGGCGGTCACGACACCGAGCAGCCGGTCCTCGGCGTCGGTCACGAAGGCACCGGTGACCTCGTTCTCGCCGAGCCTGGTGAGCGCGTCCGCGCGACTGGTCTCCTCGTCGAGGACGAGGCGCGGCGGCCGCACCAGGTCGCCGGCGCTGAGCACCCGGGCCCGGTCGACGTCGGCGACGAACTCGCTGACGTACTCGTCGGCCGGGTGGGCCACGATCTCGGGTCCCGGGGCGACCTGGACGGACCGGCCGTCGCGCATCACCATCACCCGGTCGCCGATCCGCATCGCCTCGTTGAGGTCGTGGGTGACGAAGACGGTGGTGCGCTGGTCCTGGGCCTGGAGCTCGACGAGCAGGTCCTGCATGTCCCGGCGGATCAGCGGGTCCAGCGCCGAGAACGGCTCGTCCATCAGCAGGATCGGCGGGTCCACGGCCAGCGCGCGGGCCAGGCCGACCCGCTGCCGCATGCCGCCCGAGAGCTCGTGCGGCAGCTTGTCGCCGCGCCCGCCCAGGCCGACCCGCTCGAGGGCGGCGTCGGCCTTCTCCAGACGCTCGGACCTCGTGGTGCCGCGTACCTTCAGGCCGTACGCCGCGTTCTCCCGCACCGTCCGGTGGGGGAACAGCGAGAAGTGCTGGAAGACCATCCCGATGCCGTTGTTGCGCAGCTGGCGCAGTCGCTGGTCGGAGACCTGGGTGATGTCCTCGCCGTCGATGAGCAGCTCGCCGGCACTGGGCTCGTTGAGGCGGTTGATCATCCGTAGCACGGTCGACTTGCCCGACCCGGAGAGCCCCATGACGACGAACATCTCGCCCTTGGCGATCTCGAAGTCGATGTCGTGGGCGCCGAGGTAGCCGCCCGCGGCCGCTGCCGCCGCGCGCGGGTCGTCGGCGGCCAGTGCCTTCTCGGTCTGTCTACGGCCGAGGCCGTAGACCTTGCTCAGGCCTCGCCCGACGATCGCGGGCCGGGTCTCGTTCGTCTCTGTGTCGGTCTGGCTCATCAGATCTCCGCCTTCTCGCCGTCGGCGTCCTCGACCCCGTCGAGGAACCGCGCGACCTTCTCGGGGTTGTCGTCGATCCACGCCGAGGCGATGTCGGCGAGCTCCTTCCCGGACTTGTCGTGGTCGTAGTAGAACTGCCCGGCCTCGTCGGTGCTGAAGCTCAGGTTGGAGAGGAACTCGGCGATCTCGGGGTTGTCGTCCTCGAACCCCTTGCGGGTGACGGTGCGGATCTCGCCGGCGCCGCCCCAGACCTTGTCGGGGTCCTCGAGGAAGACGGCGTCGAACTGCACCGTCATCCAGTGCGGGCTCCAGCCGAGGAACACGATCGGCTGCCCCGCCTTCTGCGACTTCTCGACCTGGGCGAGCATCGCCGGGGTGCCGCTGGCGACGAGCTTCCAGTCGCCCAGGCCGTACGCGTCCTCGTCGATCGCCTTCTGGATCGTCTCGTTGCCCGGGGAGCCGGCCTCGATGCCGTAGATCTTCCTGCCGAACTTCGCGGCGTTGGCGTCGAGGTCGGCGAGCGACTCGATCCCGAGCTTCTCGGCGACGTCGCCGGGGACGGCCGGGGCGTACTCGGTGCCCTTCACGATCGTGGAGAGCACCTCGACGTCGCCGGAGTCGATCGGGTCGCCGAAGCTGGGCTCCTGGGAGGGCCACCAGTTGCCGAGGTAGGCGTCGATCTGACCCGAGGAGACCGCGGTCGCCGCGTTCTCGACGGAGAGGTTCTTCTTGATGCTCGCGTCGTAGCCGAGCTCCTGGAGGATCTGGACCGCGATCTCGTTCTCGACCTGGAGGTCGACCCAGGGCTGCTCGGCGAGGACGACGGAGTCCGCGGCTCCACCGGAGTCGCTCTGGGCGAAGCCGTCACGCTCGCTCGCGGTCGTGCAGGCGGTCAGGGTGCCTGCCGTCGCCGCAAGGGCGAGTACGGCCACGGCAAGGCGTGGGGGGCGGCGCATGCGTGCTCCATCCAATCGGTTCATATATGTCTAACACACTAGACATTGACCTTGTGGGTGTTCCAGCACGTCCGGGCAGCGAGCAAGACCAGGATCGAGATGCTGCGATAAATCCTCTCTATACCTCGGTCACGCGTCGGTCAGCTCCTGTGCCAGCGCGACGAACTGCTCGACCAGCGCACCACCGCGCTCCTCCAGCCATACGAGCGACACGCTCACCCGCGTCGCCGGGGTCAGCGCGACGACCTGTGCCCCGGCCCGCGACGCCGCGCCGGCCATGCCCTCGGTGAGCACGGCCACCCCGGCACGGGCCAGCACCAGCGGGATGATCGAGGCGACGTGAGCCGTCTCGATGGCGACCTCCGTGGGCAGGCCCGCGGCCTCGAGGCGGGCGTCCAGGAACGTACGCAGCGCCGTGCCCGCCGGCGTCGCGATCAGCCCGATCTCGGCGAGCTCCTCGATCCCGACCTCCTCCGGCGCCTCGGCGGAGGGTGGCAGGACCGCCACCAGCTCGTGCTCGGCGAGCCGGTGCGAGCCGAACGGGCCGTGCGGAGGCGCGCCGTCGATCAGCCCCACGTCCGCCTCCCCCTTGCGCACCTGGTCGAGCACGTCGGAGCGGTGCTGCGGGTCGGTGACGACCACCTGCGCGGCGGGCTGGATCCGCCGGAACTCGGCGAGCACCGGCACCAGCGGCTCGACCGCCCACACCGTGCTGGAGGTGATCGTGAGCCGGCCGAACCCCTCGTCGGAGACCGAGCGGACCGCGCCCGCGGCGAGCTCGAAGCCGCGTACGACCCGACGGGCCGGGCCGAGCAGCGCCGAGCCCGCCGGGGTGAGCCGCACTCCCCTGCCGTGGCGTTCGAAGAGCGGGCCGCCGAGCTCGCGCTCGAGCCCGCGCACGGCGTACGACAGCGACGGCTGGGCCACGTGGAGCCGTGCCGCGGCGCTGGTGAAGCTGCCGGCCTCGGCGATCGCGAGGAAGAACTCCAGCTGTCGTCGCTCCATGGCCCGAGGCTAACCCGACCGGTCACCGCGTCCCTCCGGGCACCTGGATAGCCTTGGGCGCGTGCTGAGACCGAGTGGAGAGCAGTTCACGATCGACGGCGGCGGCTACTCCGCCACGGTGACGGAGAGTGGTGGGTCGCTGCGGCTGCTGTCCTACCAGGGGCGCGACCTCATCGCCGGGTTCGGCGACGACGAGCAGTCCAAAGGCGGCAAGGGTCAGCTGCTGGCGCCGTGGCCCAACCGGATCCGCGACGGCCGCTACGAGTTCGGTGGGAAGAGCTACCAGCTCGGGCTCACCGAGGTTTCCCGCAACAACGCCTCCCACGGGCTGGTGCGGTGGGCACAGTGGCTGCCCATCGACGAGGCCAAGGACTCGATCACCCTGGCCACCCGGCTGATGGCGCAGAGCGGCTACCCCTGGACGCTCGACCTCGAGGTGACGTACGCGATCGGGCCCGACGGGCTCACCGTGACCCAGTCGGCGACCAACCACGCCGACTCCCCCGCGCCCTACGCGGCCGGCGCCCACCCCTATCTCACCGCGGGCGAGGGACCCGTCGACGGCTGGACCCTCACCCTTCCCGCGCGGACCCGCCTGCTCTCCGACCCGGAGCGCAAGCTGCCGACCGGGAGCGAGCCGACCGCCGGGACCGCCCACGACTTCACCTCGGCCAAGCTCATCGGCGACGTCGTCCTCGACCATGCCTTCACCGATCTCGACCGTGCCGAGGACGGCCGGGCGACGGTCACCATCCAGGGGCCGGACGGCGGGGTCGCGCTCTGGGTCGACGAGCGCCACCCGTGGCTGATGGTCTACAGCGCCGACGACCAGACGCCCACGCGCGGCGGTCTCGCCGTCGAGCCGATGACCGCTCCCCCGGACGCCTTCAACTCCGGCACCGACCTGGTCTCGCTCGCGCCCGGCGAGCGGCTCGAGGTCACCTGGGGCATCACGGCGCTCTGACCGTGCAGATCTGAGCGCCGCGGCCTAGCGGTCGCACTCCAGCAGCGAGAGGTCGAACGCCTCGGCCATCGCCGCATAGCCGGCGTCGCCGGGGTGGAGGTGGTCCCCGGAGTCGTACGCAGGCAGGAACCGCGCCGGCCGGTCGGGGTCGCGGGTGGCGGCGTCGAAGTCGACGGTGCCGTCGAACTCGCCCGACGTGCGGATCCACTCGTTGACCGCGGTCCGCACCCGGTCGCGCTCGGGGGTGTAGCGGCTGCCGCCCTCGTACGGCGTCAGGGTGGCGCCGACGACGCACACGTCCTCGGCGTGCGCCTGCGCGATCAGCTCGCGGTAGGCGGCGATCAGGTCGGCGGCCTCGTCGGCGAGATCCCAGCGGATGTCGTTGATCCCCTCCAGCAGCACGACCGTGGAGACGCCGGGCTGGTCGAGGGCGTCACGCCGGAAGCGGTCCAGACCGCGCTGGCCGCCGGTCCCGTCGGCGAGGAGGCGGTTGGCGGAGATGCCCTCGTTCATGACGCCGAACCGGCCGGCGAACCGGCTGCCCGCGATCCGGTCGGCCAGTACGTCCGGCCAGCGCCGGTTCGCGCCGACGGTGGAGCCGCTCCCGTCGGTGATCGAGTCGCCGAAGAGCACCGCGGTCCGCACTCGGCGCGGCTTCTCGATGACGACGCTCTCGACCCAGTACCAGCTGGAGATCTGCGTCGTGAACGCCGCGCCGGACTCCTGGCCGGCGACGTCCGCGCCGGGTGTCCCGGAGACGTAGGAGGTCTGCACGGCCACGTCGTGCCCGGTGATCGGGCCGCTCTCGCCGACGACGTGGAAGCTGACCGCGAGGGTGGTGTCGGCCGGCACCGTCGCGTCGACGGGATCGCTGAGCACCTCGGTGCCGGGGGCGACGGTGACCTGGTCGGCACCGGCGAAGGTCATCGGCCGGTTCGTGCCGCGCACGACCGCGGCTCCGTCCCCGGCCAGGCCGAGGTGCGCCGAGGTGAAGGTGACCGGACGGTCGCCGAAGACGTTGGACAGCGTGATCCGTACGCCGGAGCCACCCAGCGAGGTGTGCACCAGGTTGCGCACCGACCGGTCGGTGAGCCCGGCGGCGCCGGTGGCACCACCCACCTCGTCGGCCGAGGCACCCCAGGTGCCGACCGGGTGCACCGGCGCGGCCTGGGCCGGGACGGTCGCGACCACGGCGAGCACGGTGGCCAGCACGGCGAAGCCACGAGTCCAGAAGATCACGCCGACACGCTAAGTCGCGATGGCCGCCACGATCAGCGGTTTACGAAAGGATTCCCCGAAGCGTAGTAATCGGGTGGCCGGACGGTCGCTGCTAGGACAGCTCCTCGACCAGCGTACGCAGCGTGCGCACGGCCTTGCGCGACGAGAGCCCGTCGGCGGCCTGGATGCCGAGCGCGGAGATGTTGTGGCCCGAGGACAGATCGATGTTGGGCCAGGGAGCACCGCGCGGGAAGTTGATCGCGAGCACCTCGGCCCACTCCAGATCGCGGCGCTTGTAGCCGTTGACCACGGTCAGGCCGTCCTCGCGGGCGACGACCCGGGACCGGGTCAGCGCGTGCACGCAGGCCACGATGCCGAGGCCCAGGGCTCCGAAGGTGAGCCGCTCGAAGAGCGTGACCTGGGCCTTGATCTCGGGCGTGAACCCGACCCAGACCATCGTGCACATCACTGCCAGCGCGGCCACCAGGAACCAGCCCATCACGCGAGCCCCGAGCGGGCGCCAGGTGTGCGGAAGCTTCACCGGCAGCTCGGTTCCGGAAGGCTCAGATCCGGCAGGCATTGATCTCCGTCAGCAGGATGGCCCGGGCGCCCACGGCGTAGAGGTCGTCCATCAGCTTCTGCGAGCCCTTGCGCGGCACCATCGCGCGGACGGCCACCCAGCCCTCACGGTGCAGCGGGCTGACCGTCGGACCCTCGAGCCCGGGCGTCATCGCGGAGGCCTGGGCGAGGTCCTCGGCGCGGATGTCGTAGTCCATCATCACGTAACTGCGCGCGATCAGGACGCCGTCGAGACGGCGCCGGAAGGTCTCGTAGGCCGACGGCAGCTGCGCGCCGGAGCGGGTGATCACCACGGCCTCGGAGTGCATGATCGGCTCGCCGAAGATCTCCAGCCCGGCCTGCCGCATCGTGGAGCCGGTCTCGACCACGTCGGCGATCGCATCGGCGACACCGAGCTGGATCGAGGTCTCCACGGCGCCGTCGAGGCGGGTCACGCTCGCGTCGATCCCCTCGCGCTCCAGGAAGGCGGAGACGACCCCGACGTAGGAGGTCGCGATCCGCTTGCCGCGCAGCTCCTCGACCGAGGTGAACGCGCCGGCGCGGCCGGCGAAGTGGAACCGCGAGCGGCCGAAGCCGAGCCCGATGACCTCGTCGGCCTTGGCGCCGGAGTCGAGGAGCAGGTCGCGGCCGGTGATGCCGATGTCGAGGGTGCCCTCGCCGACGTAGAGCGCGATGTCGCGCGGGCGCAGGTAGAAGAACTCGACGCCGTTCTCCTCGTCGATGAGGGTCAGGCGCTTGGAGTCGTCACGCTGGCGGTAGCCCGCCTCGCGCAGCAGCTCGGAGGCCGCGACGGACAGCGACCCCTTGTTGGGAACGGCGATCCGGAGCATGCCCTCGGCAGATGTTTCAGTCATGGGTGATCCCTACAGGTGTGAGTAGACGTCGTCGATCGAGATGCCGCTGGCGAGCATGAGCACCTGGGCGTGGTAGAGCAGCTGGGAGATCTCCTCCGCAGTGGCTTCCTTGCCCTCGTACTCGGCCGCCATCCAGGACTCGGCGGCCTCCTCGACCAGCTTCTTCCCGATCGCATGGACCCCGGCGTCGAGCTGTGCCACGGTGCCGGATCCTTCAGGTCGGGTCCGGGCCTTCTCACTCAGCTCGGCCCAGAGCTCGTCGAACGTCTTCACGAGCGTCAAGCCTAGGCCGTACGCGACCTCGCGCCCGAATCGTCTCACCTGGGCGATAGCAGTCCTGCTATCGACAGGCATAGCAGGACTGCGATAGCGTCGATCTCGTGAGCACCGACGACGAGGACGCCACGTTCTACGCCGGGATCGCCGCGCAGGTCACCGAGCACCGGGTCGCGCGAGGGCTGTCCCAGCGCGAGCTCGCCGAGCTCTGCGGCACGACCCAGTCGGCGATCGCACGGCTGGAGTCCGGGTCCCGCCCACCCAAGATCGACACCCTGCTGCGCGTGGCAGCCGCCCTCGACTGCCGGCTCGAGGTCGCCTTCCACGCGCGCACCAGCCTCCCTGGGAGAACGCCATGAAGACACCGATCGCGGCCGATGAGGTCGAGTCGACCCGCACCGAGCGGTTCCTGGCCGTCGCACTGACCGCCTTCCTGCTCGTCGGCACCGTCTGGTTCTACGTCAAGGTCGAGGACTGGTGGCCGCGCTACCTCGACTGGGACCAGTGCAACAACGGCGAGACGCCGTGCGAGATCCCCGGCCACGAGGCGATCCAGATCGGCGTACGACTCGGCTTCATCGCGATCCTCTGCCTGGTCGGCTTCTGGGCGCTCTACCGGCTGCGCCGCGGCGGCTCGCGCTTCCTCCCGCTCGGCTTCGCGCTCGCCGCGACCGGGGTGATCATGGCGCTGGTCTTCGCGCTGCACTACACCTTCGAGTACGCCGACTTCGGGCCGCTCATCCTGTCCCTGATCGGCGCGGCGGCGACCGTCGGCGTGTTCGTCGCGGTCCAGCGGCTGCTGGCCAAGCGGATCCCGGCCATGCGCGTACGCAAGGGCGACTGCCCCTACTGCGGCTACCCGGTCCGCGGCAAGCACTGCGAGGGCTGCGGCCGCGAGACCATCGCCCCGTGCACCACCTGCGGGGCCGACCGCCGGGTCGGCTCGTTGTACTGCGTCGCCTGCGGAGCGGAGTAACCCTCAGGTTCAGGGTCAGGGTTGAACCGGGCGTACGGTCGCGCGGTGCAGCTTCATGAACTCGACATAGCCAGGCGCGTTGAGCTCCAGGATCGCCGCCGGGTTGGTGCCGGGCTCGATGGTGCCGCGGATCTTCGCGGGCACGCCCATCACCAGGCTGTGGTCGGGCACCTCGGTCCCCTCGACCACCATCGCGCCGGCAGCGATCAGGCAGCCGTCGCCGATGACGACCGAGTCGGAGACCACGGCGCCGTTGCCGATCAGCGAACCGGTCCCGATCCGGTCCCCGTGCACCACGCAGCCGTGGGCGATGGTGCTGTGCGGACCCATCTCGAGGGAGGAGCCGGGACGTACGTGCAGCACCGAGTTGTCCTGAACGTTGGAGCCTTCGCCGATGACGATCGGCCCGACGTCGGCGCGGAGCACGGCGCCGTACCAGACGCTGGCGTTCGGGCCGAGGCGTACATCACCGATCAGCGTCGCCGTCGGCGCCACCCAGGCGTCGGGATGGATCTGCGGACTCTTGCCGTCGAATTCGAAGATGTTCATCGGAGCAGAGCCTAGGGGTGCGCTCCGTCGGGGCTGATGTGGAGGACCACACTGGCCAGGCGCGGCAGCGCCTCCAGGAGGTGCTCCTCGGCGTGGTGGGCGATGTCGTGGCCGGCGGAGACGGGAAGGTCGGCCGAGACGGTGATGTCACCGTCGGCGTGGAGCGTGTGCCCGATCCACCGCAGCCGCAGGCTGCGGACCTCGAGCACGCCGTCCACGGTGCCGACGGCCTCCCGCGCCCGGCGTACGTCCTCGGGGGTGACCGCGTCCATCAGCCGCGCGCCCACCTGCTCGAGCGCCGAGCGCAGCACACCGAGGATCGCGACCGCGATCAGCAGTCCGATCAGCGGGTCGGCCCACGGCATCCCGACCGCGACCCCGCCGGCGCCGAGGACCACCGCCAGCGAGGTGAAGCCGTCCGTACGCGCGTGCAGACCGTCGGCGACCAGCGCCGCCGAGCCGATCTGACGACCGACCCGGATCCGGTAGCGCGCGACGATCTCGTTGCCGAGGAACCCGACCACGCCCGCGGCCGCGACCGCCCAGACGTACTCGACCTCGCGCGGATGGAAGAGCCGGTCGAGCGCCTCCCAGCCGGCCAGGATGCTGGACAGGGCGATCATGGCGACCACGAAGAGCCCGGCGAGATCCTCGGCCCGCCCGTACCCGTAGGTGAACCGGTCGTTGGCCGGACGCCGGGCCAGCCAGAACGCGACGAGCAGCGGCACCGCCGTCAGCGCGTCCGCGACGTTGTGGAGCGTGTCCCCCAGCAGCGCCACCGACCCGGTCAGGGTGACGACGACCGCCTGGAGTGCCGCCGTCAGCGCCAGGACACCGAGGCTGATCCACAACGCCCGGCGGCCGCGTACGTCTGCCTCCAGCGCCTCGTCGACCTGGTCTGCGGCATCGTGGGAGTGCGCCCCGAAGACGTCGGAGACCGCATGCCGGACCCGGGCCCACCGGCCGTCGTGGGCATGTCCGTGGCCGTGCCCGTGGCCATGGCCATGGCCGTGGCCATGCTCATCGGCGTGGTCGTGCGCGCCCGCGTGGTGGTCGTGGCGGTGGTGCAGCGCGTGAGTCATGCCGACTCCTCCCCCGTTCGGTGGTGAGCCGGGACCTGGTCGAGGAGATGCTCGACGTGACCGATCGTGTCGAGGACCAGCTGGCGTACATGCCCGTTCTCGACGCGGTAGAGCACCGAGGTCCCCTCCTTCCGCGTCGTCACCAGCCGCGCCATCCGCATCTTCGCCAGATGCTGCGAGACCCCCGGCACCGGCTTCTCGAGCATCCCGGCCAGCTCAGAGACGGACCGTTCCTCGTCCAGCAACAGCCCCGCGAGCTGCAGACGTGTGGGATCGGCCAACATCCGCAGCACCTCGACGGCAAGGGTCACGACGTCGTCGCCCCACACCGGAGGTTGCGTATTTGCATGCATGCGCAAATTATAGCGCCACGACTCCCCTAAAGCACCCCGCCCCAACAACGCCGAGCCGGCGCATCTGCCCCAGACCACACGCCCGAGTCGGCGCATCTGCCTCGCCCCACACCGCCGAGTCGGCATGCCTGCTCCGCGTACGGGGAGTGGATCGCGAGGATTCGCAGCCGAACAAAAGCCGTTCATAAGGCCGAACGCCTGAAGCCGGAATGCGCGGCAGTGACTGCAGCAGAGGCGGTGCCGAGACCGGGGTCGAGCTGGTGATCCGTCGGCCAGGCCAGCATGAGCTACCCCCCAGCATGCCGCTAGTAGACCGCGTGTCAGCGGCGCCTGGACGCGGGCGCCGGCCGCGTAGACGTCAATCTTTCAACGACCCTCGCCGCACCGGCGATCGTCCATCAAGCGCCTTGCCCGCATCCCGCGCCACCGGACGCACCAGCCCAGCATCACCGGACAGAGACATGCATCGGCTCGGCGCCACCGCCCGGGACACACACGCCGGCCCGGCACCACCGCACGGAACACACACGCCGACCCGGCACCACCGCACGGAACACACACGCCGACCCGGCACCGTGGCGCGGGAGACGCGCCGACCCGGCACCGTGGCGCGGGAGACGCGCCGACCCGGCATCGCCTGGCCGGCGTGCGCGGTCGACGGTGAGGGGTAATTGCTCTGACCGGTCGGCCTAGGTGCGTCTGGTGAAGCGGATCTGGCCGTTGGGGAGGCGTTCGTGGAGGTAGGTGGGGTCGTGGGCGCGGTGGTGGTGATGGCTGCAGAGGAGTGCCGCGTTGGCCAGGTCGGTCGCACCTCCGTTGGCCCATTCGATCCAGTGGTGGGCCTCGGCCCAGGTGCCGGGGATGTCGCAGCCCTCGGCCTCGCAGGTGGCGGATCTGAGGAGGAGCGCGCGGCGTTGGGCGGCGGTGAAGAGGCGTTCCTTGCGGCCAAGGTCGAGGACCTCGGAGTCACCACCGAGGACGGCGGGGATGATGCCAGCGGTGCAGGCCAGCCGCCGCGCCTCGGCGGCGGTGATCGGGGTCCCACCCAGCACCTGGGCGATGCCGGCCTCGGTACGGAGCTGATCGAGGGCGATGGTCACGATCACGGTGGTGGCGTCCCCGCCATGGATCGGCAGCCGGGCCGGGTCGAGGGTCTCCAGCAGCTGACAGAAGGCCGATCCCATGCGGCGGTCGTAGGGCAGGTAGTCGCCGGTCTCGGTGCGGGTGCCGTCCTCGCGCCGGGGTGAGGCGAAGGCCTCCAGGTTGGTCGCGAGCCGGTCCGCGCATGCGTCCGGGACCACGGCCGTGATGCGGGTGGTGCCGTCCCCGAGGCGCCGCATGCTCAGTCGGGTCTTCTTCCGGGCGTGGGCCTCTTCGGCGGCGAGGCGTTTCGCTTCTTCGGCCTCGGCGATCTCGGGGGCGATCACATCGAGGATGCGGCGGCCGAGGCGGCGCAGCTGGGTGGGGTCGAACTGGGTGGCGTAGGCGAGGAGGGTCTCTTCGGCCTTGGTCTTGACCTCGACATCGAGGTCGGCGGGGAGTTCGTCGAGAGCCTGGGTGATCACCTGAGCCTGTGCCGGGTTGCAGGCACCCGTCCGCATCGCCGCGGCGACCAGGCCATAGGACCGGTCCAGTGCGGTAGCCAACCGGAGGTCGGCCCGCAGGGTCTCGGGGCGCTGGTGGGTGTGGTGGTGCAGCCAGGCCGCCACATCCCGGGCGGCGCTCTCCGCTGCGACGTCGTCAGCAACGGCGAGCACGCGCAGTTCGAGCTCGGCCAGCTGGGCCTTCGCGCGGGCGATCTCGAGCAGGGTGGTGGCCTTCTGGTCGGTGCCCATGAACGCCGGGTTCGCCTCCGCAACCCGATCCAGCGCGCCGGTGACCGCGACCACGGCCCCCAGCACGGGGTGTTGGGGCTGGTGCAGCGTGGTCATCGAAACGGTCACCTCCCGACGTACGAACTCAAGGATCTGCCCACGCAGATCCGTCTGGTTCGCTGGTCTCGGAGGCCCGGCAATACGGGCTATTACTTACCCTCGCAGCTCAGCGTTCACGCCCCTGGTTCCCCTGGAATACCCACACCTTTCGAATGGTGGGCACGCCTCTTTCGAGGTGGTCGGCCATCACGTTCACGCCTGCGCCGAGCCTACCACACCAAGCAAAATGAACCCAACCCAATCAGGGACAGGTATCCCCACCAAAACCCAGACCGCTGCTGGAACCCAGACAAGACACCCGAATGGCACCCAACCCAGACACCCTGGCCTGTAAATCTCCCAACCCAGACAACGTATTGGCCCCACCCGCGCTGGAACCCAGACCCGAGACCAACGGACACACATCCAGATCCCCGCCCGATCCGCGGCCAGCGAGCAGCCGAACCCACTACCCTCGACCCCCGATGACCATGACCGAGATCGGCGCCGCCTACGACGGCCGCGCCAGCGAGTACATCGACCTCTTCGGCACGATCGACAAGCTCGCCGAGCAGGACCGCGACACGATCACCAGGTGGCGTGACAGCACGACCGGCCCTCTCCTGGACGCCGGCTGCGGCCCCGGCCTCTGGAGCCAGGAGCTCACCGCAGGCGGCGTACGCGAGGTCGTCGGGATCGACGCCTCGGCCGAGTTCGTCGCCGCCGCACGAGCGCAGTATCCAGGACCCAGCTTCCAACGAGCGGACCTCGCCGCACTCCCCCTGGCCGACCGGTCGATCGGCGGCATCCTGGCGTGGTACTCGATCATCCACACCCCACCCACCCAACTCCCCGCGATCCTGAGCGAGTTCGCGCGGGTGCTCGCGCCCGGCGGCTCGGCGCTGATCGGCTTCTTCGACGGCGAGCCCGGCGAGGCGTTCGATCACGCCGTGCACACCGCCTACTACTGGTCCGCCGAGGCACTCGCAGAGCAGCTCGCGCCGCACGGGTTCACGGTCGGACAGGCATCAGCCCGACAGGACCCGGGCGCGCGTCGCCGCCAGGGTGACCTGGTCGCGACCTTGATCAGCTGAGCCCGAGTCGGCGCATCCTGACCGAAAAGCCCACCGAGTCGGCTCGTCATGACGAGCCGACTCGGCGGTGGGTGATCAGTAGTGACGTACGCAGTCGCGCAGGGTGAGCGCGGTCTCCATGGCCGCCGCGGCGGCCTCGTAGCCCTTGTCCTCGTGGGACCCCTCGAGGCCGGCACGGTCGAGCGCCTGCTCCTCGTTGTCGCAGGTCAGCAGGCCGAAACCGACCGGCACCACGTGGTCGATCGCTACCCGGTTGAGGCCGTCGGTGGCGGCCGAGCAGACGTAGTCGAAGTGCGGGGTGCCGCCACGGATGACGACACCGAGCGCGACGATGGCGTCGTAGCCCGACTTGGCCAGCGCGGCCGCGGCGACCGGGAGCTCGAAGGCGCCCGGCACCCGGACGACGGTCAGGCCGCCGACGGAGGCGTCCTTCAGGGCCCGCTCCGCACCGTTCAGCAGGCCGTTCATGACCTCGTCGTGCCAGCGCGCGGCCACCACGGCGACCCGCAGGTCGCTCGCGTCGACGACCTCGGGGGTCGGGGCTCCCTTGCCACTCATCAGTTCTCCTCGGCTCCGTTGGACTCGGACTTGTTCGGCTCGGACAGATCGGGCAGCGCGTGACCCATGCGGTCACGCTTGGTCAGCAGGTAGGCGAGATTGTGCTCGTTGGGCCGCGGGGTGAGCGGGACCCGCTCGGCGACCTCGACGCCGTACGCCTCCAGGTGGCTGACCTTCTCGGGGTTGTTGGTCAGCAGGCGTACCGAGTCGATCTTGAGGTCGCGCAGGATCTGCGAGGCGGCGCCGTAGTGGCGGGCGTCGGCCGGCAGGCCGAGGTCGAGGTTGGCGTCGACCGTGTCGCGGCCGCCGTCCTGCAGCTGGTAGGCCTGCAGCTTGGCGAGCAGCCCGATCCCGCGGCCCTCGTGCCCGCGCAGGTAGACCACCACGCCGCAGCCGGCCTTCGCGATCCTGTCGAGCGCCTCACGAAGCTGCGGTCCGCAGTCGCAGCGCTGGGACCCGAACACGTCACCGGTCAGGCACTCCGAGTGCACCCGGGCGAGGACCGGGTCGCACCCGGAGACGTCGCCGTGGACGAGCGCGACGTGCTCGACCCCGTCGTCGATGGTGCGGTAGCCGTAGGCGGTGAAGTCACCGAACTCGGTGGGCAACCGCGTCACGGCGCGTCGTTCGACCAGCACCTCCGTACGCCGCCGGTAGGTGACCAGGTCGGCGATCGAGATCATCGCGAGACCGTGCTCGTCGGCGAACTCCCGCAACTGCGGGGCGCGCTGCATGGTGCCGTCGTCGTTGACCAGCTCGACCAGCGCACCGGCGGGCTCCAGCCCGGCCAGCCGGGTGAGGTCGACGGCGGCCTCGGTGTGGCCGACCCGCACCAGCACTCCCCCGTCGCGGGCACGCAGCGGGAAGACGTGGCCGGGACGGGTCAGATCGCCGGCCACCGACGACGGGCCGGCGAGGAGCCGGGTCGTGAGCGCCCGGTCGGCGGCCGAGATGCCGGTCGAGACGCCCTCGCGGGCGTCGACCGAGACCGCGTACGCGGTCTGCTTGCGGTCCTCGTTGACACGAGTCATCGGGGGCAGGTCGAGCTCGTCGAGCCGGTCGCCGGGCAGCGCCACGCAGATCACGCCGGAGGACCAGCGGATCGCGAACGCCATCACCTCCGGGGTCGCCAGCTCGGCGGAGAAGATCAGGTCGCCCTCGTTCTCCCGGTCCTCGTCGTCGACGACCACGACCGGCTTCCCGGCCGCGAGGTCGGCGATCGCGTTCTCGACCGGATCGAGCCGGACCCCCACATACTGCTCCGTCATGACCGAACCCCTCCCAGAAGCTTCTCGACGTGCTTGGCGATGATGTCGGTCTCGAGGTTGACCTCGTCGCCGACGGCCCGGAACCCCAGCGACGTACGCGCCAGGGTCTCGGGGATGAGGCTCACCGTGAACGAGTCGTCGGTCACCGAGACGACGGTGAGGCTGATCCCGTCCACCGCGATCGAGCCCTTCTCCACGACGTAGCGGACGAGCTCCTCGGGCAGCGAGATCGTGACGACCTCCCAGTGCTCGCTGGGCTCGCGGGAGACGATGCGTCCGACGCCGTCGACGTGCCCCTGGACGATGTGGCCGCCGAGGCGGGTGGCCGGGGTGACCGCGCGCTCGAGGTTGACCTGGTCGCCGACCGAGACCGCGTGCAGGCTGGTCCGCTTGAGCGTCTCCAGCATCACGTCGGCCGTCCACTCGTTCTCCCCCAGCGTGGCGACTGTCAGGCAGCAGCCGTTGACCGCGATCGAGGCGCCGAGCTCGGCGTCCGACAGCACGGTCGCCGCGGAGATGGTCAGGCGTACGGCGTCGCCCTGGTCCTCGATCCCGGCGACGGTGCCGAGCTCCTCAACAATCCCGGTGAACATCACTGCTCCCCTTTCTGTGGTTCCAAGATGAAGCGCACGTTCGGCTCCTCGCCGGGCGCGGCCGGTTCGAGCACGTCGACGGAACGTACGCGCGGCCGGAAGGCTTCGGAGATGGTGGTGATCCCGAGGTCGGCGACGGCCGAGCGGCCGGCGCCGAGCAGGAACGGGGCGACGTAGACGACGATCTCGTCCACGAGTCCCACCTCCAGGAAGGCCGCGGCCAGCGTCGGCCCGCCCTCGAGGAAGACATGGCGACGCTCGCGCTCCCACAGCTCTGCCAGAGCGGAGCGCGGGTCGCGGGTGCGCAGGTGCAGGGACGGCGCCTGGTCGTCGAAGATCCGGCGGTCGTCAGAGAGGTCGCGCGACCCCATGACGACCCGCAGCGGCTGTACCCCGACCGGCCGGTCCTCCAGGTCACGGACCGTCAGCGCGGGGTCGTCGACGGCGACCGTGTTGGTCCCGACGAGCATGGTGTCGCTCAGCGCCCGCAGCTTGTGGGTGTCGAGCCGCGCGGCGCGCGAGGAGACCCAGCGCGAGGTGCCGTCGGCGGCGGCGCTGCGCCCGTCGAGGGTGGTGGCGAACTTCCAGGTGACGTAGGGGCGCTGGAGCTCGGCCGCCCGGGTCCACACGCGGTTGAGCTCGCGGGACTCCGCGGCGTACAGGCCCTGCTCGACCTCGATCCCCGCGTCCTTCAGCCGCTCGGCTCCCCCGGCGGCGACCGGGTTGGGATCGGCCTGGGCGTAGACGACGCGGGCCACCCCTGCCTCGATCAGCGCCTGCGAGCAGGGCCCGGTGCGGCCGGTGTGGTTGCACGGCTCGAGGGTGACCACGGCAGTCGCTCCGCGGGCGGCCTCGCCGGCCTTCGACAGCGCGTCGACCTCGGCGTGCGGGGTGCCGGGCCCACGGTGGAACCCCTCGGCGATCATCGACCCGTCCGCCCCCAGGAGTACGCAGCCCACCCGTGGGTTCGGGTAGGTGGCAGGGCCCGGGGCACCGATCGCAGCGGCCAGGTCCAGGGCGCGACGCATCGCCCCCGGCTCCGGGTCACGCTGGTCCAAGCACTTCATCTGATCCCCTCTGGTCCGTCTCACGGACTCCGGGGTTCAGGCCGAGACATCGCGGCGCGCGCTGTGGATCCAGGGCGGTCACGACGAATCGGGCTGCGTGCGTCTTCCCATCCGGACTTTAACCGTCGGTCCAGGATTCTCACCTGGTCAACCGATGACTGGCTGCCATCGGGTCGCGGACTTCTGGACGTTGATCCAGTCACCGCCGGCTCGGAATTTCACCGACCCCAGAGCACGCGAGCACAAGCTCGTCGGAGACCAGTGTGCCACACGGGTGGCACGAGGCCCGATCAGGCGTCAGAGGCTGAGACGGCCTTGTCGCGCAGTGCGTTGACCATCGCGTCGGGGTCGTCGGCCGAGTAGACCGCGGAGCCGGCGACGAAGACGTCCGCGCCCGCCTCGGCGCAGCGCTCGATCGTCTCCAGGGAGACCCCGCCGTCGACCTGCAGCCATGTCTCGACACCATGCTTGTCCATCATCGAACGCGCACGGCGGATCTTCGGCAGCACCAGGTCGAGGAACTTCTGTCCGCCGAACCCGGGCTCGACGGTCATCAGCAGCACCATGTCGAGCTCGGCCAGCATGTCCTCGTAGGGCTCGATCGGGGTCGCCGGCTTGAGCGCCATCGAGGCGCGGGCGCCCTTGGCACGGATCTCGCGGGCCAGCCGCACCGGAGCCTTGGTCGCCTCGACGTGGAACGTCACCGAGCCGCAGCCGGCCTCGACGTAGGCGGGCGCCTCGCGGTCGGCGTTCTCGATCATCAGGTGCGCGTCGAGGGGCACCGACGTTGACCGCGAGATCGCCTCCACCATCGTCGGCCCGAAGGTCAGGTTGGGCACGAAGTGGTTGTCCATCACGTCGACATGGATCCAGTCGGCGCTGGGGATCCGGGCGACCTCGGCCCCGAGGGCGGCGAAGTCGGCGTTGAGGATGGACGGAGTGATCTGGATGTGGCCCACGACAGGCACCCTAGATGACCCCGAGGGCTCAGAGGGCAGCCAGGTCGGCGTACGTCATTCCCTCGAGCGTGTCGCGGAAGACCCGGCGCTCACCAGGAGCGACGGGGACGTGGTTCTCGATGACCAGGACGGTGCAGCCGGCGGCCTCGGCGGAGCGGGCGCCGGTGTTGGAGTCCTCCACCGCGATGGTGTCCTCCGCCGCGACACCGAGGGCGGCGGCCGCGGTCAGGTAGGGCTCGGGGTGGGGCTTGCCGTTGGCGACCATGTCACCGGTCACGATCACCTTGAAGGTGCCCTCGGGGAGCTCTTTGAGGATGGGGCCGACGAAGCGGGCGTACGACATCGTCACCAGCGCACAGGGCACACCGTGCTCGACCAGGTCGGTGAGCAGCTCGCGCGCTCCCGGGCGCCACGGGACCTCCTGCTCGACCTGCTCGACCACGCCGTCGAGAAGCATCTCGACGATCTCCTCCGGCTCGTGCGGAAGGCCCATCCCCTCCTTGACCAGCCGCGCCGACTCGATCAGCGCGTTGCCGACCAGCTCCATCGCCTGCTCCTCGGACCAGGTCGCCCCGAAGCGCTCCGCGATCGCGTACTCGGCCGCGACCCAGTAGGGCTCGGTGTCGACCAGGGTGCCGTCCATGTCCATCAGGACGGCCTTCGGCAGGCTCTGACTCGAGTTCATACGTCGACTATTCCATGGTCACGGCCGCGGTCCCCGGGCGACCTCGGAGAACCACGCGCCGTGCTCCTCACGTGCCCAGGCCGGCGACACCTTTCCCGTACGCATGCCCCGCCACGCCTCGGGATCGGCATAGGCGTGGCGCACATGTCCGGCGACAGCCAGGACGATGGAGAAGGCGCCGAGATCGTGGACGAAGAGCACGCTCGCACGCGGGATCCACGGCAGCGCGAACCTGAACCAGAGCAGCAGCCCGGTGCCGACCATGACGACCACGGCACCAGCGATCCAGGCGGCGTACAGCTTCTGTCCCGCGTTGAACTTGCCGGCCTGACGGCCGCGCCGCGGAGCGCCTCGGAACCACCGGCGGTCGGCGTCGGTGAAGCGGTCGATGCGGCGCAGGTCCGCGCGCAGCGCGCGCGAGAACAGCCCCACGAGAAGCGGCACCGGGAGCAGGACGCCCGCCCACTCGTGCACCGCCGCCACCAGCGGGCGGCGCCCGACGGCCTCGGCCAGCGGCCCGACGTAGAGGCATGCTGCCGCGACGATGCACACCACGAACAGCGCCGCGGTCACCTGGTGGACCACGCGTACGGAGAGCGCGAACCGGTCCATGCGCTCATCCATCGACCGGCTCCTCCCCCGGCAGCCAGCCGTCGACGGGATAGCCGTACTCCTCCCAGTAGCCCGGCCGTACGGTGCTGGTGACCTCGATGCCGGAGAGCCACTTGGCGGACTTGTAGAAGTACATCGGTGCCACGTACAGCCGGACCGGGCCGCCGCTGACATGAGCGATCGGCTCGCCCTGCATCCGGGTGGCGACGAGAACGTCCCGGCGCCGGGCCTGCTCGAGGGTCAGACTCTCCGAGTAGGCCCCGTCGAAGCAGGTGAACCGTACGGCCGTGCCTTTCTCCTGGACGCCGGCGGCGTCGAGCAGGTCGGAGAGCAGGACTCCCTCGAACGGCACCTGCTCGACCTGCCATCCGTCGGTGCAGACGACGTCGTGGGTCACGGTCGTCTGCGGGAGCGCGGCGAGCATGTCCAGCGTGTACGTGGCGGGGCGGTCCACCAGCCCGCCGATGTCGAGCCGATAGCTGACGGCGTCCTTGTGGGGCACCGACCCGACGACGCTGAAGTAGCGGAACCCGCCGGAGCTGGGGACCAGGCCGGAGAGGCTGGTCGGGTCGTGCTCGGCGACCGCGCTCAGGCCGGCGTCCCATCCCCGGCGCAGGGCCGGTGCGGCCGCGACCGCCGCCGCACCCAGCCCGATCGTCGCCAGGAACACCCGTCGGCCGACCGGTTTCCCGGCGCCGCGGTCGAGACCATCGGTCATGTCGACCTCACAGCCTGTCCGCGTCGAGGACCGCGCGGGCGAAGTCGGCCGGGGCCTCCTGGGGCACGTTGTGCCCGATGCCGGCGAAGGTGCGGTGCTCGTACGGGCCGGTGAAGTGAGCGCGGTAGCCCGCTCCGTCGCCGGCCGGTGTGAAGGGATCGGCAGCCGGGTCGATGGTGATCGTCGGGACCGCGATCGGTGGCGCCGCGGCGAGCTTGCGCTCCAGGGCGTCGTAGCGGCGCGCGCCGTCGGCCAGGCCGAGGCGCCAGCGGTAGTTGTGGAGCACGATGTCCACGTAGTCGGGGTTGCTGAACGCCGCGGCCGTGCGGGCGAAGGTGGCCTCGTCGAACGACCAGGTCGGGGAGTTGAACCGCCACACGAGCCTGGCGAGGTCGGTGCCGATCTTCGGGTCGGCGAGGCCCTTCGCGCCGCGCTCGGTGGAGAAGTAGTACTGGTACCACCAGGCCCACTCCGATGCCGCCGCGATCGGGGTGCGCTGGGCCTCGCGGTTGGTGATCAGGTAGCCGGTCACCGACACCAGCGCCTTGACCCGGTGGGGCCAGATCGCGGCGATGATGTCGCCGGTCCGCGAGCCCCAGTCGTAGCCCGCGATCACCGCCCGGTCGATCCCCAGCGCGTCCATGAACTCCGTGACGTCGAGGGCGATCCGGGACTGCTGCGCGTTACGGAAGGTGTCGGGCGAGCGGAAGGTCGTCGAGCCGAAGCCGCGGAAGTACGGCACCAAGGCTCGATAGCCCTGGCGAGCCAGGATCGGCGCGACCTCGGCGTAGCTGTGGATGTCGTAGGGCCAGCCGTGCAGCAGGATCACCGGCCGGCCGTCGCGCGGCCCGAGGTCGACGTACCCCACGTCGAGCTCGCCGGCGTCGATCTGGAGGACGTCGTCGAACGACGCGCTCGCTCGTCCGGGGCGAGCGGCCCGGGCGTACGCTCCCTCCGCCGCCGCGGGGCCGGCTGTCGTCGCCGCCAGCCCGGCTGTCGTCGTCGCGGCCAGGCCCACCGCCTTGGCAAAGGTCCTGCGGTCCATCATGGTCATCTCGTCTTTCGTCTCAGGTCCGGGTCGCTCAGGTCGGGGATGTGGTCAGTGGAAGGGGTTCGGGCCCTCGAACCAGCCCAGGGCCGCGTACGCATCGCGCATGAGTGCCTCGGCGGCCCGGGCGAGCACGTCGCTCGCCTCGGGCCGCCGCTCGGCCTCACGCGGCGCGGGCGAAGAAGTCCACGTCGACATTGCCGGTGATCGCCTTGGAGTAGGGGCAGATCTGGTGGGCGCGCTTGGCCAGCGTGCCGATGGTCTCCTCGTCGAGGCCGCCGACGACGATCTCGAGCTCGGCGCTGAGGAAGAACTCCTCGGTGGGGTCGGTCGTCTCGGCGTGGTTGAGGGTGACGTTCGCGGTCACCTCGATGCTGTCGAACCGGATCCGCTCCTCGGCGGCCGCCCGGCGGAACGCGCCCATGAAGCAGGCCGACCAGCCGGCGGCGAAGAGCTGCTCGGGGTTGGTGGCGCCGCCGGCGCCGCCGAGCTCCTTCGGGATGGCCAGGCCCAGGTCGATGAGGCCGTCGGGGGACGCGAGGTGGCCGCCGTTGCGTCCCTCGCCGGTCGCGGTCACGGTGCCGGTGTAGCTCGCCATGTCAGTTCTCCTTGTGGTTCTGGGTGGGTGTTGCTCGGTGATGACGACTTTCGCCCGGGACTCACGGGCCTGGCGCCAGGGAGACCCACTGGTCGACTCCCTGGGCGACCCGGGAGAATGAAGGCGCTCCACTGGTGATGACCGACTCGAGGTGTCGATTGAAGATGGGGATGCCCGCCCTCACGGGGCGGCAGGCCGAGCAGGAGACCCTGGATCGGCTGATCCGCGGGGTGCGGGCCGGAGAGAGCCGCGTGCTCGTCCTGCGGGGTGAGGCAGGCACCGGCAAGACGGCGCTGCTGGACTATCTCGCCGAGCGGCCCGGCGCGGGCCGGGTGATCCGCGCGGCGGGCGTCGAGCCCGAGTCGGAGATCGCCTACGCCGGCCTGCAGCAGGTCTGCGCTCCCCTGCTGGACCATCTCGACCGGCTCGCCGAGCCCCAGCGCCAGGCGCTCTCCACCGCGTTCGGGCTCAGCGCCGGCGACCCGCCGGAAGCGCTCGTGGTCGGGCTCGCGGTGCTCGGGCTGCTCGCCGAGGCCGCGACCGACCAGCCGCTGGTGTGCGTCGTGGACGACGCCCAGTGGCTCGACCGGATGTCCGAGGTGATCCTCACCTTCGTCGCTCGCCGACTCGATGCGGAGTCGGTCGCACTCGTCTTCGGCGTCCGCAGTCCTGACGACGAACAGCTGCTGCCCGACCTTCCGGAGCTGCGGATCGGGGGCCTGGCCGACGCCGATGCCCGGCTCCTGCTCGAGTCCGCGCTGCCTGGACCGGTCGACGCCCGGGTCCGTGACCAGATCGTCGCGGAGACCCGCGGCAACCCGCTCGCGCTGCTCGAGCTGCCCCGCGGGCTCACCCCCGCGGAGCTGGCGTTCGGCTTCGACGGCCAGAGCGCCAAGCCGCTGGCCAGCCGCGTCGAGCAGGGCTTCCAGCGGCGCATCGCCGAGCTTCCCGAGCCGACCCGGAGGCTGCTGCTCACCGCGGCGGTCGAGCCGGTCGGCGACGTCACCCTGCTGTGGCGTGCGGCCGAGCGGCTCGGGCTCGACCTGGACGCCGCCGCGCCCGCCGAGGCCGCCGACCTGATCTCGATCGGCACCCGCGTCCGGTTCCGCCACCCGCTGGTCCGCTCCGCCAGCCGGCGCTCGGCCGGGCCCGCCGCCCTCCGGGCGGTCCACCACGCGCTCGCGGAGGTGACCGATCCCGCCCAGGACCCCGACCGCCGAGCCTGGCACCGCGCGCACGCGGCGATCGGCCCCGACGAGACCGTGGCCGCCGAGCTGGAGGAGTCCGCCGACCGGGCGCTGGCCCGTGGCGGACGAGCCGCCGCAGCGGCGTTCCTGGAGCGGGCGGTCGAGCTCACCACCGACCCGGCGAGACGGGCCGGGCGAGCCCTGGCCGCGGCCGAGGCACGGTTCGCGGCCGGTGCGATCGCCGAGGCCGCGCAGCTGCTCGACACCGCCGAGATCGGCCCTCTCGACCTCGCTCAGCTCGCCCAGGTGCAGCGTCTGCGCGCCCGGCTGGCGTTCGCGCTCAACACCGGGCGGTCCGTGGTGCCACCGCTGCTCGAGGCGGCGGGTCGGCTCGAGCAGCTCGACGCCGGACTCTCCCGCGAGACGTACGTCGCGGCGATCGCCGCCGCGATCAACGCGGGCCGGCTGGGAGGCGACGACCTGCGCCGGACCGCCCTCGCGGGCCGGGAGGCCCCGCGCGGCGAGGACGTGACCGGGCGCCTCCTGACCGGGCTGAGCACCTGGGTGCTCGACGGTCACGCCGCCGCCGTGTCGTTGCTCACCGGCGTCGTCGAGGACATCGGCACCGAGAACGATCTCGAGCTGGCCTGGCTGTCCAGCGCGGTGACCCACGAGATCTGGGACGCCGGGGCCTACTTCGATCGCTCCGCGGACCTGCTGGGCTATGCCCGTGCCAGCGGCCGGCTCTCGTTGCTCGGAGCCACGTTGAGCTTCCGCGCCACGGCCCTCGTCCACGCCGGCCGCTTCGCGGAGGCCGCCACGATCCTCGCCGAGGCCGACGCTCTCGGCGCCACCGTGGGCGTCTCTCCTCACCCTGCCAGTGCGGTGATCCTGGCTGCCTACCGCGGTCGCGAGGAGGAGGCGACGGCCGCCATCGACGCCTGCGTCGGCTACGCGCGAGCGTCGGGGGTCGGCTGGAACCTCGGGGTGGCGGCGTACTGCCGGGCGGTGCTGTGCAACGGCCTCGGTCGCTACGCCGAAGCGCTCACGGCGGCGCAGGAAGCCGTCGCGTTCGAGGACCTCGCGGTGACGCAGTGGGCGCTGGCGGAGCTCGTCGAGGCGGCGGCGCGCAGCGGTGCCGATGACGTCGCGTCGGCGGCGCGCGACCGGCTCGTCGCGCGCACCTCCGTCGTCGACACCCCCTGGGCACGCGGCACCTCGGCCTACGCCGACGCGCTGACCGACACCTCCGGCGAGGCCGAGAAGCACTACCGTACGGCGATCGACGAGCTCACCGCGGCCGGCATGACGCTGCACGCGGCTCGGGCACAGCTCCTCCTGGGCGAGTGGCTGCGGCGGCAGAACCGTCGCAACGAGGGGCGTCAGCAGCTCCAGGCGGCACACGAGCTCTTCGCGGGCATCGGCGCCGAGGCGTTCGCCGAACGAGCGGCCCGGGAGCTCGCCGCGACGGGCGGTGTGGCCCGGACACGTACGCGTGGGGCCGAGGTCGACCTCACCGCGCAGGAGGCCCAGATCGCGCGGCTGGCCGCCGCGGGACGTACGAATCCGGAGATCGGCGCGGTGCTGTTCCTCAGCCCGCGTACGGTCGAGTGGCACCTGCGCAAGATCTTCACCAAGCTCGGCATCACCTCGAGGCGGGCGCTGGCCACGGCGCTGCGCGACCAGTGAGCTGGCCCGGGCCAGGGTGGCCCGGGCCAGGGTGCACCCCAGGGCATCACCCTGGCGCCGGCCGGGCGCCTGTTCCGCGAGTCTCCTCATGTGCCCGAACCGAGCGGGCCCATCACGAGGAGAGATGATGAAGAGACTGCTGCTGGTAGCCGCCGGGCTGCCCCTGGCCGCCGCCCTGACGGCCGTGCACCCCGCCGCTGCCCAGACATCCCCGGCCGTGTCCGACAGCGCGATGTCCCGGAGCACCGACGGCTGTGAGAGACCGAGCCTGATGCCCCCGGCGGATGCACGGATCGTGTCGGTCAGCGCCACCGCGAAACCGGGCGGCACCCTGACCTACCCGGCCCAGCCCGGAGCCTCCGAGCCGCCCCCGCCCGTCACCGACGTCCCGGCCTACTGTCAGGTGGACGTGACCCTCACCCACGGGTCGGCCGGCGACCGGGAGCTGATCCAGGTCTGGCTCCCCGCGACCGGCTGGAACGGCCGGTTCCAGGCGCTCGGCGGCAGCGGCTACCTCGGCGGCGACTTCGGTCCGAGCCTGCCGAACGCCGTCAAGGCCGGGTACGCCGTGGGCACGACCGACGCCGGCGCGACCCCGACCACCGGCTTCACCGCCGACTGGGCCCTCACCGAGGACGGCCAGGTCAACACGACGGTGCTGAAGAACTTCGCCGAGCGCGGGCCGCACGAGCTGGCCGTCCTCGGCAAGGCGATCACGAAGGACCACTACGGCCGCGCGGCGCACCACGCGTACTGGAACGGCTGCTCGACCGGCGGGCGCCAGGGCTACATGGAGGCCCAGCGGCACCCGGGCGACTTCGACGGCATCCTCGCCGACGCTCCGGCGATCTCCTGGGACCGCTTCGCGATCGGTGACCTGTGGCCGTACGTCGTGATGAACGCGGAGGACGACCACCTCGCGCCCTGTGAGCTCAATGCGTTCACCACCGCTGCCAGGGCCGCCTGCGACGGCGACGATGGGGCCGTCGACGGGATCGTCGGCAACCCCATCGCCTGCGACTTCGACCCGGCGTCGCTGATCGGCGAGAAGGTGCTGTGCGACGGCGAGGAGCTGACCATCTCGGCGCGGGACGCGGCCGTGATCGAGAAGATCTGGGACGGTCCTCGGACCTCCGACGGCAAGCGGCTGTGGTTCGGGCTGACCCCCACCGCCGATCTCGGCTACCTCGCCGGCCCGGCACCGTTCCCGGTGGCGTCGTCCTGGGTGCAGAACCTGCTCGAGAAGGACCCCTCCTTCGACGTCTCGACCATCACCTACGCCGACTACGAGAGGCTGTTCGCGCAGTCGGTCGACGAGTACCACCAGGTCATCGGCAGCGACGACCCCGATCTGTCGGGCCTTCGCCGCGCCGGCGCCAAGCTGCTGACCTGGCACGGTGGCGACGACCAGCTCGTCCCGCTGCGGGGCACCCTGAGCTACCGCGAGAAGGTCGCACACCGCTTCGGCGACATCGACGACTTCTACCGCGTCTTCGTCGCTCCCGGCGCCTCGCACTGCCAGGCCGGGACCGGCCCGGCGCCGACGGACCCGCTGGGCGCTCTGGTCAGGTGGGTCGAGAAGGACGACGCCCCGGAGACCCTGGCCGCGACCTCGGTGGCCGCCGACGGGACGAGGGTCGAGCGTGACATCTGCCTCTACCCGAGGACCGCTCACCTCAGCGGTGGCACCGTCAGCTGCCGCTGAACCCGAGTCCGCCCGCGGACGGAGCGCTCTGCTCCGTCCGCGGGCGGTCTGCGGGCGGTTCGCGCGCGTCAGCCTCAGTGGACGTACTCGTCGTAGGTCCGGTGGCCGCGGAACGGGGCGACGTGCTGGGCGAGGATCCCGACCGGGACGGTCTCGCGCTTGAGGACGCCGTACTCCTCGGGCCAGCTGCCGTCACGGGGCAGCTTGAAGGAGCCCATCAGCATGTCGATCACCGGCAGGTGGATCGCGTAGTTGCGGTCCCAGTAGTCGAGGTGCCGGGCGTGGTGCCAGTGGTGGTAGCGCGGCAGCACCACCAGATACTCGAGGACGCCGAACCGGACGCCGATGTTGGCGTGGGCGACGACCGCCTGGATGCCGACCAGCACGGCGTACGCGTTGACGACCGAGGTCGAGAAGCCGAGGAACAGCAGCGGCAGCAGGACGATGCTGCGGGTCAGCACGGTCTCGACGAAGTGGACGCGCGAGCCGGCCAGCCAGTCGAGCTCGGGGCTGGAATGGTGGACCGCGTGGAAGCGCCACAGCACCATGATCCGGTGGTAGCAGCGGTGCAGCACCGCCTGGGCGAGGTCGGCGAGGAAGACCGCGAGCAGGAAGGCCACCACGAACGGCAGCTCCTGGATCCATCCTTGGACGCCGGGGACCTTCACCGTCGAAACCACCAGCGAGGTCGAGGTGGTGACCAGGATGAGGATGAGCTGGACGAGGACGTGGCTCATGAAGAAGTAGCACGCGTCGGTGCGCCAGCCCGGCCGGAAGACCGGCACCGGGCGGCGGGCGAAGGCGTGCTCGAGCGGGATGAAGACCAGCGCGGAGAAGAACAGCGCGAGCACGAACCAGTCCAGGCCGAGCGAGAAGGGCGTGTCCTTCACGGGCCCGTCGAACGGGACCTCGGTGCCGCCGAGGAGCACGGCGACGGTCGCGGTGCCGACACCGGTGAACGCCAGCCGCTTGTGCTGGTCGCGCAGCACCGCGACCGTCCCGGCGAAGAAGGCGGTGGCCAGGCCGATCAGCAGGAGCGTACGGGCGAAGTCCTCGGTGTAGATCGCGCGGAACTCGCGGCTGGTCAGCAGCTCGGGAAAGTGGAAGCAGAGGACCGTGGCCAGGCTCAGCACACCCAGGAAGCACGAGGTGGCGGGAGCGAGCAGGTGGTGGCGCAGCAGGGACATGACAGCAGTCTGGCCGCGGGCCGAGGGGCGACGCCTGAGCCGGCGTACTCAATTCGAGCCCCGGGGAGGCGTGGATTGTCGCCGACCACCACCCGGGCTGTCGGCGCCGACACGATCCCGTCGCCGGGCCTGTCGCCGCTCGCGACGGCGGCCCGGCGGGGTTAACGTCGACAACGAGGCGAGGCCGCCCGGCGCGCCCGCGGTCACGACATGCACAGGAGCGCGAGATGGTCGACCAGGAGACCTCCGGCCAAGGCCCTGCCCCCACAGGTGAGTGGGAGCAGCGCGACTACCACCATCCAGCAGCCGGCTGGGGCGCGGCGACCTCCGTCATGAAGGTGCTCTCCCGCGAGCACGCGATCGCCTCGGGGACCCGGGCGATGTTCAAGATGAACCACGAGAACGACGGCTTCGACTGTCCGGGCTGCGCCTGGCCCGACGACCTGAAGGGTCTCAAGCTCGACCTGTGCGAGAACGGGATGAAGCACGTCGTCTGGGAGATGACGGGCAAGCGTGTGGACCGCGACTTCTTCGCCGCCCACACGGTCACCGAGCTGGAGAGCTGGTCCGACTACGAGCTCGAGGACCAGGGCCGGCTCACCGAGCCGATGGTCTACGACGAGGCGAGCGACCGCTATGTGCCGATCTCGTGGAGCGACGCGTTCGCGCTGGTCGGCTCGGCGCTGCAGGCTCTTGACTCCCCCGACGAGGCGGCGTTCTACACCTCCGGCCGGCTCGGCAACGAGGCGACGTTCCTCTACCAGCTGTGGGCCCGCGAGTTCGGCACCAACAACCTGCCCGACTGCTCCAACATGTGTCACGAGGCCTCAGGCCGAGCGCTCAAGGCATCCCTCGGCACCGGCAAGGGCACCGCGGACCTCAAGGACTGGGAGACCGCCGAGGCGCTCTTCATCCTCGGCGTCAACGCGGCCTCCAACGCGCCCCGGATGCTCACCGCGCTGACCGAGGCGTACGACCGCGGCGCCCAGATCGTGCACATCAACCCGCTGGTCGAGGCGGGCGCCCGCAAGGCGATCATCCCGCACGAGTTCGTCGACATGGCGCTCTTCAAGGCGACCCGCACCAGCACCCTCAACCTGCAGGTCCGCCCGGGCGGGGACCTCGCGCTGCTGCGCGGGATGGCCAAGGCGCTGCTCGAGGAGCACCGCACGGATCCGAAGGCCCTCGACGTCGAGTTCATCGAGCGCTACACCTCGGGCTTCTCGGCATACCGAGATCTGGTCGAGTCGACCTCCTGGGACGACCTCACCCGCCAAGCCGGGCTCAGCGAGGCCGACATCCGCAAGGCCGCGGCGGTCTACTCCGCCTCCGACCGTACGTTGATCAGCTGGTGCCTCGGCGTCACCCAGCACGAGCACGGCGTCGACACCGTGCGCGAGATCGTCAACGTCCTCCTCCTGCGCGGCAACCTCGGCCGCGAGGGCGCCGGTCCTTCGCCCGTACGCGGCCACAGCAACGTCCAGGGCAACCGCACCTGCGGCATCGACCACAAGCCGACCGACGAGTTCCTCGACCGGCTCGGCGAGGTCTGCGGCATCACTCCCCCGCGCGAGCACGGGCTGGACACGGTCGGCGTCATCAGGGCCATGAACGAGGGCCGGGTCAAGGTGTTCGTCGGCATGGGCGGCAACTTCGTCATGGCCGCCCCCGACACGCCCTACACCGCCAGCGGCCTGCGCAACTGCGACCTCACCGTCCAGGTCAGCACCAAGCTCAACCGCAGCCACCTGGTCCACGGCCGCACGGCCCTGATCCTCCCCTGCCTGGGCCGCACCGAGAAGGACCACCAGGCCGGCGGCCTGCAGGAGACCTCGGTCGAGGACTCGATGAGCATGGTCCACCTCTCCCGCGGGATGAAGCGGCCCGCCTCGCCCCACCTGCTCTCCGAGCCCGCGATCATCGCCGGGATGGCGCGGGCGACGCTTCCCGACAGCGCCACCCCGTGGGAGTCATGGGTCGAGGACTACGACCGGATCCGCGACGTGATGGCCAAGGCCCTGATCGGCTTCGAGGACTTCAACCGCCGGGTCCGGCTCCCGCTGGGCTTCCGGCTCAAGCAGCCTGCCCGTGAGCTGGTCTTCAACACGCCGACGGGCCTCGCGGAGTTCGCCGCGACACCGCTGCCCGACGTGATCCCGGCCGACGACGACGTGCTCGTGCTCCAGACGATGCGCTCCCACGACCAGTGGAACACCACGATCTACTCCGACGACGACCGCTACCGGGGCATCAAGAACCTGCGTACGTTGATCCTGATGCACGAGGACGACATGCGCTCGCGCGGGATCGCCGAGGGCTCGTTGGTCGACATCGTCGCCACCTCCAAGGACGGCAGCGTCCGCGAGCTCCGTGGCTACCGCGCGCTGCGCTACGACCTGCCGCGCGGCAGCGCCGCGGGCTACATGCCGGAGATGAACGTGCTGATCGGGGCCGCCGACTACAGCGTCCAGAGCGACCAGCCGCTGATGAAGAACGTCAAGGTCCGGGTCATCCCGAGCAGCTGACCCCCTCGCAAGCCCGTTCCCGTCGCTCAGCCGACGGGGACGGGCTCGATGCGGTCGGTGCCGGAGTAGATGTTCATCGAGGCACCGCGCAGGAAGCCGACCAGGGTGAGGCCGTTGTCGTCGGCCAGGTCGACGGCGAGCGAGGAGGGGGCCGAGACCGCGGCGAGCAGCGGGATGCCGGCCATCACGGCCTTCTGGACGAGCTCGAAGGAGGCCCGGCCGCTGACCATCAGCATGCTGTTGCGCAGCGGCACCAGCCCCTCGCGCAGCGCGTGCCCGATGACCTTGTCGACGGCGTTGTGGCGGCCGACGTCCTCGCGTACGCAGAGCAGGGTGCCCTCGGCGCCGAAGAGCCCGGCGGCGTGCAGGCCGCCGGTGCTGTCGAAGACGCGCTGCGCCTCCCGCAGCCGCTCCGGCAGGAGGGCGAGGAGCTCGGGGGTGACCCGCAGGGTGTCCTCGGCGACCGACCAGGCCGAGGACGTACGCACCGCCTCGAGGGACGCCTTGCCACACAGTCCGCACGAGGAGGTCGTGTAGAAGCTGCGCTCCAGCGAGGCGTCGGGCGGTGGGACGTGCGCGGCCAGGCCGACGTCGACCACGTTGTAGGTGTTGCCGCCGTCGGCGGTGGCGCCGGCGCAGTAGCGGACGCCGGCGATGTCGTCGGCGGAGTGCACGACGCCCTCGCTGACCAGGAACCCGACGGCCAGGTCGAAGTCGCCACCCGGAGTGCGCATCGTGACGGTCAGGGGCCGGCCGTTGACCCTGATCTCCATCGGCTCCTCGGCGGCCAGCTTGTCCGGCCGCCGCGAGATGACGCCGTCGCGGACCCGCAGCACGGGTCGTCCAACTGTCACTCGTCCCATGTCAGCTCCTGTGGTGTGGGGTCGGGTCGGAAGGGTTCGTGGTGGGCGTGCCGGGCCGCGTGCACGGCTGCCCAGATGAGCAGGACGGAGCCGATCAGGGCAAGGCCGCCCAGGAGTTCAGGATAGGACGCGGACCTGGCCATGACCGCCAGCAGCAGCGGGGCCAGGAAGCCGCTGTGGGCCACCCCCTGGAACAGCGCCGACACCGTCGGCAGCGCGCCGGGAGGGGCCAGCCGGCCGATCTCGGCCAGCCCGGACTCCAGGGTCAGGCCGTAGCCGGCACCGAGGAAGACCGCCGCGGCCAGCACCAGGAGCGGCGAGACCTCCTCGATCGCGAGGGCACCGAGCAGCAGCCCGACGACGACGGTGGCCATCGCGACCAGGGTCGCGCGGGCGCTTCCGGGCCGGTCGATCCGGGCCGCCAGCGGCTGAACCGCCAGCCCGACCAGCAGCGTGACCGCCGCGACCAGGCCACTGAACAGCGGGGCGTGGCCACGGACGCGGTCGAGCACGAACGGCGGCAGGACGACGTAGGAGACCGTCACCGCCGCGAAGATCGCCGGGCTGGCCGGCAGCACGATCCCGACGAAGCGCGGATGGGTGATGGCCGACCAGCGGTCGCGGGGCGGCGCCGCGGGCGGCGGCCCGGGGATCGCGCACATCTCCGGGATGCGCGCGGTGAGCGCGAGCACGAGCAGCGCGAAGCCGCCGTGGACCAGGCACGGCACCACCGAGGGCGCCGGGAGCCACGCGGCCAGGGTGCCGGCGACCAGCGGGCCGCAGGCGAAGCCGGCGCCGGTCGCGTACACCGCGAAGCGGGCGCCGCGGTCGTCGCCGGGCGAGAGCGCGCGCAGCCAGGCGGCACCGGCGGAGACGATCAGCCCGGCCGCGATCCCGGTCACCAGGCGGCTCACGAAGACCGCTGCGTGGGACGTCTCGGCCAGTACGAGGAGGAGGCTGCCAGCGGTGGTGACGGCCAGGGCGAGACGTATGACCCGGCGATGGCCGAACCGGTCGGCGGCCCGGCAGCCGAGGAGCAGCGCCGGGACCAGGCCAGCCAGGTAGGTGGTGAACACCAGGACCACGGCCATCGTCGACCAGCCCGCCTCGAGCCGGTAGACCACCGACAGCGGCGTGAACTGGTTGGCGCCCCAGCCCGCCGCCACCAGGGCCGCCGCGACGAGGACGCGGTCGCTGCCCGCCGCCGGCGAAGCCGAGGTCGTCATCCACTCAGGCCCGGGGTGCGGGCGAGGAACGGGTCCGGGTCCTCGAGGAAGGCAGCCGGCGGGACGAAGAAGAGACATCCGGTGACGGCCGTGGAGAAGTCGAGGATCCGGTCGTGCCGGCCGGGCGTACGCCCCAGGAACATGTTGCGCAGCATCTCCTCGGTCACGCCGGGGTCGGCGGCGTAGCCGATGAAGTACGTCCCGAACTCGCCGGTCCCGACAGCACCGAACGGCATGTTGTCGCGCACGATCGCGCGCTCGGTGCCGTCCGGGTCGGTGATGGTGTTGAGCGCGACGTGGGAGTCGTCGGGTTTGACCGAGTCCGGCAGCTCGATGTCGCTCAGCTTCCTGCGGCCGACGACCAGCTCCTGTTCCTCGACCGAGAGCCTCTCCCAGGCATCGAGGTCGTGGAGGTATTTCTGGACGATGACATAGCTGGCCCCGACGTACGTCTCGTCGGGGTCGGCTCCGTCGAAGCCGACCAGCGCGGCCAGGCCGGACTCGGCGGCCAGGGTCGGGCTCTCGGTGCCGTCGACGAAGCCCAGCAGGTCGCGCTCGTCCCAGTAGCGGAAGCCGTGGACCTCGTCGACGGCGTCGACCAGCCCCTCGAGGCGCACCATCAGCTGGCGGCCGAGCTCGAAGCACAGGTCGGGCCTGCCGGCGCGCAGGTGGAACAGCAGGTCTCCCGGCGTGGAGACGGCGACATGCTTCTCGCCCGCGAGCGGGCGGAACGGGTGCAGTCCGTCGGGACGCGGTGCGGCGTAGAGCCGGTCCCAGGCCTCCGCGCCGATGCCGACCACACAGCTGAGTGCCGCCTCCGGGATGCGGAAGCCGATCGCCCGGGTGATCCCGGCGACGTCGGCGAGCGCGTCGCGGGCCTCTCGCTCCTTCCCGGGACGGATGGTCACGGTGAGGAAGATGGCCGCCTTCGCGGGTGGTGCCAGCACGTCCTGTGCCCGGTCCTGCGGCGTCACCTGGGTCTCCTGCCTTCTCGGGTCACGGGTCGCGGCTTCAGCAGCGGCGATGAGCCGACGATATCCAGAACGACGGCCGCCGGGTCAGCCCTGCGGGCGTTCCGTGTTCGGGGCGATAGCGCCGGTTGTCCGGCCACCCAAGGAACCGTCCTCCGTCTCCTGGCGATACCAGTCCGGCAGCTCGTCGGGTCGCAGGTCGGTGGAGTCCCCCGGGCGGCTCAGCGTCAGCACCGCCCGCTGGATCTCGGGACGTTCCTCGAGCGCGTCGGCGATGGCGGACAGGCGCGTCGCGACCTGCGACTCGGGAGCGTCTCCGACCAGATCGATCGCGGCGACCAGGTAGATCAGGTCGGCGCCGACCCACTCGGTGCGCAGATAGCTCACGCTCTGCACGTCCGGATGGTCCCGCAGCCCCCGCAGCACCCGGTTGCGCGCCAGCGGGGTGATCTCCTCGCCGGTGAGGAAGTCCATGTTGCGGCTGATCAGGAAGAGCGCGACCACGCCCAGCAGGATGCCGACGAGGATCGAGCCGAGCGCGTCCCAGACCGGGTCGCCGGTGAGCTGGTGCAGGCCAACGCCGGCTGTGGCGATGAGGATGCCGATGATCGCGGCGAGGTCCTCGGCGAAGACGGCGCGCAGCATGGGGTTCGACGTCAGGCGTACGTAGCGCAGCGGGTGCACCCGCCGGGCCCGGGCGCCGGCGCGGGTCTCGCGCCAGGCCTGCAGGAACGAGGTGCCTTCCAGGACCAGCGAGATCGCCAGCACGGCGTAGGCCCAGCGGTAGTCGACGGCCTCCTCCCCCGTCTCGCCGAGCGACTGGATGCCGTGCCAGACCGAGACCGCGGCCCCGACGGTGAAGAGCCCGAACGCGGCGAACATCGACCAGACGTACGCCAACCCGCCCGTACCCCAGCGGATGCTGCTCGTCCGGCTCGACCTCGGCGCGGTGCGCGCCGACGAGGAGGAAGACCTCGTTGCCGGTGTCTGCCCAGGAGTGCGCCGCCTCGGCGGCCATCGAGGCCGAGCCGGTCAGCGCGGCCGCCACGGTCTTGGCGACGGCGATGAGGAGATTCGCGCTGAACGCGATGATCAGCGTCAGCGCGCTCTCATTGCGGCTCGCGGCGGGCTCCGTCACGACCGGGGGACGCAGCCTCTGCCGGACAGCTCCTGCGCCCGCGCCCAGACGCCGGCGTCGCAGCAGAATCCTCGGCCGCTGCGCTTCAGGCAGAGCAGGCCGACACAGCGACCGTCCTCGACCACCGCCAGCCGACGGACATCGGCACCCCTCATCCAGGTCCAGGTCGACCACAGGTCCGCGCCCGGGCCGACGGTCCTTCCCGACAGCGTCCCGAGCGCCGTCGCCGGCTCGTCGTCGCCTGCCTCGGCGAGATCCTGCCGTTCGATGACGGTCAGCAGCCGCTCCCCGTCGCAGACCAGCACGGCGTGGACGTGGTCGTCGAGGAGGAGTGTGCGTGCATCGCGAGCGGTCGCGGTCGGCGGGAGCAGCTTGGGCCGGTGGACCATGGCGTCGGCCACGGTCGCCTCGCCCGGCGCGTGGGCCAACCGCCCGCCGCCGAACTCGACCCCGCCCTCCTGGCGGGTGGCCGACTCCTCGATGTGGGTGAGGGGCACCTGTCCTCTTCTCGTTCTCGCTGCCGTCCTGGTGGACACCACGGTACGCCGCACCCGCCGTCCACGTCGCGGCTCGCGCCACTCCGTGTCAGCCTCCACACCGGTCACTGTGGCGGGCGACGACGACAGGTAGCCTGCAGGCGTGAGTCGGACGAGCTCCCAGACGCGTCTTCCCTCGGCCGCCGGGGTGCGGCTGGCCGGCTCGCTGCTGGCCGGGGCGGTGGCAGCCGCGGTCGGCGTACTCCTCCTCGACGCGCAGATCGGCACCCTCCTCGGTGTCGCCGTCACCCATGGGGTGTTCGTCGCCTCCGGCTGGGTCTCGCTGTGGTCGCTGGATGCGGACGCGACCCGCGCCAACACCCAGCGCGAGGACTTCCGGCCGGCGGCCGAGGAGCTCGTCGTGGTCGCCATCTCGCTGTGCGGGCTGCTCGGGATCGTGATGCTCCTGGTCGTCGGCGACTCGGCCCAGGGCCGCGTCGCCGCCGCGATCGCCCTGGTCGGCGTCTTCCTGGCCTGGGCGAGCCTGCACCTGATGTACGCCGCGCGCTACGCGCACCTCTACTACTCCGGCACCGCCGGCGGCATCGACTTCAACGCCGACGAGGCACCGGCCTACCGCGACTTCTTCTACTTCAGCTACAACCTCGGGATGACCTACCAGGTCTCCGACACCGCGGTGACCAGCTCCGTGATCCGTGCCGTCGTGCTGAGGCACACTCTGCTCTCGTACGTCTTCGGTGCGGTGGTGCTGGCGAGCACGATCAACCTGGTGGCCGGGATCGCTGTGGGCTGACGCCTGGCCGCTTCCGCGCGTTGGGCGCCCACAGCTCGGTGGCCGAGGCCACCCGGAGCGCGTAGGCGGCAGCGGCCAGCTCGGCGACGTCCATCGGCTCGGTCAGGGACCGCCCGGTCAGCTCCTGGATCCGGCGCAGCCGGTTGCGCACGGTGTTGGGGTGGCAGTAGAGCAGCGTGGCTGCGCGCTCGGCGGACCCGGACTGCTCCAGGTACATGTCGAGCGTCTCCAGCAGCAGGTCGCGATCCTCGGCCGGCTGGCGCAGCACCTCGCCGAGCACGTTCTCGGCGAGCCGGCGTCGCTCGGCGGGCTCGTAGACGACAAGGGCCGCGAGCGGGCTGTGGTCGAACGTACGCAGCCCGGCCGTGCCCGGCTCCAGCCCGGCCAGCGCGGCCCGGGCCAGCCGGAGCGCGCGTGGGGTCTCGGGCAGCGAGGCGTAGGGCGGGCTCACCCCGGTGCGGGCGTCGGCGAAGCCGCGCAGGGTCTCCAGGACCTCCTCCTCGCGCTCGGCGGGGAAGGAGACGATGCCGAGCTGCTGGGCCGGGGTCAGCCGCCACCCGGAGACGAACCCCTTCTCGGCGAGCCGCTGCTCGACGTTGGCCAGGCTCTCCTTGGCGAGCCCGTGGGTCTCGGCGGCGACCACGATCAGCAGCGCGTCGGCAGGGAAGCCGAGCAGGGCCGCGGCCTCCCAGGGGCCCGACTCGGGGCCCGGCCGCCCGGTCAGTACGGCCTCGACGACCGCGGATCGCCGTCGCTGCTCGGCCAGCATGAGCTCGGCCGTGGCCGCCCGGTAGGCCTCGGTCAGCACGACGGCGTGCTCGTCGGTGAAGCGCCAGATGACACCCGCGGTGGCGATCAGGGCATCGGTCAGCGCCGGCTGCCGGGTCTGCTGAACATGCTCGACCAGTGCCTCCCAGAGCGCGGCGAAGCAGATCCGGTACGCCCGCAGCACCTCCGGCAGCGGCACCCCCTGCTTCGCCCGGCGTCTGCCGGTGCGGTCCGAGGCGTCCAGGTCGAGCTCGGCGTGCGGGTCACCGATCGCGGCGACCACGGAGCGGAGGTTGTGGGCGAAGGACTGCCGCAGCTCGTCGAGCGAGACCAGCCCGCTCTCCCGGTCGCGGTAGTAGGTCGCGATCCGGTCGGCGACCTGCGCGCACGCGTCGTCGGCGAGCCGGGCGATGTTCTTCTCCGCCCAGGCCGCGAGCTGAAGCCGCCCGTCCGGTCGTGTCACACGCTCTCCTTGGTGAGTTCCGGCGCCCATCTTGTCATCAGAACGGTGCCACCAGTTGAGCCGTCGACTCGGCACCGGATCGCTCAGCCACGTACGATCTGCCTACCCACGACTGGTGCCGGAGGTTCCGTGAACGAAATCCAGCTCAGCGACCTGAGTCTTGGACGCCATATCGCCGAGGGCTCACAGGGCCGCATCATCGAGCTGGCCGACCACCCCGGGACGGTCGCGAAGCTCTACCGCACCCGCGAGCTGGGCCTCGTCGACGGCCGTGCCCTCGCGGAGCTGGTGCGCATTCGCGGGTTCATCGAGAGCGAAGGTCTGCTGGTGGACCACTTCGCGGCCTGGCCGCACACCGTCGTGCTCGACGGCCTGCGCACGGCGGGCTTCCTGATGCAGCGCGTGCACGAGCCGTTCCTGGCCGGGTTCGGTCCGACGACGTCGCTGGCGGAGCTCGGGTTGCTGGTGGACGCCGGCGACGTCGCGAGTCCCGGTGTCTACGAGCGGGTGCTGCTGATGCGAGCCCTGGCCGCGGTGATGGACGCGCTGCACCGTCAGGGCCTCGTCCTCGGTGACCTCTCGCCGCGCAACATCGCCTGGTCGGTCTCCCCCGTACCCCGGGTGATGCTGCTCGACTGCGACGGGATCCGGCCGGCCGGCGAGGACGGCGTGCTGCCGCCCGCCGACACGCGCGGCTGGGAGGACCCCAGCAACGTCGGCTGCCCGCCGACCGCCGACAGCGACCGCTTCAAGCTGGCCCTGACCATCGCCCGCGTCCTCACCGGCGACCGCAACGCCGCCCCGGGGATACGCCCCGACCTGACCTTCGCCGGCCAGGCCGGCATCCTGGTCGGCCCGCTCACCCGGTTGATGGACCAGGCGGCCGGTCCTCCCGGGCTCCGCCCGACCGCGTCGCAGTGGGCCACCGTCCTGGACGTACGCACGCCGTGGGCCGGGGCCGCGCCGGGGATGCCTCCCCAGATGCCCCCGCCGCTGCCCCCGGCGATGCGGTCTCGCGGTGCGTCCCCCAGCGGGGAGATTCTGCGCCCCTTCCGGCGCCAGTCCCGCTGACTCTTCGGGCTCAGGTCGCCGACCAGCCCGACCACCGCGTCACCTCGATGACGATCACCGGCCCGCCCGGAGGTCGCTCGCGGTAGTCGTCGTATTTCGCGACCAGCGGATCGAGGTCGTACGTCGCGTGCACCCGCGCGACGCCGTCGGCACGGGCCCACCACAGCTGCGACCAGTCGTCGTCGTAGGCGTCGACCAGGAGCGACACCGCCGGGTTCGCGCCGATGTCCTCCAGCCGACTCAGCCGGGTGGTCGACTTGGGCTTGTGGTCGACGGCGGTGAGGATCTCCGCACCTGCCAGGGCGAACACGATCGGCACGATCCGCGGTGCGCCGTCGGCCGAGACCGTCGCCAGCCGCGCCACCCGGGCGTCCGCGAACCGCTCCTTGGCCCACCGCTCGTCGTGTCGCACGGCTCGAGCCTAGCCGCGTCGAGGCGGGCGAGCCGGTGTCAGGCGGCTACGGTGTCCCGCATGCGCATCGACCTCCTCGCTCGTGCTGCCGGCTGAGGCCGAGCGGCTGCTCACCGCCGACCTGGTCGAGTGGCTCGCCGACCTGGTCGATCCGGCACTGCTCCGCCAGGAGTCGCCGAAGGCGCAGCTGCAGGGACTGCGCAGCGCGGTCGTCCACCGGGTCGGGGTCAACGAGGCTTCGGCGCTGCTGCACTTCCGTGACGGGCTCGAGCACAACCCGCTGCCCCTGCGCGACCACGACGGGCTGCGGCTGGTCCTCGTCACCAGCCGCGGCGAGGATCTGGCGGTCGACGACGTCGAGTTCGAGGACTGGAGCCGCGACGACGACTGTCAGCGCTGCCGCACGGCGCTGGAGAGCTGGGTGCCGCCGGCCTTCGACCGTGGCGCTCGGATCACGTCGGTCGGCGGGCTCCACATCGCCTACGACCACGCCGACCGTGCCGGCATGGAGCCTCAGGAGCTCCTGGCCCGGCTCCGGCCCGCCGTCGCGCGGGCCAACGCCGCGCTCGGCTCCTGGGACGACTCGACCGTGGGCGTCTACTGGTATCCCGCCACCGAGACCTGGGCCTACGTGATCCCGCTCGCGCTGGATCCCGACCGCGGCCCGGTGGCGGGCGTGCTCATCCGCCACCCGGACGGCTACCACCTGGTCACCATCCTGACGCGGCGTACGGCCTTCTGGAACGTCGCCAGCGTCGGCCGGGTTCCCCCGTCCTGGCTCGACGGCAGCCCTGTCGACAGCCCTGTCGACAGCCCTGTCGACAGCCCGCCGACCGCTCCATGATGCCACAGATCGAGCGGTGCCATCCCTCGGGTGAACGAATCTTCGTTCGTCCCATGGGAGCGAATGAATCTTCGTTCGCGCGTCGCGGCCGAGTGAACTTCATTCACCCGACGAGGTCGAAGGAAGTTTCATTCGCTCCCATGGGACCCGATCGAACAGTGCGCTCACCAGGGCGAACGAACTTTCATTCGTCACACAGGGGCGAATGAAAGTTCGTTCACACATCTGGGCCGAGTGAAAGTTCGTTCACTCGCGGAGCCCGAATGAAAGTTCATTCACCCGTAGCGCCCGAATGAAAGTTCATTCGCCTCCATATCGCCGAATGAATTTTCGTTCGCCTGGCTCCGACGGTCAGTCCTCCGGGTCGTAGCCCAGGTTCGGCGAGAGCCAGCGCTCGGCCTCGGCCATCGTCCAGCCCTTGCGGCGGGCGTAGTCGGCGACCTGGTCCTGGCCGAGACGGCCGACGACGAAGTACTGCGAGTCGGGGTGGGCGTAGTAGAGGCCGGAGACCGACGCGCCGGGCCACATCGCCATCGACTCGGTGAGCTCGATGCCGGTGTTCTTCTCGACGTCGAGGAGCGACCAGATGGTCTTCTTCTCGGTGTGGTCGGGACAGGCCGGGTAACCCGGAGCGGGGCGGATGCCGGAGTACTTCTCCGCGATCAGGTCCTCGTTGGGCAGATTGCCGTCGCCGCCCTCGTCGGCGGCGTAGCCCCAGAACTCGGTGCGTACACGCTGGTGGAGCCGCTCCGCGAACGCCTCGGCGAGGCGGTCGGCGAGGGCCTCCAGCATGATCGCGGAGTAGTCGTCGAGGTCGTCCTTGAACGCCTTGACCCGCTCGGGAAGCCCGATACCGGCGGTCACCGCGAAGGCCCCGACGTGATCCGCGCCCGCACCCACCGGGGCGACGAAGTCGGCCATCGACTTGTTGGCGACGCCCTCACGGTGCTGACCCTGCTGGCGCAGCTGGAACAGCGTGGCCCGCTCCTCGGTGCGGGAGTCGTCGGTGTAGACGACCACGTCCTCCCCGGTCGAGTTGGCCGGGAAGAGACCGTAGACGCCACGCGCCTCGAGCCAGTTCTCCTCGATGATCGTGTCGAGCATCTGCTGCGCGTCCTCGAAGAGCTTGCGCGCGGCCTCGCCGGTGGCCGGGTTGTTGAGGATGTCGGGGAAGCGCCCCTTCATCTCCCAGGCGTTGAAGAACGGCTGCCAGTCGATGTAGTCGCGCAGCTCGGCGATGGAGTAGTCGGCGAGCGTGTGCACGCCGGGCTGGGCCGGAGTCGCCGGCAGGGTCGCGAAGTCGATCTCGGGCTTGTTGGCCCTGGCCTGGGCGTACGTCAGGGACGCCCGCTCGCTCCGCTCGGCATGCCGCGCGCGCAGCGAGTCGTAGTCGACCTTGACCTCGGCCATCAGCTTCTCGCGCCGGCCGGCGTCGAGGAGGGCGGCCGCGGTCGGTACCGACCGGGAGGCGTCCTTGACCCAGACGACGGGGCCGTCGTAGGCCTTGTCGATCTTGACCGCGGTGTGGGCCCGCGAGGTGGTGGCACCGCCGATGAGGAGCGGCAGGTCGAGCCCGACGCGCTGCATCTCGGTGGCGAAGCCGACCATCTCGTCCAGCGACGGCGTGATCAGCCCGGAGAGGCCGATGATGTCGGCGTCGTGCTCCTTGGCGGCGTCGAGGATCTTCTGCGCCGGCACCATCACGCCGAGGTCGATCACCTCGTAGTTGTTGCACTGCAGCACCACGCCGACGATGTTCTTGCCGATGTCGTGGACGTCGCCCTTGACCGTGGCCATCACGATGGTGCCGTTCTTGGTCTCGGCGTCGCCGGGCTGCTTCTCGGCCTCGATGAACGGGATCAGGTAGGCGACCGCCTTCTTCATCACCCGGGCGCTCTTGACCACCTGCGGCAGGAACATCTTGCCGGCGCCGAACAGGTCACCGACGACGTTCATGCCGTCCATCAGCGGTCCCTCGATGACCTCGATCGGGCGGCCGCCGCGAGCCGAGATCTCGGCGCGCAGCTCCTCGGTGTCGGCCTCGACGTAGGCGTCCAGGCCCTTGACCAGCGCGTGCGTGATCCGCTCGCCGACCGGCAGCTCGCGCCAGGCCTCGGCCTTGGCCTCCGCCTCGGGTGAGTCCTTGTTGTACTTCGAGGCGATCTCCAGCAGCCGCTCGGCGGCGTCGGCTCGCCGGTTGAGCACAACGTCCTCGATCCGTTCGCGCAGCTCGGGGTCGACCTCGGAGTAGGGCACCAGCGCGCCGGCGTTGACGATGCCCATGTCCAGGCCCGCCTCGATCGCGTGGTAGAGGAAGACCGCATGGATCGCCTCGCGCACGGGGTTGTTGCCGCGGAAGGAGAAGCTCACGTTCGAGATGCCGCCGGAGACCTTGGCCCCCGGGAGGTTCTGCTTGATCCAGCGGACGGCCTCGATGAAGTCCACGCCGTAGGTCGCGTGCTCCTCGATCCCGGTCGCCACCGCGAACACGTTGGGGTCGAAGATGATGTCCTCGGGGTCGAAGCCGACCTCGTCGACGAGGATGCGATAGGCCCGCTCGCAGACCGCGATCCGGCGCTCGTAGGAGTCGGCCTGGCCGTCCTCGTCGAAGGCCATCACGACCGCGGCGGCACCGTATCGTTTGCACAGCTCGGCGTGCTCGACGAAGGACTCGACCCCCTCCTTGAGCGAGATCGAGTTGACGATCGGCTTGCCCTGGACCAGCTTCAGACCGGCCTCGATGACCTCCCACTTGGAGGAGTCGATCATGATCGGGACCCGGCTGATGTCGGGCTCGGAGGCGATCAGGGTCAGGAACCGGGTCATCGCGGCGACCCCGTCGATCATGCCCTCGTCCATGTTGACATCGATGACCTGGGCGCCGTTCTCGACCTGCTGCGCGGCCACCGAGAGAGCGGTGTCGTAGTCGCCGGCCTTGATCAGGTTGCGGAACTTCGCGGACCCGGTGATGTTGGTCCGCTCCCCCACGTTGACGAAGAGGCTCTCCTCGGTCACGGTGAACGGCTCCAGGCCGGAGAGCCGCAGCGCGGGCTCGACGGTCGGGACGTTGCGCGGCTCGACCCCCTCGACCTGCTTGGCGATCTCGGCGATGTGGGCCGGCGTGGTGCCGCAGCAGCCGCCGACCAGGTTCACGAACCCGGCGGTGGCGAACTCGTGGATGTGGCCGGCCGTGTCGGAGGGACCCTCGTCGTACTCGCCGAAGGCGTTCGGCAGCCCCGCGTTGGGGTAGCAGGACACGAATGCGTCCGAGACCCGGGAGAGCTCGGCGATGTAGGGGCGCATCTCCTGCGCGCCGAGCGCGCAGTTGAGGCCGACGAGGAGCGGGTCGGCGTGGCGTACGGAATCCCAGAACGCCTCCGTGACCTGCCCGGACAGCGTCCGGCCGCTGGCGTCGGTGATCGTCCCGGAGATGACGACGGGCCAGCGGCGGCCGTACTCCTCGAAGACCTGCTGGACGCCGAAGATCGCCGCCTTGGCGTTGAGCGTGTCGAAGATGGTCTCGATGAAGATCAGGTCCGAGCCGCCCTCGAGGAGCGCGCGGGTCGCCTCGGCGTAGGCGTCGCGGAGCTGCTCGTAGGTGATGTTGCGCGCACCGGGGTCGTTCACGTCCGGGCTGATGGAGGCCGTACGCGACGTGGGGCCGAGCGCGCCGGCGACGTAGCGCGGCTTCTCGGGCGTCGAGTAGATGTCCGCGGCCGCGCGGGCCAGGCGGGCGGCCTCGAAGTTGATCTCGTAGGCGAGGTCGACCATGTCATAGTCGATCAGCGAGACCGCGTTGGCGTTGAACGTGTTGGTCTCGATGATGTCGGCACCGGCCTCGAGGTATTCGCGGTGGATCCCCTCGATGATCTGCGGCTGGGTCAGGTTGAGCAGATCGTTGTTGCCGATCAGGTCGGTGTGCCAGTCCTTGAACCGCTCACCGCGATAACCCGCCTCGTCGGGACGGTCACGCTGGATCGCAGTGCCCATCGCACCGTCGAGCACCATGATCCGCTCCTTGAGGGTGGCGGTCAGGGTCTCGGTGACATCAGGGCGCAGACTCACTCTTGTTTCCTCTCCCGGCAGGGTCAGACTGGTGTGCTCGGCTTTGCCTGAAACACGCTACGGCGTAGGTGTGTGGGCAATGCCATTTCATTCCGAATCCTGACACCGGCAGTCCACCAGGTGGGAATTCATAAGGTGTACGCCGGGTGAACGACACCGTCGGGCTGGTCCACATGACTAGGGTGGAGACGTGATCGAGATCGAAGAGACCCGCGACCTGGTCGATCCTGTGGTGATCGCCGCGTTCGAGGGATGGAACGACGCGGCCGATGCCGCCTCCGGCACCGTTGACCATCTGATGGACGTCTGGGGCGCGCGGGTCGTGGCCGAGATCGACCCCGAGGACTTCTACGACTACCAGGTCAACCGGCCGGTCACCGGCACGGACGAGAACGGCTTCCGTACGATCACCTGGCCCACCACCCAGGTCGCGGTCTGCTCCCCGCCGGACCTGGACCGCGACGTCATCCTGGTGCGCGGCATCGAGCCCAACATGCGCTGGAAGCAGTTCGTCAGCGAGATCCTGGAGTGCGTCGACGACCTCGGCGGCCAGCTCGTGGTGACCCTCGGCGCGCTCCTCGCCGACGCACCCCACACCCGCCCCATCCCCGTCTCCGGCACCGCGACCGAGCCCGACATCGTCGACCGGCTCAAGCTGGACTCGCCGTCCTACGAGGGCCCAACCGGCATCGTCGGCGTGATCCAGGAGGCCTGCGTCCAGTCCGACATCCCCGCGGTCTCCTACTGGGCCGCGGTCCCCCACTACGTCGCCGCCCCGCCCTGCCCCAAGGCCACCCTCGCGATCATCAACAAGCTCGAGGACCTGCTGCAGTGCTCCATCCCGCTCGGCGACCTCCCCGAGGACGCCCGCGCCTGGGAGCGCGGCGTCAACGACCTCGCCGAGGAGGACGAGGACGTCTCCGACTACGTACGTTCCCTGGAGGAGGCCCGCGACACCGCCGACCTCCCCGAGGCCTCCGGCGACGCGATCGCCCGGGAGTTCGAGCGCTACCTCAAGCGCCGCACCGACGAGTCATAGGCGGTCGGGTTGGAATACCCGGTTAACCGGGTATTCCTGCACTTCTCAGGCAATGCAACACCCGAGAAGTGCAGGAACACCCTGAGCGGTGTGACGGATGTGACCCCTGGGGCCCGCGATTAAAGCTTGATGCCCAGCGCCGCGTCGACAAGCTTCGAGATGGTCTCGCCGGCGAGCGCGTCGGAGGTCTCGGCGAGACCGCCCTCGCCGAGCGTGGCGGCGACCCAGGCGTCGACGGCCTGGACGGCGCGCGGGGCGTCGAGGTTGTCGGCGAGGGCGCCCAGGACGGTCTCGACGACCGGGGCCGCGGGGGCGCCGCGACCGAGGGCGACGGCCTTGCGCCACTCGGCGATCTTGTCGACCGCGTCGAAGAGCTTGGCGTCGGTCCACTCCCAGTCGTCGCGGTAGTGGTGGCCCAGGAGGACCAGGCGGATCGCCATCGGGTCGATCTCGGAGTTGCGCAGGGCGGAGACGAAGACGAGGTTGCCGCGCGACTTGGACATCTTGTGGCCGTCGTAGGCCACCATCCCGCCGTGGGTGTAGATCTCGGCGAACCGCTGGCCCGCGGAGCGGGCGTGCGAGCCGGACATCTCGTGGTGCGGGAAGACCAGGTCGGAGCCGCCGGCCTGGACGGTGAACCCGGCACCGAGGTGCTCCAGGGCGATCGCGGTGCACTCGATGTGCCAGCCGGGACGACCGGGGCCGTAGGGCGAGGGCCAGGACGGCTCGCCGGGACGCTCGGCGCGCCACAGCAGCGGGTCGAGCGGGTCCTTCTTGCCGGCCCGTTCGGGGTCGCCACCGCGCTCACCGAAGAGCGCGAGCATCTCCTCGCGAGACATCCGCGACTCCTCGCCGAAGGCGTCGTCGACGGCCACCGAGGCGTAGACGTCCTCGTCGACCTTGTAGATCGCGCCCGCCTCCTCGAGCTCGCCGATCAGCGAGATCACCAACGGGATCGACTCGACCGCGCCGATGTAGTTCTGCGGAGGTACGACCCGCAGCGCCTCCATGTCCTGGCGGAAGAGCTCGGTCTCGCGCTCGGCGAGCGCTTCCCACTCGATCCCGACCTTGTCGGCCCGCTCGAGCAGCGGGTCGTCGACGTCGGTGACGTTCTGGGTGTAGCCGACCTCGTAGCCGGCGTTCAGCCACGCCCGGTGGAGCAGGTCGAAGGCGACGTAGGTGTTGGCGTGGCCCATGTGGGTCGCGTCGTAGGGCGTGATGCCACACACGTACAGCGAACGGCGTCCCTGACCCTGCGTCGAGACGACCGCGTCCCGCTGATGGTCATAGAGGCGCACCTCGGGCCCTTTGACGGACAGTTCTGGGACTTCGGGTGCAGACCATGCGCGCATGGGTGCAGCCTACTTGGCGCGACCCACGTGTCTCAGAAGGGCGGCCACGGGATGACATGTCGGTCGTACTCGGGCTCGGGGAAGGCCCCCTCGGCGAGGAGCTCTTCGCAGCGCAGACCGAGCGCCTCGAGATCCCGCCCGGAGAGGTACGCAGCCAGCCCCCGCCCCAGCGGACCGGAGAGCCCCTCGAGCACCGTCCGGACACCGGCGAGCTCCTCCTCGGTGAAGCCCAGCCCCTGCCATCCCCACAGGATGGTGCGCAGCTTCGGCTCGTCGTGGAAGGTCAGTCCGTGGTCACAGCCGTAGCGGTGGCCGGAGGCCACCGGCAGCACGTGACCGCCCTTGCGGTCGGCGTTGTTGGTGATCGCGTCGAAGACCGCCATCCTGCGCAGCGCCGGTGTGTCCTCGTGGGCGAGCGAGACGGCCCGGTCGAGCGCGTCGTAGCCGTCGAAGACGTGCCGGTAGCCCGGCGGCACCGAGCCCTCGGGCACGATCGTCACCGGCTCGACGCTCTCGTCGGTGGTGACCCAGCGCTGCACCATCCCGAGGCCGTGCGGGCCCTCGCGCAGCCAGGTCTCGGGCACGACGGACCAGCCCAGGGCCTCGGAGACGACGTAGGCGGCGACCTCGCGGTGCGCCAGCCGTCCGTCGGGGAAGTCCCACAGCGGCCGCTCCCCCGCGATCGGCTTGTAGACGACCTCGGTCCCGCCGATGGTCGCCAGGAAGGTCGCGTTCGAGGCCGTGGTCAGCCGCCCGACGAGAACCAGCTCATCATCGGACCCGATGAGCGACTCGGTCACCGACATGGGTCAGACCGGGTCGCGCCGCTTGAACCCGTTCGCCCGGACGCACAGGTGCCCCTCGGGGTCGATCGGGTTGCCGCAGAACGGACAGTTGGGGCGTCCCGCGCCCAGCACCGCCTCGGCCCGTTTGACGAAGGCACGGGCGTTGCGCGGGGCGATCCGCACCAGGAGCACCTCGTCGGGCTCCGGCTCCTCCAGCTCGATGGCCGCGACGGCGTCCTCGTCGACCAGCTGGCCGGTCTCGTCGACCTCGGCGACGATCTCGGCCTCGCTGATCGGGAAGACCTCGAGGACGACCTTGTCCTCGTCGGGATCCCAGGCCAGCGTCATCGTGCCCGCCCGGAACTCCTCCTCGATCGGCTGCTCCAGCGGGCCGTTGTCGTCGAGCTCGTAGGGCGCCATCGCAGGCACCACGGCGGGAGCCGACTTCATCACCTCGTCGAGGAGCTCGTCGAGCCGTTCGGCCAGCACCGTGACCTGCTGCTTCTCCAGGGCCACGGAGACGACCCGGGCTCCTTCACGCGCCTGGAGGAAGAACGTACGCGCACCGGGCTCGCCGACGGTCCCGACGACGAATCGCTCGGGCGGGTCGAAGGCGTGCATCACAGGCATGGTCAAACCTTATCCAGACCGTCCTCAGGACCCGAGCCACCGCCCACGACGGCGTCGTCGTTGCGCCGCCGCGACGACTTGCGTCCCTTCTTGGCAGGGGCCTTCGGAGCCAGCCAGGAGAGGTCCCCGGCGTGGGTGTTGGTGGCCAGCACCGAGGGACGCCCCTCGCCGTAGCGGACTACGGAGACGGAGGCCGGGTCGACGTGCAGCCGCTGGAAGAGGTCCAGGTGCATGCCGAGGGCGTCGGCCAGGACCGACTTGATCAGGTCGCCGTGGCTCACGCACAGCCAGACCGCCGCGTCACCGTGCGCCGCGGTGACGGCGGCGTCGTGGCGGCGTACGGCCTCGACCGCTCGCGCCTGCATCGCCGCCATCGACTCGCCGCCGGGGAAGGTGACCGCCGAGGGTTGGGTCTGGACGGTCTTCCACAGCTTGCGGCGCGCCAGCGTGGTGATCTTCTCCCCCTGCCACTCGCCGTAGTCGCACTCGGAGACACCCTCCTCGACGACCACGGACGGCAGGTCGGCCCGCCCCTCGAGGATCACCGACAGCGTCTGCTGGCAACGTTCCATCGGGCTGGTGACCGCCAGCGCGAGCGGCACCGGAGCGATCCGCTCGGCCGCCCGGGCAGCCTGCTCCAGGCCGCGCTCGTCCAGCCGCACGCCGGGAAGCCGGCCGGCCAGGGTGCCGGATGCGTTCGCCGTCGTACGGCCGTGTCTCACCAGGATCATCGTCGCCACGGTTGGCGACCCTATCCATCCCGGCGAAGCCGTCCCACAATGCCGGGCGGCATGGCCTAACCTGACAACGTGATCGTCGACAGCGCTCTCTACCGCGCCGGTGAGCGCGACAGGACCGACTGCGCGCCTCACGACTACGCGACGCTGCGCGGCGGCGTGAAGGACGAAGGCGACTTCGTCTGGCTCGGGCTCTACCAGCCCAGCCAGTACGAGCTCGACGAGGTCGCCGAGGCCTTCGGACTGCACCCCCTCGCCGTCGAGGACGCGCTCACCGCGCACCAGCGGCCCAAGCTGGAGCGCTACGAGGGCGGCATGTTCCTGGTCGTCAAGACGCTCTGGTACGTCGACGCCGAGGACGCCGTCGAGACCGGCGAGGTCGCCTTCTTCATCGGCACCGACTACGTGATCACGGTCCGCCACGGTCGTGGCTCGCGGCTCGCGCCCGCCCGCGAGCTGCTGGAGACCAGTGACGAGCAGCTTCTCACCGAGGGCTCCTACTCGGCGGTCTACGCCGTCGTCGACTACATCGTCGACGGCTACGTGGATGTCGCCAACGAGCTCACCAAGGACGTCGACGAGGTCGAGACCTCGGTCTTCTCCGACGAGCGCACCCAGGACTCGGCCAGGATCTACCGTCTTCGTCGCGAGCTGGCAGAGGTACGCCGCGCGGTGATGCCGCTGCGGGAGCCGGTGCGCCGCTTCGCCAACGGCGAGGGTGACATCGACCCCGACCTGCGCCCCTACTTCCGCGACGTGCTCGACCATCTCTCCTCCATCGTGGAGTCGATCGAGAACCTCGAGACGCTGCTCTCCTCCGCCTTCGAGGCCCACCTGGCCCAGCTCTCGCTGCAGCAGAACGAGGACATGCGCCGCATCTCCGCCGGCGCCGCCCTGGTCGTGGTGCCGACCCTGATCGCCGGGATCTACGGGATGAACTTCACCCACATGCCCGAGCTGTCGTGGACCTTCGGCTACCCGTTCGCGCTGCTGCTCATGGTCGCCGTCGTGGCCGGGCTGTGGATCTTCTTCCGGAAGTCGGGCTGGTTCTGACCTTCAGTCGAGCTGCTTGACCGGCCGGGCGTCGAGGTGCTCGCGGTCGCACCACAGCGACAGGTCGTCGGCGAACTCCGACTCGGCCTCACCGCCCTGGGCGTCGAGCTGCTCGCCCTGATACCACTCGGTGAGCGCGGCGGCCTCGTCGTAGCCGGCCGGCATCCGCGGGCCCCGGTAGCGGACCGCGACGACCTCGTCCTGGCGCATCGAGATCATCCACGCCCAGCCCACGTCATCGCCCTTGGCGGGCTTCCACGAGAAGACCAGCGAGCCGCGTTCGCCCTTCGTGGTGACACAGTGCGCACGCAGCGCGGGCGCCGAGCAGGGCTCCCGGGTCATCCAGGCGGGCGGGGACGGCGCGGCGAGGACGTCGATGTCGGCGTCCGGCATGCCCGTGAAGCCGGGCGAGGAGCGCTGCAGCAGCCGCCCGCCGATGGCGTCGGGCCCGAACCGCTCGCGCAGCGGCGAGCGGATGACGCCCTGGTAGTAGCCGTAGCCACCTCGGCCGCCGACGTAGGCCTGGGCGATGCCGTGGTCGGTGTTGTGCACGAGCTGGTAGGCGTCGGGGTCGGGCTCGCCGCCCTTCCAGTCGTCGAGCTCCTCACCGAGGGCGAGGGTCGAGGCGGTCGCCTGGTAGCGCAGACGCGGGTCCTCGACGACGGCGACCAGCTTCTCGACATCGATCGGCAGGTCGAGCTCGCGCGGGTCGCCGGTGATCACCGGCCCGGAGTAGCCGATCGTGGCCGTCTCGCCGTCGTCGCGCAACAGCACCACCCCGACGCCGCCGGGGTCCTCCTCGGGCTCCTCGTCGGTCCAGCGCAGCTGCAGCTCGGCGCCCTTCACCTCGGTCGGCAGGTCCACGCAGTGCTGCCCGAGCTCGCGCCGGCAGGCGCCGTCCCCCTCGGGCGGCCGGGCCGAGACGACGACGCTCACCAGGTCGCCGTCAGACTCCCCGTCGGCGCCGTAGCGGAGGTCGACCGAGACCTGCTCGGGAGGCGTCGACTCGGAGGTGTAGGAGGCGGCCCGGCTGGAGGTGTCGGTCGGCAGGTGCTCGAGCGCGACCGCCGCGACGGCGCGGTGGGTGATCCGGCCGGGGTCTCCACCGGCGTCGACCGCCTTGCCGGAGCACCCCGAGACGAGCCCGACGCCCACCACGACGCCGACCACGACGCCGATCAGGGCGGCCTTGGACACCCGCATCAGTGCAGGAAGGTGAAGAGCGGAGAGTCCGGCTCGATCCGCTCGATGAGCAGGTCGCTGGCGCCCATCCGCTCCAGCAGCCCGTCGAGCCCGTCGGCCGAGTCGAGGTCGATGCCGATCAGCGCGGGGCCGTGCTCGCGGTTGGACTTCTTGACGTACTCGAAGACGACGATGTCCTCACCGTCGGCCAGGACGTCGTCGAGGAAGCCACGCAGCGCGCCGGGCGCCTGTGGGAACGAGACCAGGAAGTAGTGGCGCAGCCCCTGGTGGATCAGCGCCCGCTCGAGCACGTCGGCGTAGCGGGAGACGTCGTTGTTGCCACCGGAGAGGACGGCCCCGATGCGCGTCGCGCCGCGCAGGTCGATCTGCCCCAGGGCGGCCACCGCGAGCGCACCGGCGGGCTCGGCGATGATCCCCTCGGTCTGGTAGAGCTCAAGCATCTCCACGCAGACCGCACCGACCGGCACGGCGACCAGCTCGTCGACGTACTCCTTGACGATCGGGTACGTCACCGTCCCCGCGGTCGCGACCGCGGCCCCGTCCACGAAGGTGTCGAGCGTGTCCAGCCGCACCGGCCCACCGGCCTCGATCGCGGCGGCCATCGAGGCGGCACCGGCCGGCTCGACCCCGATGATCCGCGTCTGCGGCCAGACCTCGCGCACCCAGGTCGCCACCCCGGAGGCCAGCCCACCGCCACCGACCGGCAGCAGCAGCACGTCCAGCGGCGAGGAGATCTGCGAGGTCAGCTCGTAGCCGACGGTGCCCTGCCCGGCGATCGTGCGCGGGTCGTCGAACGCGGAGACGTAGGTGGCGCCGAGCCCGCGGCCGAGCTCATAGGCGTAGGCGGAGGCTTCGTCGTAGGTCGAGCCGTGCAGGGTCAGAGTGACGTGCGACCCGCCGAGCGCGGTGATCCGGTCGCGCTTCTGCTTGGGCGTGTTGGTCGGCACCACGATGTGGCCGGGCACCCCGAGACGGGCACAGGAGATCGCGACGCCCTGCGCGTGGTTGCCGGCCGACGCACACACGACGCCGCGCTCGAGCTCCTCGGGCGTCAGCGAGCTCATCAGGTTGTAGGCGCCGCGGACCTTGTAGGAGCGCCCCAGCTGCAGGTCCTCCCGCTTGAGCAGGACCTCGGCGGCGTACCTCTCCGAGAGTCTGACCGAGCGCTCGACGGCCGTGCGCGTGGCGATCGTGCGCGCGGCGGCTTCCTCGATCGCAGCGGGTGTTACGGCAGGCTTCTTGCCAGACTCAGACACATGGTCGAGTTTGTCACGATCACCACTCGGTGAGCACACCCACGCCGACGAGGACGAGAACCGCGACACCGAGGACGACGCGGTAGATCACGAACGGCGTGTAGGTGTTGCGCGAGAGGTACTTCAGCAGCCACGCGATCACCGCGTAGCCCAGGACGAACGAGACGATCGTGGCCACGATCGTGGGGCCCCAGCCGTAGAGGTTGTCCTCGTGGGCGATGTCCTTCATCTCGAACAGACCGGCCCCGAAGACCGCCGGGAGCGCCAGCAGGAACGCGTACTCGGTCGCCGTCGCCCGCTCGTACCCGAGCGCGCGGCCCATCGAGATCGTCGCCCCCGAGCGGGAGACGCCGGGGACCAGCGCGCCGGCCTGGGCGAAGCCCATCAGGATCGCGTCGCGCCAGGACAGGTCGTCGAAGCGCTTGCGGTTCTCGCCGATCCTGTCGGCGACGCCGAGCACGATGCCCATCACCACGAGCATGCTGCCGACGATGTAGAGGCTGCGAAGGTCCTTCTCGATGAGGTCCTGCAGCAGCAGCCCCAGGATCACGATCGGGATCGACCCGACAATGATGAACCAGCCCATCCGGGCGTCGGTGTGGCTGCGAAGCTCCGGCTTGAAGAGGCTGCGGGCCCAGGTGGAGATGATGCTCCCGATGTGCCTGCCCATGTAGGCGACCACCGCCAGCTCGGTGCCGATCTGGATCACGGCGGTGAACGCCGCGCCCGGGTCACCCCAGCCGAGCAGCTCCGGGAAGATGCGCAGATGTGCGCTCGACGAGATCGGCAGGAACTCGGTGAGTGCCTGAATGATGCCCAGTGCGATCGCCTGCAGATAATCCACGGGCGCACACTCTAAGGGGCATGTACGCAGCACCACGCCGCTGCCTCCCTGTCGGTGTGTCCGCCGTCACGCCAGCGTGTCCGGCCGGGGCGTCACGGAGGGCACCGATAGATTGTCCTCATGCAGAGCCGACTCCTCGGAGCCACTGGGCTGCGAGTCTCGTCTCTCGCCCTGGGCACCATGACCTGGGGCAGCGTGACCGATGAGCACGAGGCCCGCGAGCAGCTGGCCGGTTTCACCGAGGCCGGCGGCACGCTCGTCGACACCGCCGCCGGCTACGGCGACGGAGCCTCCGAGAAGCTCGTCGGATCGCTTCTCGCCGAGAACGTGGTGGCCCGCGAGGACATCGTCCTGGCAACCAAGGCCGGGATCACCTGGCGCGGCGGCAACCGCGGCGTCGACACCTCCCGTGGGGGCCTGCTCACCGGCCTCGACGGCTCCCTGAAGCGGCTCGGCGTGGACCACGTCGACCTGTGGCAGGTGCACGTCTGGTCCCCCGAGGTGCCGCTCGAGGAGACCCTCACCGCGCTCGACATGGCGCTGAGCAGCGGCCGCGCGGCCTACGTCGGGGTCTCCAACTACACCGGCTGGCAGACCGCCCAGGCCGCGACCTGGCAGCGATCCGTGCCGGGTCGCGCGACGCTGGCCTCGACGCAGGTGGAGTACTCCCTGCTGGCCCGCGACGTGGAGTACGAGGTCCTGCCGGCCGCCGGGGCGATGGGGATGGGCGTGCTGGCCTGGTCACCGCTGGCCGGTGGCGTGCTGACCGGGAAGTACCGCACCGGCATCCCGTCGAACTCCCGGGGCGCCGACCCGACCTTCTCGTCCCGCGTGGACGTCTACGACGACGAGCGCTCGCGCGGCATCGTCACCGCCGTCGCCAAGGCGGCCGAGGGCCTGGAGTGGACGCCGCTGCAGGTCTCGCTGGCCTGGGTGCGCGACCGGCCGGGCGTCACCGCACCGATCATGGGGGCGCGTACGGCCGCACAGCTCAAGGAGGCCCTCCAGGTCGCCGACCTGACCCTGCCTCCGGAGATCGCGCTCGCCCTCGACGACGTGTCGGCGGTCTAACTGCCCGCACGGGAACATCTCTTCCGGCACACTGGTTCTCCTGAGTAGTCCATCAGAAGGAGTGCTGCCTTGGCCCGAGCCGAACGCCGTCCGCCCCGCCCGGGAGTGATGTGGGAGTACGACAAGGTGACCTTCTCGCGTGAGTTCTCCCGCAACATCGTCACCAAGCTTCTCGTCGAGCGTGCCGAGCACGGCGGCTGGGAGCTCGACCGGGTGCGGATCACCGCCGACGGCACCCGCCGGGTGACGCTCCGGCGCAAGATCATCCGGCAGCGGCTCACCGTCTGACGGCTCTCGGGGCGTCCTGACCGGCCTGGGCGCTCAACCGAACTAAGGTCCTTGGCGTGATTCATCTCATCCGCCATGGCGAAGCCGCCGGTGAGGACCAGGCCGACCCCGGCCTCTCCGACGTCGGCCGCCGCCAGGTCCGGGCCCTCGCCAACCGACTGGCCTTCCGTCCGGTCCGTAGGATCCTGCACGGTCCGAGCCGGCGCTCGTCGGAGACGGCCACCATCCTCACCGAGAACCTCGGCGCAGGCGCGGCGGTCTCCGATCTCCTCGCCGACCGGACCCCGGTGCCGTCGGTGGAGCGACGCGGTGACTACCCGACGCACCGCTGGGAGTGGTTCGAGGACGTACCCGAGGCCGAGCGCGACCTCGACGGCGCCGACCTCACGGCCGCCTGGCACAAGCTCTGGTTCGAGCACCACGACGAGGAGGTCGTGCTCGTCACCCACGCCTTCGTGGTCGCCTGGTTCGTACGCGAGGTCCTCAACGCCCCGCCCGCGACCTGGATGCGGATCGGCCCTATCGGCAACGCGACCCTGACCAGCATCGGGCCCAACCTCGCAGGTGAGCCCGTGGTCGAGACGTTCAACGCCGAGGTCGTTCTTCCGCTCTGAGCCAAGCGGCGCCCACAAGGCGCCAACAACACGGATATCAGCCCGCGACACGGTGTCGTGAGCCCCTACCGCGCTGGCAGGATCCGCCCGTGATCTCGGCACCCGACCCCCTGACCCCCGCCCAGCGCGACCTCCTCGACCGATGGCTCCCCGGAGCCGAGCTGGTCGCCGACCGCAGCGACCTGCACCGCGCCGGCACCACCGCCCTCGTGCTCGCTGCCGGCGACGACCGCTTCCTCGTGAAGACAACAGCAGAAGGCGTACGCCACATCGACCGCGAGCTCGCGGCCTTCCGCAGCTGGCTGACCCCCTGGACCGAGGCCGGCCGCGCGCCGAGCCTCGTCGAGGCCGACCTGGATGCCCGCATCATCGTGATGACCCACCTCGACGGCGAGCCGGCGAGCACCTCGGACGCGATCCACGACCCCGAGATCTACCGCCAGGCGGGCGAGCTGCTGGCGACCTTCCACGGCCAGGCGAGCGTCGAGGACGAGGACTACGAGCCGGAGCTCGACGAGCGCGCGCTCGCGTCGCTGGACGAGGCTGGGCTGGGTGCCGATCTCGCCGACCGGCTCCGCGCCGAGATCGAATCGTGGCCGACGCCGACGACCGTGCTCGTCCCCACGCACGGTGACTGGCAGCCGACCAGCTGGGTCATCGACGCCGGCACCCTGGGCGTGATCGACTCCGGCCGCTTCGGCTTCCGCCCGGCCCTCTACGACCTCTCCCGCCTCTCCGCCCAGGACTTCGCCCGCAACGACACCTTCGAGAAGGCGTTCCTCGAGGGCTACGGCTCCGACCCGCGCGAACCCGAGGCCTGGCACCGGCTCCAGGTCCGCGACGCCATCTCGGTCGCCGCCTGGGCCCACCGCACCGGCCACGCCGAGGTGGCGGCTCTGAGCGAGGCGACGCTCACCGACCTCGTCCCCTGATGCACCGGAGCCGAGTCGGCTCGTCCTGACCGAAAACCCCGCCGAGTCGGCTCGTCATGACGGGCCGACTCGGCGCTTGTTCTGGTCAGGACGAGCCGACTCGGCGTCGGCGGTCAGACCTGGTCGAGGAAGCGGTCCATGACACGCGCCCCGAACTGGAGCGCGTCGACCGGCACCCGCTCGTCGACACCGTGGAACAGCGCGGTGAAGTCGAGGTCCTCGGGCAGGCGCAGGGGCGCGAAGCCGTACGTCCTCATCCCGAGCCGCTTGAAGTGCTTGGCGTCGGTGCCGGCACTCATCAGATACGGAGCGACGAGCGCGTCGGGGTCCTCGGCGACCAGCGAGCGCTCCATCGCGGCGACGAGCGCGCCGTCGTAGGGCGTCTCCCACGGCATCTGGTTCTGGTCGAACTCGATGTCGATCCCCTCGCCGCACAGCTTGCGCAGCGTCTCGAAGAAGTCGTCCTCGAAGCCGGGCAGGAAGCGGCCGTCGACGTGGGCGGTGGCCTCGGTCGGGATGACGTTGACCTTGTAGCCGGCGCTGGTCATGGTCGGGTTGGTGACGTTGCGCAGGGTGGCTCCGATCATCCGGGCGGCCGGGCCGAACTCCTCGACCAGGCGCTCGGCGTTCTCCGGGGTGGGCTCCTCCCCCGCGATCTCGCCGACCGCGGCGAGCAGCGTCTGCATCGTCGGGGTCAGCTGCACCGGCCACTCGTGGGCGCCGATGCGCGCGATCGCGCCGGAGAGACGGGTGATCGGGTTGTCGCGGTTGATCATCGAGCCGTGGCCGGCGGTGCCTCGGGCGGTCAGCTTCATCCAGGCCATGCCCTTCTCGGCCGCCTCGATGAGATAGAGACGCCGGCCCTTCACCGTGGTGGAGAAGCCGCCGACCTCGCCGACCGCCTCGGTGCAGTGGGCGAGCAGGTCGGGGTGGTCCTCGACGAGCACGTGGGCGCCCTTCATCCCGCCGGCCTCCTCGTCGGCGGTGAAGGCGAGCGTGATCGGGCGCTCCGGGATCCGGCCGGTGCGCTGGCGCTCGCGGACGACGGCGAGCAGCATCGCGTCGAAGTCCTTCATGTCGACGGCGCCCCGGCCCCACACGCTGAGCCCCTCTCCTGGGGCATCCTGGATCTCGCCGGAGAAGGGGTCGACCCGCCAGTCCTCGGCAGCCGCCGGGACGACGTCGAGGTGGCCGTGGAGCAGCAGGCCGTCGCCGGCGGAGCCGCCCCACTGGGCTACGACCGAGGCCCGGCCCGACTCGGACTCGTAGATCTCGGAGGAGATCCCGACCTCGTCGAGCTGGGCCGCGACGTACTCGGCCGCCTTCCGCTCCCCCGGTCCCGGGTCGTTGCCGTAGTTGCTGGTGTCGATGCGGATCAGGTCACGGCAGAGGTCGACGACCTCGGTCTCGGCGCTGGTCATACCGCCACCGTATCGACCGGTGACGACAAACAGCCGCCTGACGTCCACCTATGCGACGGCAAAGGATTTCGTGGTGGTCGGATGCGTGGGTTTCGATGGGTGCATGCAGAAGCGTGCCCTCCTCTCCGCGCACCGCGCCGCCGCGCGCCAGTCGGGGCATCGGGACAACTCCTGGGAGTCGCTTCTGGAAGCCGTGCGGATGGAGGTCGACTACGTGGAGTTCGACGTGCACCGCACCCGTGACGGCGAGTTCATCCTCCATCACGACGGCCACATCCGTGACCGGATCGGCCGCAAGGTCAAGATCGCGGCCAGGACGTACGCGGCGCTGTCGCGGCTCGCGCCGTTCCGGCTGGTGCGCTACCGGGAGGCCCTCGAGCTGCTCGCCGCCCACGGCAAGCACGCCCACATCGACCTCAAGTTCGCCTCGCCGTCGCGCCACCTCGGGCTCCCGCACGAGGTCGACGCCGCCGAGATCGCCCTCGAGGTGATGAACGAGAGCTTCATCGTGACCACGATGGTCGACGAGTCCGTACGCGTCCTGCGTGACTGGGCCGACCTGCGCTCCCCCTCGACGCTGGTCGGTCTCTCGCTCGGTGGCGTCGACTGGCGCCACCACCCGCTCAAGCTCGTCCACCTCAAGCTCTCGGAGTTCTTCCCCGAGGGCCGCATCCGCCGCTGCCGCTCCAACCTGGTCGTCGTCGAGCAGCGCCTCGCCGACGTCTGGCTGCTGCGCTGGGCCCACCGTCGCAACATCAAGGTCCTCGTCTGGACCGTCGACAACCCCGGCCGGCTGCGCCGTTTCGTCTACGACAAGCGGGTCTGGATGGTCACCAGCAACCACCCCGCGCGCGCCCTCCTCCCGGCCTGACCTGCGGGTGTGCGCAGAGGGCCATCCCGATTCGGCACCGGGACGGGGTCCTGATAATGTTCTTCTTGTTGCGCGCGGGTGGCGGAATAGGCAGACGCGCTAGCTTGAGGTGCTAGTCCACGTATTAGTGGGTGGGGGTTCAAGTCCCCCCTCGCGCACAGAGAGAAACCCCAGGGAGACCTGGGGTTTCTCGCATTTTCACGAGAAGTCATCGGGCCCTATGGGGGCAGGATGGGGGCACCCAACGGTCGCGACCCCTCTCCAATTGTCCTATGAAGCGTAGCGCGCCCGGACCCCGGAGCCTTGAGGCCGCGACGACCGCGGGCACGGGCAGGCACCTCTGGGCCGACCGTGCCGGAGTCATCGACAGTGGGATCACCGCCGGCGTGCTTGATGACGCCGGTTTCACTGACGTTGTCCGCTATCGACGGATATCCCGCCGTCCCTCTACAGAGGCTGTCTGCGACCACCTCACCACCGCACGATCCGATCTCAGCCGCTGACCTCGCAGCCCAGCCCGATGAACGCACCGAGATCCAACACTTCCTTGGCGCTGCTCGGCATGTACGACGTCAGGGCAGGTGATCGCAGGATGTAGGCCTTCCACTGGACCCGCGAGGTCGCAACATTCATGCGATTTCGGCTAAGCAGGTAGCCCATGCCGCGGGGAACGTCGCCCTGCGAGGACGCGGGTCATCGACAAGATAGTCACAGGGGCCTCCTGGCCCTGGAACTTGTCGACCGTACCGACCGGAACCTCGTCCAGGCCACGGCTTGGAGACTCTCCTTGATCATGGCGACCTGGGCGTTGTACGGCGCGACCACCAGCACATCACTTGCTGTGAGTGACCGTGAGCCGTGTGCGGTCGTCCAGATCTGACCGACGTGGCGGCGTACGAGGTCCACCACTCTTGTGGCCTCTTCCGGCGAGTCGACCCGGTTGCCGGTGTGTGTCACCTCGATGATCTCAACACCTGGGTCTTCGCCTTCCAGCGATCGTTCACCAGCATGCGGCGCCGAGGCCAGGCGGCCTTCGTAGGAGAGGGTAGAGACCTTCGCACACACCGCGTGGGACAGGTGTAGACTTGGGGTTGACGGATCGTTAATGAGCCTCCACGTGGACCCTCTGAACCGGTCGAGAGGCGCAACACCATGACGACTCAAGTTTCTATCCTCGAGGCCCACCGCCGTGTTCCCTTGCGGCTGCGCATGTCTCCGCGTCCGGGGAGGGGCCCGATCGATGGCGGGTGGTGGCCCCAGAGCCGCGACTTGGCCGTGGAACTGGCTGACCTGGTCGATCATTTCCCGACCGCATCGGGTCGGGTGGTGCGCGCCTTGTTCTCCCCGCCCGACTGGGAGGTTCCAGCGCGCCGGATTCCGGTGGCCGGCGGGTACGTGAAGGTCGGGTCGTTTCCCCGCGACGACACCCACATCATCCAGCTCAAGACCTCGGACCGAAAGGTCTTGTACGTGCTCGTCGTGCCGCCCGACACCCCACCAGAACGGGGTGAGGAAGCGGTCCTGGCTGCAGCCACACCCGGGTACGTGTACGAAGCCCCGCCGCTGGAGACTTTGACCGAGTCGCCCGAGAGCGATGCTACTGGGCACTGGAGCGATGACGGCGGCTCGTGGAGCGCACCAAATGACTGGCCCTCTTCGTCGCGAGCCGGGGACTGAATCGTGGCTTACCTCCTGCTCTACGGCAACGGCTGGACCCAGCGGTGGCGAGTGGCCGCCGACAAAGAAGACAGGGTCCGGAGCATGCTGTCCTCGGTCGGCAGCGACCGAACCGGACAACTGCCCGTGCGTGACGCGGCAAGCGACGTCGAGGTGATCCTCGTCGTCGCCTGGGCAATGGTCGCAGCGGCCGTCATGCTCGATGAGGAAATGCCAGGATCGGCCGAGGCCGCAGCCGGCGGCCAGTACCCCTGAGTTGACGTCCGCGTTGGACCAATAGCGTAGAGGAGTTCTCAGATGACCACGACCGCTGAGTTGATCGAGACCTCACGGGTGCTTGAGCAGGCTTCCCAGAGTCTTGCCCGGGACACCCTGTGGTCGCCGGAGAACCTGACCCCTGCTGCCATCGGAGCCGTCCTGGCGAACATCGCAACCCTTGCCGCGACTCTCCCCCAGATACTCGAACAGCTCAGCCGGAGCCTCGAGCAAGCCCTCACCGAACAGTTCCTGCAGGTCGAGGACAAAACAGATGCTTCGGAGCCGGCACGACTCGTCGACGCTGCCTGCGACCTGCTCGCCCAAGGCCGGGCGACGGCAGTCGACCTCCACGGCCGGATCCATGGTGCCCACGACCAGATCGCTCCCCTGATCTAATAAGAGGGGCTCCGTACTCGACGGCGCGTCCGGCCTGTCTTGGGTCGCCCGCCACTCCCGAGCCTCGGTTCAACCGCGGGCGGACCGGCGATCTGCACACCTCCAGACGAGGCTTTCGCCATGTAGATGGTCGGCAACGAGCGGTTCGTTGCCGACTCACCCGACCACCCGAACCAGGACGCGGTCCGCCGTGCCGAGGTGGTCCCGGGCCAGAAGCCGTTCGCGGTGCTGTTCGGGTGCTCGGACTCCCGGCTGTCCGCCGAGATCATCTTCGACCGGGGGCTGAGCCACCTGTTCGTCGTCCACACCGCGGGGCACGTGACGGGGTCCTGAGGTGCTGGGCAGCGTCGAGTACGGCACGGGCGTGCTCGAGGCGCCGCTGGTGGTCGTCCTGGGCCATGACTCCGGTGGCGCGGTCGCGGCAGCATGCACCGCACTCGATGGCGGGACGACCCCGTCCGGATTCGTCCGTGACGTCGTCGAGCGGGTGACACCGAGCGTGCTGACCGCCCGCATGGCCGGCCACACCCAGGCCGAGGAGATCATCGATGAGCACATCGGGCACACCGTAGAGCTGCTGCTGGACCGTTCGCGTGTTGGCCGACCTGGTCGCCTCCGGCCAGACGGCCGTGGTGGGCTTGTCCTACCCCCCTCGCGGACGGCAGGCAGCGCCCGCAGGGTCGCCGATCGTGGCCTTGGCCTGCCGGCGAACTGATCGTCTGACGCCCCCTCGTCGGTCGGCCCGCGATGGTGACGGGGCGCCGGCACATTGCGTCATCACGGAGTCACGGCTACGACCATGTCCTCAGTGAGCAAGCCGCCCGGGACAACTCCTCATTCCTCGGTCATCGAGCCGGGCTTCTTCTGGGCAAGTTCGGCGGTCTTGCGGGCGACCCGGGATGCATGCTCGAGCCCGTTGCCGAGATGCAGCGCGCCCGCGGTGGTACGCGCCCGCGCACGCTCTCGACGTTCACGCCCATTCTTTCTGTCGAGGAAGTAGGCGGCCGCCGCTCCCAGCCCGAAAACGAGGAGCCCTCGCCGAACCGGGTGCCGCTGTCTGCGGAGCGTTCTTGGCCCAGGTTCTCGTCTGGCCGCGGGAGCGTCTGCTTGTTCGCCGGCCCCATGGACAATCTGGTCACTGAGAAGGTGCGCCTGGCGGCTGACTCCGGCTGCGAGTGCGCACGCCTTCTCGGTAAGGGTGGCGGCGACCGATCTGCGCCGCCCGCCCCGGCCGGTGGCGCGTCGTGTCAGAGCCTGGACCCGGCTCGATTGGCTCGGCCACTTCCCCATCCTGGTTCTCTCTTCCTGGCCTGCCGCGCGCCCTCAACGGTACTCAGTCGACCGCAGCCCGGTCTTCTCGACTCATGGGCTCGGCGTTGTTCGATTGCTGCGGCGGACACTGATCCGCAGTTGGGTGATGCGGGCGATCCCGGCAATTGCTACCAGCACACCCCCGCCAACAGCGGCGATCAGCAGAGCAAGTCCCAGCGGGATATTGCCATCGGCACCCAGAAACTGAACCTCGACCTTCGAGGAGTTCTGCAGCATGAACACGACGAGCAGGATGAGCAGCACGAGGGCGGCGGCAACTGCCACCCAAGCGGCGCTCGCTCGCGTAAAGCGGGAAGCACCGGGATGGGGAGTGTCGTTTGCACGGTGGTGCTCTGGGGTAGGTTCTGTGGCCATCGTATCGCCTTCCTCGTTGCGCACGGGAGGGCCGGATCGGGATACCTCCATCATCCCACAGCGAAAGGGATTTGATCCGCCTGGATTCGGCCAATTCAGGCCGCTCTATCAGCGGTCGTGGCGCTGCTATCTCTCAGACACCCGCCATTTCGACAGTGGTCGCGTGACATGCATGCATGGGTGCGTGGGTGGTTACCGACGGGTTCACCTGATGGGATCAGTCTGGGTGACTTTCCTGGCCAAGAGGCCGCGAAGTGACACCACGACCGAGTCGTCGGGTGCCGCGACCCCGAGCAACGGCTCGGGGTCGCGGTCC